>CALGRI010000045.1 GCA_937880875.1 uncultured Pseudomonadota bacterium
GCGTTGAGATTTGAGGGCATTCTTTAAGCTTTGTCTGGAATCAATGGTTTCATCCATGGCAGCTAAAAAAAGAATGGAAGCATTGTCATAGGATATGGCCTCTAAAAATTTGGGTTTTGTATTAAACACGGCCTCAAATTTTTTTGTAAATTCTAATGTTGCCGGATTTTTGCTGCCATCAAAAAATCCGTCGGCAATAACAGCCTGTTTATTATATCCTTTTACATCTTTTAAAAGGCTTTCATTATGCCACAAATTTGTTCCGATAAGATACATGCCCCTGGCATCATAATAAGCCAGTTGTGGTAGAATCATGCTCAGTTTTGAAGGGGAATCGGGAATAAACAATGCTTCAAAATCGATTTCAATTTTTTTTTCTTTTTTTTTAATCCGGGTATCTGTCTCGGCATCTGTTTGTGCTGAATCCATATCTATTTGATCATTGTTCAATGCGGGTTCATTTTCAGGTGCAACTATCTCTGGTTTTAAAAAATCAGGAATCGGGAAAAACTCTCCGGTGAGCTTTTGTATCGGTTCTGCAAAATCTGTTTTCTCTCCGTCATAGGGCTCAACACCGACAACTTCTCCGTCATGTTCATCCACGATGTCCCAGAAAAGTTCCATATACCTTTTTCCATACTTTTCATTTGGATAAAGAATAGCCACTTTTTTTATACCCAGATTTAAAAATAAATAGTCGCCAAGTGTTTGAACCTGCATTTCAGGTGTAATAAAATTTGAAAACAAATAATCTCCCCTTAAAGGGAAATCACTTTTTTGTGTCAACGCAATGATGGGGATTTGAAGTTTTTCTGCTTCCTGGCCAGCCTCATTAACCATCAATAATGGTCCGATTATTCCCGCAACATTATTTTCATATAATTGCCTGACACATTCAATGGTAATATCCGGGTCTGCCTGGGTATCTTTTATGATAAGATTGAATGGCTTATCATATTTTTTTGATAATTCCTGTATGGCCAATTGAATTCCTGTTAATGCCCTTTGTCCAAAAATGGCATATTTCCCGGTCAAAGGTAAGAGGCATCCTATCGTGTGCCGGTTGAAAATTGATTTTTTTAGGTCCTCCAAAAGATCGGCTGCATCTGAGTAATATGGATGGTCAGGATATTGTAACAAAAATGTTTCAAATCTTTCCCTGGATTTAACTATATTATTTTCAGAAGCATAATTCAAACCAAGCCAGTATAGTAATAAAGATCTTGGGATATGAATATTTTTTATATTAATAAATTCCTGTATGGTTTTAGCTGGGGTCTCTTCAAGAACAATTTCAATGGCTGAAAGGATATTGGGTTTCTGGTTTTCGTCAGCTTGAGAAAGGGCCTGGTTATAGACGAGCAAGGCATCCTGGTAATTTTGCTGCAAAAAAAATTTCTTGGCGTCAGTCATCAGAGTTTCTAAAATGAAAATCTTTAGCTGGTCGTCTTCTATTTCTTCTTTTACCGGTGCAGGGGTCTGTTTTAACCCCTTGTCTTTTTCAACGGGTGGTTTTGCCGGCAGCATTGTACAGGCTGACAGACAAAAAATAACCATATAAATGATGAAATATCTATAGTGTAAAAAAACTGGATGATTAGGTGTCATTTATTTTCATACTTATTTTATTTATTGTTTTATTATACTTTCACAGGTTTGTAACCTATGATGTTAGAATTGGAACTATATGTAAAATTAAAGACTATGTCAAAAACTCTTTTATCATCTTTTCAGCCTCATCTAACTGAGAAGGCATAAGCCAATGCATATCTTTATCTTTATGAAACCATGTAAATTGCCTTTTGGCATATCGTCTTGTATCCCTTTTAAATAATCTGACCGCTTCTTCCCAATCAACTTGATTGTTGATGAACATGGCCATATGCTTATACCCAATTGATTGCATGGATTTTAAGTTAAAAGAATAACCCTTTTGCGTCAGGGTTGTCACTTCGTTGAGCAAACCTTGATTAAGCATCAGTCCAACCCTTTTATTGATCCGGTCATATAATTTCCCCCTGTCCATGTAGAGTCCAATTTTAAAAAAATTATATCTCTGGTCCTCAAAGTTATGGTTTTTTTGGCGATCAGAAATTTTCTGGCCAGTAGTCTGACAAACCTCTAATGCTCTGATCACCCTGAAAGAATCGTTAGGATGTATTTTTTTTGCGGCCTTAGGATCACATTTTTCAAGTTTTTGGTAAAGGCTTGTGCTCCCCTTTTCTTCAAGTTCTCTGGTCAATTCTGATATTGTTTGAGGGCATATAGGTTTTGACCGGAATAATCCATGTAAAAGAGCCCTGATGTAAAGTCCTGTACCACCTGCGATAATGGGAATTTTTCCCCTGGCACTAATATCTTCAATGGCGTTATCGGCAGCTTTAACAAACTTGCCCGCATCAAAATCCTCTTTGGGATCAACAAAATTAACAAGATGGTGCCGTACCAGTTTTAATTCTTCGGTATCCGGCTTGGCAGTGCCGATATTCATGTGTTTGTAGATCTGCATTGAATCAGCACCAATGATTTCTCCATTAAACCGCCTGGCAACTGAGATGGCAAAAGAAGTTTTACCGATTCCAGTGGGTCCGCAGATGACAATAATTCTTTTCATAAACAATGTTTACACTCGTTCAATAATTGTTGACAAGCCTTGTTTGATACTCTTATAACTCAATTTGTGCTAATTGAATATAAAATTTATATTTATATTTTTTTTAAGTTGATAACACTTTTATTATTTTTTTGTGTGTGGTATTCACGCAGTATTAAATTTTTTTTGCAGTAGAAGTAAGACATAACAAACATGACTGGTGAAAACCAATAAAAATACTTAATACTTATAAATTATTACGCGGTCTGTGGATTTAGGAGAACGGGTTTATGACTTTTGATCTTTTGTTTAATTTGTCACTTATAATATTTGCTATTGGAATGATTTTTAAAATTGTCCAATGGTTTTCATGCAAAATCGGAATTCAAGCGCAAAATTCCTTTTTTTCCCAAAGATTGATTTCAAGTTTAAAAGCAATGCCCGGCGTTATTTTCAGTCCAAAAATTATAATTATACTGAAGATATTCATTCTTGATGTGCTTTTCCAATATAAAATCCTGAAACAGGATGCTTTAAGATGGGTAATGCATATGCTTATTTTCTGGGGGTTTATACTGCTGTTCTTTATGCACGCCCTGGAGTCGGTTGTGTCTGAAAAAATTTTCTCTTATTATTATTCAACTGTAAATCCTTTTATGTTCCTGAGAGATTTTTTCGGTTTCATGGTTTTGGTTGGAATTATCATTGCCATTTGCCGTCGGTTTTTTATGAAAATCCACAGGCTTTATACCAATAAAACAGATATCTATGCCATTTTTATTGTCGCTATCATTATTCTATCCGGATTTTTTTTAGAAGGGGCAAAAATTATTTCCCATACCGATTTTCAAAACATGGAAAAAGATTTTTCAGCCCTTGATTATAAAGAAGATATACTTGCTTTGGAAGCGTACTGGGTAAAATATTATGGGCTTGTCTCTCCCAATATTATTATAGAGCAGATTTCACCAGAAACCCTTGCGGCTGGTGAAGAAATCAATAATGAGAGCTGCGTTGACTGTCATACAAGGCCACAAGCAGCATTTGCCGGGTATGCAATATCAAAAATGATGAAACCCGTGGGAGGTCTTCTGGATAGCATGGGTATGGTAAATATTTTATATTATTTTCATATACTTGCCTGCTTTATCGGTCTTGCGCTTTTGCCCTTTACCAAAATGCTTCATATGATAACAACTCCCGTAAGTTTAATCACCAATGCGATAATGCAAAGAGACAAATCAGACCCTTTGAATATTGCCACGCGTCAGCTTATTGAACTTGATGCATGTGTTCATTGTAACACCTGTAGTAAAACTTGCTCACAAGGCCCTGCCTATGATGTTAAAAATAATGTGAACATCCTGCCATCTGAAAGAATGGTCTCCCTTCGGCAGTATTTTAAAACCAAAGACCTTGGCTCATCACAATTTATGGCAATTCAGGAAGGTATTTTTCTTTGTTCAAATTGTGACAGGTGCACGGTTGTCTGTCCGGCCGGAATAAACCTTAAGGAACTCTGGTACGATGTCAGAGAGGAATTTATCAGGTCCGGGGCATCGATCACATCCCTTGTATTGTCACCTTATTCATATAATCGTACTTATAATCAAGACGATTTTGGTGCCACCCTTGCTGATATGCCGGCCAAACATGCCAGGGGTATTATCGCTTCTAAGTACAAAAAAAAGAGCCGCTCAGAAGATGTCCTGTCCTTGACCGATACGAGCAATGAATTGAAGGACAATAAAGAACTGGCTATTCAGGATGCTACATTTGCCTATTGTTTTTCATGTGAAAATTGTACCAATGTCTGTCCTGTGGTAATGAATTATGAAAAACCAGAACAGGTTCTTGACCTACTTCCTCACCAAATGATGAGATCAATAGGTCTTGGCCTTGAAAATCTTGCACTGGGATCTAATATGCTGTGGGATTGCGTCACCTGTTATCAATGCCAGGAACACTGTCCCCAAAATGTTAAAGTAACTGATATCTTTTATGAACTTAAAAACAAAGTGTCCAAAGATTGTTTTTACTCCCAAAAAGAGTGATGACGTATTTTATGATTATATAAATATATGAAACTTGTTAAAAAAATTTCACCATTTTACTAGTATGGCAATGGAAAAAATATGAAAAAATTCGCATTATTTATTGGATGTAACATTCCGGCAAAAGTTGGGCAATACGAAATGTCAGCAAGAGCTGTGTTGGAAAAATTAAATATTGATATTGCTGATATCAAAGATTTCAATTGTTGCGGTTATCCTTTGAAAAACACAGATCAAACCGCATGGATTCTGTCATCGGCCAGAAATATTGCATTAGCTGAAAATGCGGAAAAAGATATACTGACCCTTTGCCAATGCTGTTTTGGAAGCCTTAAAAAAGCCAATGCACTTTTAAAAGAGGATAATGAATTAAAAGTTAATATTAATAAAATCCTTGGTAAAGAAGGCCTCAAATATAATGGGACATCTTCAATATCAAACTATTTGTCAGTATTGCATAATGACATTACAATTGATGAGCTGAATAAAAAAATTATAGATCATTATAAAGATCTTAAAATAGCCACCCATTATGGCTGTCATGCCCTTCGTCCTTCTGAAATAATGCAGTTTGATGATCCGGTCTCCCCATCAATTTTTGATAATCTTGTAAATATTACCGGGGCAAAAAGCATTGAGTGGCCAGGCAAACTGGATTGTTGTGGGGCACCTGTCCTTGGGATTAATGATAATTTATCCTATGACCTTACTGAAAAAAAACTTGGAAATGCCAAAAAAGCAGGTGCTGATTTTATTTGTGTGGCCTGCCCCTGGTGCCATATGCAATTTGATAAAATTCAGGATCAGATTGTTTCAAAAAGAAATAAAGGATACAACCTTCCATCAATACTTTATACACAGCTTTTAGGACTTCGTATGGGAATTGGAAAAGAAGAATTGGGGATTGACAGCCCAGATAATCTTGATAATGAACATTTGAATCAAGTTTATTCCAAGCTTTTTGACACTGAAGCTAAAAAAGAAAAAAAACCAAAAAAGAATAAATCTAAAGAAAAAGAATTGATTAAGAAAAAGGCGATAAAAAAAGAAACTCAAAGTGTTGAATAAAGATTTATTATAAAAAATATTAAAGTCAGGTTGTTTATAGGAGAAAAAATGTCAGTAAAAAAAATCGGTTCAATAATGGTCGTTGGAGGTGGAATATCCGGTATGCAGGCAGCACTTGATGCTGCTGATTCAGGATTTTATGTCTATCTTGTGGAGCGGTCTCCTTCCATTGGCGGGATTATGGCTCAATTGGACAAGACATTTCCTACCAATGATTGTGCCATGTGAATTATTTCACCAAAACTGGTCGAGGTCGGCCGGCATATAAATATTGAACTTCTAACCTTATCTGAAGTTAAAAATATCTCTGGTGAAGCAGGCGACTTTAAAGTCGATATTGTTCAACATCCAAGATTTGTTGACATGGATAAATGTATTGCCTGTGGTTTATGCGCTGAAAAGTGTCCAAAAAAAGTTGACAATGAATATGATGAAGGCCTTGGAAAACGAAAAGCAATTTATGTAAAATACCCCCAGGCAGTGCCTTTAAAATATTCAATTGATGCAAAAAATTGTATTTTTCTGACCATGGGAAAATGTCAGATATGTGAAAAAACCTGTCCCACCAATGCAATCAATTATGAGGATCAGCAAAAAGATATCACATTGAATGTTGGTTCTGTTATCATTTCTTCGGGCTGCAAACCCTATGATCCAGGTGAGCATGATGTTTATGGATATAAAAATTCTAAAAATATTGTGACAAGTCTTGAGTTTGAACGAATCCTTTCTTCTGCCGGACCTTATGAAGGGCACCTGGTAAGGCCTTCTGACAAAAAAGAGCCTAAAAAAATAGCCTGGCTGCAATGCATAGGTTCCAGGGACAACCACCTGGGTTCCAATGGATATTGTTCTTCTGTCTGCTGTACCTATGCTGTAAAAGAAGCAATGCTGGCCAAGGAACATAGTCATGATCCTCTGGATACTGCTATCTTCTATATGGATATCAGAACCCATGGAAAGGATTATGAACATTTCTATAACAGGGGCAAAGATGAATCTGGAATAAGATTTGTTAAATCCAAAATCACAAATATTGTTCCTGATCCAGAGACGGGTACACAAATCATTAATTACATAGATGAAACTGGAATCAGACAAAAAGAAGCCTTTGATATTGTGGTATTATCCGTTGGCCTGTGCATCGGCAATGAAGCGATTGAGCTTGCAGGTAAAATGGATATTAAGCTTGATCACTATAATTTTGTCACCACCAATAGTTTTGAACCGGTTAAGACGTCAAAACCCGGAATTTTTATCTGCGGTGCATTTGAAGCGCCAAAAGATATACCTTCTTCAGTAATTGAATCCAGTGCTGCCGCCGGTATGGCAGGCATAGATCTGAAGGAATCAAGGTGGTCTCTTACAAAAACCAAAGAGATTCCCCAGGAAATTAATGTAACGGGCGAAGCCCCGAGAATAGGTGTTTTTGTTTGCAGATGCGGGACCAATATAGCAGGCGTAGTTGATGTGCCTGCTGTGGTTGAAATGGCTAAAAAGCTACCATATGTTGAATTCGCTCAGGAAAATATGTTTTCCTGTTCCCAGGATACCCAGGATGCCATTACAAACATTATCAAGGAAAAACAATTAAACCGGGTTGTCATAGCCGCCTGTACACCCAAAACCCATGAGGGTCTGTTCCAGGAGACATTAACAAATGCAGGCATTAATAAATATCTTTTTGATATGGCCAATATCAGGAACCAATGTTCATGGATACATGCCAAAGAGACTGAAAAAGCGACTGAAAAAGCCAAAGATCTGGTCAGGATGATCACAGCCAAGGTTGCCCTGCATGAATCCTTAAAAGAACCCAGTCTTGAAATCCATCAGTCAGGACTGGTTATAGGTGGCGGTGTTGCAGGCATCATAGCTGCAAAGACACTTGCCGATCAAGGATATCACACCCACCTTCTGGAAAAGGAAGACAAGCTTGGCGGTCAGGCAAATAATCTGTATCAAACCTGGCAGGGTGAAGATATTCAGAGTCATCTATCAGCCATGATAAAGTCTGTTGAAGACAATACCTTGATTGATATTCACCTGAATACTGAAATAACCAATGTGGATGGATTTGTTGGAAATTTTGAAACCCATATCAACAAAAACGGTGGCACTGAAACGCTGAAGCACGGCATAACAATTATTTGTACCGGTGCTTCAGAGTTAAAGCCTGAGGAGCATCTTTATGGAGAAGATGACCGTGTTATAACCGGGCTTGAACTGGATCAAAAACTTTTAAATAGTGATGAAGATCTGAAATCCACTAACTCGGCGGTCTTTATCCAGTGTGTGGGGTCAAGGATACCGGAGCGGCCCTATTGTTCGAAAGTATGCTGTACTCAATCCATCAGAAACGCCTTGAAATTAAAATCAATAAATCCTGCAATGAAAGTGTTTGTTTTGTACCGTGATATGCGACCATTTGGATTAAGAGAAGATCTTTATACCCAGGCCCG
>CALGRI010000046.1 GCA_937880875.1 uncultured Pseudomonadota bacterium
AATGCTCCTTTGCAATCCTTGGCAGGTATTTTACTATCATACTCAAAAGGTTTCTGAAAGAGGGAAGCCAAAGAGAACAGATTAAAAAACGATGTTCCTGGCTAAAAAAATGTGCTGGCGATGCTGATCTTGACAAAAAATAAAACTGCAAGTATTTATTTAAAAATAATTTACTTTTTAGTTTAAAGGAGATTTTCCATGACTGATCACACTCCAAGACTTCTGGATGCTTTGGATGCTTTTGAAGATGGCATCTATATTATTAGCGAGGACTATACAGTTGAATACATGAATAAGTTCATGAAAGAATTGTTTGGCGAAGGGGTCGGAAAGAAATGCCATGAAGTATTGATCGGATCTGATAAGCCTTGTGACTGGTGCAAACATGATGAAGTTTTTATTAAGAATGAAACCAATCACAGTGAGGTTTATATTGAATCTGTTGACAAAACATTTTTTTTGTCAGAGCTCCCGGTAACCAACCAGGACGGAACAAAATCCAAACTATCCATATATCGTGATCTTACTCGCAGAGTACAGCGGGAAGCCAAACTGAAATCTTCAAAAGAAAGCTACCAGAGACTTTTTAAGCATGTTGGGTGTGGTGTGTTCGTCAGCAGCAAGCAGGGGCGGTTTTTGGATGTCAATCCCGCGCTGTTAAAAATGCTTGGGTATCAGGATAAAGAAGAGTTTCTTTCCCTTGATCTTGCAAGGGATGTTTATTTAAGTCCCGAGGACAGGCGTATATATACCGATATTATAGAAAAAAAAGGAAAGGTCGTTGATTACGAGTTAAGGTGGAGGCAACGGGACGGAAATATTCTACATATTCTTTTAACCAGTATTGTCAGGTATGACGTGAAGGGGAATATTCTGGGATATGAAGGGATCGTTGTGGATCAGACCAGGAGAAAGAAACATGAGACTGAGATAAAAGAGGCCCATGATTTTCTGGATAAGATCATCTCCTGTTCTCCCAATGCTATTATGGTAATGGATATGGAAGGGATTATCAGTCTGTGGAACCAGGTTGCTGAAGATGTTTTCGGGGTTAAGTCTGAGCAAGTGGTTGGAAAAATGAGCATCCAGCAGATTTTTTCCAATAAAGTGGCCAAAAATGTCACGGAAATGATGAAGGATGAAAAGTTCGGGGGCAAGGGCAAGCTGAATTCCTATCCATTGAATTTTAAAAGGGAGGACGGTGAGCTGGTTGAAGGAAACCTTTCTGCCAGCATTATTTATGATGGAAACGGCAACGAGCTGGCTTCGGTTGCGATATTTGTAGATTTAAAGGAACGGCTTCAAACTGAAAGAGAACTCAGTGCGGCAAGACAACATCTGCTCCAGTCAGAAAAGCTGGCTGCCATGGGACGGCTCACCTCTCAGATTGCACATGAATTGAACAACCCGCTGTTTGGTATTATGAACACCCTTGAATTGATGAAAACCGAAATTCCGCCTGAAAACAAGCGGCGAAGACTTCTGGATATGTCTTTGTCGGAGATTGAACGGCTGGCAGAAATGCTGAAAAAAATGCTGTCTTTTTCAAAGCCTGATCAGGCGGAACGTCAGGCAATAGATATTAATGTGGTTATTGATGAACTGATGCTGTTATATGAAAAGAGATTCAGGGAAAACAGTATAAAGGTTATGATTGATCTTGCGGAAAAACCAGGGCTTATTTTTGCCTCCAAGGATCAATTGCGTCAGGTGTTTATCAATCTATTTTCCAACGCCATGTATGCCATGCCCGATGGTGGCAATCTTGAAATAACAACCAAGGTTGTTCCTAAAAAACTTTTTATCATTGTTAAGGATACGGGAACCGGTATAAAACCCGAGCATATTAAAAAGATTTTTGATTCTTTTTTTACGACCAAGACCGAGAGCGTTCAAGGGGTGGGGTTAGGGCTTTCTGTCTGCTATGGCTTTATCAAAGACCATGGCGGGGAGATTATAGTTGAATCTGAAGAAGGACAATGGACAAGGTTCTCTATTATGCTTCCTCTGGCAGACAAATAGACTGCAAAACATCTTTTCTCTTCTCTGATTTCGTCCGGACAGCTATTATAGTTATTATTTTTATTATATTTAAATTTATTTACTTGACAAGGTAGATTTTATAGAATAACTATAATAACTAAAGTAAGAAATCACATAAAATTAAGGAGGTGCTATGGAAGACACGTTGACTGTATTCACCGCAAGCAAATACTGCAATGTTTCGTCTAAAACCATTATCAATTGGGTGGAAGCCGGACACATTAAGGCGTATCGCACTGTTGGCGGGCATCGCAGGATAAAGAAGTCTGACCTGGAAACCTTTATGCGAAGCCAGGGAATCCCGATCCCTGAAGAGAAAGATGACGGTGCCAGAAAAAAAATTCTTGTCGTGGATGATGATTTGATCATTGTTGAGTCAATTGTACAGGCGTTGGAAGAAGATGAATTTGATTATGAGGTTCTTTCCGCTTCAGACGGTTTTGAGGCTGGACTTCAGGTCAATCATTTTCATCCTGATCTTTTGATTTTAGACATCATGATGCCGGATATCAAGGGCTATGAAGTCTGTAAAAAGATCAAGTCCAACGAGAAAACAAAGGATATAAAAATTATCGTCTTATCCGCATACCTGGATGACGATAAATTCGCACAAATGAAAGAAAATGGTGCGGATATTTGCCTGTCAAAGCCGTTGCCCCTGTCCAAACTCAAGGATGAAGTGGCCAAATTATTGGGATTAAAATAAGAAGGAGGCCGATCATGAATTTAAAGGAATCTTTGGAAAAAAAGAGGTTTGTTGTGACCTCCGAAGTACAAGTCCCCCTCGGCGATGAAGAACCAGATGCGTTTGTTGAAAGCCTTGGCAGGGTAAAAGGTCGTGTGGACGGCGTGTCTGTCTCGGAAATAGACCTCGAAGGCGTGGTAAGTGACACCATCAAAACCTGTGGTATTTTAAAACAGAACAATTTGAATGCGATTTATCAAACCACTACACGAGATAAAAATCGATTCCAGTTGCAAAAAGACCTGACTCTTGCCCATGAGACCGGGGTTGAAAATCTTCTGGTATTTACAGAAGACTATCGGATTGCAGGGGACACGCTTCAGGAATCCATGTTCTTCCATGTGGATTCAGGTAAATTGGCATCGGTTATGGATCATTTGAAACAAGGGGTTACCATTGAAGGAAAAGAGCTTGACAAAAAGATTGATTTTGTCCTGGGTTCCGGCATTGAAACACCCTGGGGGAAAAACATGCCAAAGCGCGGCATGGAAGAAATGGAAGATATGATGAATGTGGGTACTGGATATTTTTTGACGACGCCTATTTTTGATGTTGACCAGTTTGCCAGGTTCATGAAGCAGGTTGAGCCTTTTCACGTCCCTGTCATTGCTGAAGTCATGATTTTGAGAACAGCAGGGATGGGTAAATTTTTGAACCGCCATTTTAAATCCGGACTTGTACCTGAATGGGTCATCCAGAAGCTTTTGAAAGCACCCAATAAACAAAAGGCAAGCATGGAGCTTTTTGCCGATACTGTTAACAGCCTGAAAGATATTTGCCAGGGTGTTCATATCATTACCATTGGCGGTGTTGATAACCTGGTGCCGTATCTGAATGCAGCCAAATTAAGATAAGGGGGAGTTTTAAAATGGCAGAGGCAATTAAGATTGATACCCTTGACATCGAATTTAAAGATGCGGTTCTCGCGAAAGTACCTGATGCGAATTTTGATCTTTGTCTGACCTGCGGTACCTGCACTGGAGGTTGCGCAGCCTCGGAATT
>CALGRI010000047.1 GCA_937880875.1 uncultured Pseudomonadota bacterium
ATGGTCGCTTCAATGGATTCTATGGCGGATAAATCTTGTCTTAAAAGGTTTTCAGCAGCGCTTATCCTTCTTGCCTGAAGATCGTCTACATCTGCAATTTTTGCCTGAATCATCTTCATGTCAGTATACTCTTTAATGGCTCTGAGTCTTCGCTCTCCTGCAATCAGTTGAAACCGGCCATGACCTGTTTGGTCAAATATGAAAAGCCCGGACTGGTGGATGGAGCGCTCGGTAATTTGTCGAATTTGACTCCTGACAGATAATACTATGAACCCTTTTTTCCTACCTTGTTTCAATGTGGGCATTATGCTTTTCTTTGGTATAATTGAATATTTCTTTACATGAATTTTAAATATTGGTACTGATTTAATAATTTTATAAAATATGCAGACCATTGGTTCATTACTTGTTAAGCTTTTTTAATATTTGGTTAAATCTTTCATTTATTTTTCTTTTCTATAAATTAAAAGCATTGGTACATCTATTGCAATTTCTACTTTGTACTTGTGCCCGGCACAAGGTTTGATCTTTTGCGGCAAAAAGGAGTTAAGCCATTATTTTCAATCTGACAAAAAGGGAGAATTTTTCAAAATGTCAATAGCTTCTAATTTCCGACTACTTAAGACTGAGACTTTATCAAAAATACATGAAGCAAGTCTGGATATCCTTGCCAACACCGGAGTTGTATTTCAGTCCAAAGAATGTCTCGACATCTTTAAAAACCATGGTGCAAAAGTTGATGGACAAATCGTTTTTATACCGGAAGAGATGGTAGATAAGGCTGTGAAGTCATCTCCTGATTGTTTTAAATGGGAGGCATTAAATTGTGATCGATCGATCAATGTCGGCACAAAGCAGGAGGGCATACATGTCAGCATGAATAACGGCCCCATTTATATTCAGGACCTGGATAAGGGAAGAAGACCCGGAACCATGGAAGACCTGATAAATTTATATAAATTGGGTCAGCAGAGCAAAATGTGTTCCATTGTAGGCCAGATTCCTGTTGAACCCAGTGATGTGAAAAATCCCCATCGCTATCTGGATATCTTTAAACAGCTTTTGCATCATACAGACAAGCCTCTTTTTGGCTATGTGGGCACCCAAAAAGAAATAAACCAGATGTTTGATATGGTTAAAATATACATGGGGGACTCTGACTGCCTTACCAACAAACACCTGATTGGAGTGTCTTTAAACCCTTTAAGTCCTTTGCAATATGACAAAACCCCTTGTGAAACCATGCTGGCTTATGCAAAACATGGTCAACCAATAATGGCCTTAACCTGTGCCATGTCAGGGGTGACGGCTCCTATAGACCCTATGGGAACAGTGGTATTACAAAACGTTGAGATTCTTGCCGGGCTTGTTTTATCCCAGCTGATTAATGAAGGAACTCCTTTTATTTATTCGCCTGCTTCTGCTATCCCCAATATGCGCACTGCAAGCTATATCACGGGTTCTCCTGTATCCAATCACATCAATATTGCGGGCATCCAGCTTGCCACTGAACTCTATGGTCTTCCCACAAGATGCATGGCAGGACTTACGGATTCTAAAACAATTGACTGCCAGGCAGGATTTGAAACAATGCAGAATTATTTAATGCTGGCCATGTCAGGTGTCAATGTTGTTAACGAGTGTTTTGGAATACTTGATGCCATCATGACAGTGTCCTATGAAAAATTCATCATTGATGAAGAAATAATGTCAAGGTCAGCCTTTGTGGTAAAAGGGATTGACAGTTTTGAAGATGATTTTTCAAAAAATATCATTAAAGAAGTGGGGCATGGCGGATCATACCTTATGCATCCAAGCACATTGAAATATTGCAGAAGTTTTTGGGAACCCCTGGTTTCTGAAAATAAGAGTTTTGATGAATGGGAAAAAAATGGTAGTCTGGATATAAAACAAAAGGCAAACAAAATGTTCAAACAAATTCTTGAAAACAGTCCTGACATGATAATTGACAAAGCCGTTAGTATGGATCTTGAAAAATATGTGAAGCGTGTTAAGAAAAATTCATAGATTCTAAGAGGAAATTTTTAATGCGCCCCTTTAGCTTACTTGTAAAACCCACATCTGCAGACTGCAATCTTGCCTGTGAATATTGTTTTTACCTGCCCAAAAAAAATCTTTATCCTGAGACAAAACAACACAGGATGTCTGATTCAGTACTTGAGCACTTGATAAAAACATATATGGAAACAGCGCAAGGCTCATATTCAATCTGCTGGCAGGGTGGAGAACCCACACTAATGGGGACTGATTTTTTTTCCAAGGCCATTGAATTTCAAAAAAAACATGGCTCTGCCCGTGCCAGAATCAGCAACTCAATCCAAACCAATGCCACCCTTATTACAGATAAGATGGCAGCATTGTTTGCCACCTATAAATTTCTTGTGGGGTGCAGCCTTGACGGACCTGAAGAAATCCACAACCTATATCGGAGAACCACTAAGGGAAATGCCACGCACAAAGATGTGATAAAGGGAATCGAAATTTTAAAACGCAATAATGTGCAATTTAATATCCTTACCCTTGTCAGCAAGGCAAATGTTGACCATGCCCATGAGATTTATCACTACCTGAAAAATATGGGTTTTTATTACCATCAATATATTCCCTGTGCTGAATCTGATGAAAACAAAAACCTGCTGCCCTTTGCCATAACGGCAGATGAATGGGGACTGTTTATGTGCAATCTTTTTGATTTATGGTATCCCAAAGACATATTTTCTGTATCTGTGCGGAATTTTGATTCCATTCTTTCTAAAAAAGTGGATGGAATAAATGATGTCTGCGTTATGGGTGACAATTGCTGTCAATATTTTGTGGTTGAACACAACGGGGATATATACCCTTGCGATTTCTTTGTTGAAAAACCGCTTAAAATAGGCAATATCATGGAAACATCCTGGGAAGAAATGATGCATTCTCCTGCTTATCTTGAATTCGGTGCCCAGAAAAAACAATGGAATGAAAAATGCTCAACCTGTGATCACCTTGAATTATGCGCTGGAGACTGCCTTAAAAATCGGATGTACCAAGGAAACCCATCCCAAAATCTTAGCTGTCTTTGCCCTGGGTTAAAAACTTTTTTCAACCATACCCAAAACAAATTTGACGCTCTTTCTGAACAAATCCAAAAAGAACGTTAAAAAAAATATAAAATGATTGACAAAGCCCCTAAATCCGGGCGAAATGATCCTTGCTTTTGTGGAAGCGGTATTAAGTTTAAAAAATGCTGTGGAAAATAAACATTTATACGATTAGCATTGTAATGTGCCTAATATTTTTTTGCCTGTAAAATTATAATAGTATTGAGGAATTAATAAATGACTCAAAAACAACCCAACATTCTTTTTATCATGTTTGATCAAATGGCAGCACCTGCCCTGCCCTGCTATGGAAATCAGGTTGTAAAGGCTCCCCATATTTCAAAGCTTGCCAAAGAAGGCGTTATTTTTGAAAACGCCTATTGCAACAGCCCTTTGTGTGCACCGTCCCGCTCTTCCATGATGGCCGGTCAACTGGCTTCCCGTATCGGCGCCTATGACAATTCAACTCTCTTTCCCGAAGATGTTCCCACCATTGCGCATTACCTGCGTGACAATGGTTACTACACCTGTCTTTCCGGCAAAATGCACTTTGTGGGGGCTGATCAGCAACACGGTTTTGAAGACAGACTGACAACGGACATATACCCCGGCGACTTTGGCTGGATCCCTGACTGGGATAATTTTGACAGGCGTCCCACCTGGTATCACAACATGCTGAGTGTGGTTCAG
>CALGRI010000048.1 GCA_937880875.1 uncultured Pseudomonadota bacterium
AATTATTTTGGGGAATATCCCGATCAAGACACAGGCCGTGGCAAGAATTGACATGGATAGCAGCATGGTCACGCCTTTTTCATCCACATTAACGGCTGCATTGGTCCTGGGTTCACCTTGAAAAGCAACCCCAATTACCTTTGTAAAACAGGCCAGTGCTAGTCCGCCGATCACAGCAAGGCTGACAATTGCAATAATACTGGCCGCAAAAGCAGATCTATCAAGGGCAATCCCTTTAAATCCACCCATGTATATAAGAAATTCGCCCGCGAATCCATTAAAGGGCGGCAATCCACAGATGGCAAGAGAGCCAATGATAAAAGCGATTCCGGTAATTTTCATGTTCTTTAGCAATCCCCCCAGCGCATCAATGGAACGCGTTCCTGTTTTATGAAGAACCATTCCAGCTCCCATAAATAAAAGGGATTTAAAAATGGAGTGATTTAGAACATGAAAAAATCCACCGGCAAATCCAAGAACGGCCATAAGCGGCTGTTTGGATGAAACACCAATCATTCCAATACCCAGTCCGATTAAAATAATGCCGATGTTTTCAACACTGGAATAGGCCAGTAATCGTTTGAGATCCTGCTGGCCCAGGGCATATACAATCCCCAGAATACCGGAAATAACCCCTGCAGCAAGGACAATATTTCCAAAAACAGGGGTGGGGAAATCCAAAAGGAGATAGATCCTTACAATCCCATAAATACCTGTTTTAATCATGACTCCGGACATGACAGCGGAAATATGGCTTGGGGCAGCAGGATGGGCATGGGGCAGCCATACATGAAAGGGAAACACACCTGCTTTTGATCCAAACCCAATAAATGAAAAAATAAATACCAGAATTTTTGCGGTTTCGGAAAGAGAACCTATTCCCTCAAATCCAAAGCTGCCAGTATAGCCATAAATGATTCCAAATGCTGCTAATATAAACATGGCACCAACATGGGAAAAAATAAAATAAAGATACCCTGCCTTGCGGCTTTCAGCTTCGTTATGCTTGTAAATAACCAGAAAAAAAGATGACAGGGACATGATTTCCCAGGAAAGCATGAATGTAATCATATTTGTCGCAGTTACCACCAATGCCATAGAGGCAATCAAAATACTGAAGAAAAAATAGTTAACCGCAGTTCTTAAGGTTTTTTTTGAATCTTCCATATAATGAAAGCTGTAAATCGCTGCAATAAGGCAAACAGCAAAAATGACCACAAGGAAAAAAGCAGAAAGTCCATCAATTCGAAATGCCAGTGAAAAAACGTTCAGATATCTAAAGGATTCACCGGCAATGCCTGGCTGAATAAGTTTTATCACAGCATCCATTAACCCCAAAAAACAACCAGTGCTTAACAAAAAAACAGCTGCAAATCTCATTAATTTAACTTGCCGTGCTAAAACAAGGGATAAAAAGCCACCAAATAGAATTATCAGTATTGATATAAAAAATTGACCCATAAATTACCTATTTTGTAGATATTAATTATTGTTTCCATTGTATATTTGTTCCCATAGCCCTGCAAATAAAAACCATTCCTATTAGGGAATTTATTTTTTGTCAAGGGAATATTCTTATAGGGATTAGTGACGATAAATTATGGGCCTGCCTTCAGCATCAATATCAATTCCAATGGTATCCCCGGTCTTAAACCCAAGACGTAAAAATTCTTTGATTACCTCATCATGCCGGTCGACACTCCAATAGGCTGACCAGAGGGGATTTCGTACTGTGTCAATACCATATGCATCATGGCTGCACAGGTTGATTCTGAATTTGTCCTTTGCAATCAATGTGTCTGCTTCAGCCAGAAAAATATCAATTTTGTAAAGATTGTTGTGCAGGGCTTTTGACAGGATTTTCTGAAGCTCAGGAGACTCTTCCAGGTAATGGGTGGCGATCTGGTAAAGCTCGCTTGAGTCCTGTATGGAAAACCCCAGCACAGCAAACCGCTGGTGCCTCAGAGCAAAAGATTCAAGTTCCTTTTCATACGCCTTTATGCTGGATATGACGTCATTGATATCAGGCTTTGGCTCTTTGCCCTCCTGGACAAAATCCTCGCACTGGCTGATGATATTGATATAAAAGGCCTTGTTATCCATTACATAAACCGGCCTTTCCCTGTAATTTCTCCGCTTTCGCATGCGCCTGATGCCATCAAGCTTTATGAAACTCTCACTCTCTTTTTCTTCCAAAGTATCTATATTTGAGATATCCTTGGCCTGTACCACATAAATCTCTCCTTCAGCGGAAATAATATATTCAATCTCACATTTAAACCCCAAAGCCTTTTGTATGTCTTCTGAAAGCTTCAACAGCCTTTGGTCATGGGGTACCTTGGTGATGAAGGGTTCGCTTTGGACCTTATGCGTGCGGTTCCTGCCATAACCAAATTCCCAGTTATTAAAAATCATTTTTGCCATGACACTGGAGCCATTAACAAAAGGCATGGCAACAATGCCCATTTCATTAATATCAATTTCAGGTGCATTGTTGAACTTCTGCTGCCGCTGGATGGATAATTGTTTCGAAGTTTCGGCTATTTTAATCATACGGTTTCGCGCATATTTTATTCCGCCGATATCCGCATATGTTTCAATGGAATCAAAGGTACCGCCATTATACTCTGATTCCAGGGGATGAGCACTTCTTGCAATGACTTTATAACTTTCACGGTGTTTGTCTAAAAATAAATCAAGGAGGCTGAAATCTTCGTTGATGAATTTATCAGCTGACACATAAATAAAATCCGGGACCTTAAATCCATTTTTTCTAAGTTTTTCAAGCAGTCTTGCTTTTTCAGGTATCTTGTTTTTCATGTTTGACATTGACTTTTATAGCAGATTTCAATAATTTGACAAAAATCCACCGAACATTTCGGTTGGTTGCAAACTCATTTTAGGTAACATATGCCAAAGCAGAATGCAATACTTACAGCAGCTATCAAGCCCTCAAAAAATGATGCCATGGAAACCCAGGTATACCACCAGCTAAATATGTCTGAAAAATGCAGTGTTGAAGTACCTTCAAAAATCCTTCTGGTGGATGATGAAAAAGAGTTTGTACAAACTCTGTCAGAACGTCTTCAAATGAGGAATATGGGCACTGCCGTTGTCTACGACGGAAACTCAGCGCTGGCTCAGGTTCAACGCGATGAACCTGAGGTGATGATCATTGATCTGAAAATGCCCGGGATTGATGGGATGGAACTTCTAAAACAGGTAAAACAGACCTGCCCTCGAATCCAGGTGATTGTAATGACCGGTCATGGATCTGAACAGGACAAAAAAAAATGCATGGACCTGGGTGCCTTTTCATACATGCAAAAACCAATTGATATCAACTTATTAAGTGAAAGCCTGAAAAAGGCATATAAAAAAAATCAAGGCCGTTGAATAAACTGCTGTATAGGGCGTATTTTTAAAATTGACAGACAAAATCATGAAGCAATTGCAAAAACTTAAACCCGCATCCTGGGACCATCAGGATGTTGCCCGCAACCATCTGAACACTGGTTTTAATTTTGCGCGCAAGTGGAAGCTCATTGTGCTGCTTACCTCTTTTATGGCCCTTTTGCCTCTTTTTGTGATGAGCCTTGTGGAGTTTGGCCTCACGCATCGGACCATTGAAGATGAGGTAAAAAGCAGCATATCAAAACTGCTGAATGCTGCTATCGTTTCCATTTCTTTTTCCAAAGACCCTGGGAAAACTGCCATGGATTATATTGCCCTTATAAATTCTGGAGAGGACAACGATATATTTGTTGTCAATGAAGACGGCACTTTGCTAACCACCTCCTTTTACTACGGCAATACCGGCACACCCAATGCTGTCAATACAAGTCTATTCAAAGAAAAAGCCGGAATTGAGAAGGATCTTACACCAGATAAAAAGCCCGTCATGGCAGGATATGCAAGGATACCTGATTCCTCTTTATTTTTTGTACTGGCCAAAAGTGAAAAAGGGCTAGTAGACCTGTGGTTCAAACCCAGGTTCAAGCTGATCGGATACCTGGCTGTCAGTATTGTGTTAATTTTATTGTCCATAATGGGCATGGCAACCTATCTTGTGGGGCGTATTCATTCTGCAGATCGCAAAAGAAGCGAAGCCCTGCACCATGCAGAACATGAAAAAAAACTGGCCTCCATCGGCCGTCTGGCTTCAGGGGTTGCCCATGAAATAAATAACCCCCTGGCCATAATCAATCAGAAAACAGGGTTGATTTTGGATCTGTTTACACTGAGGGAAGATTTTTCTTCGGATAAGCGGTTGATTTCCCTTGCAAAAGACGTTCTTGATACGGTAAAGCGGTGCGGCACCATCACTCGGCGGCTGTTGGACTTTGCCCGGCACATGGAGCCCAGTATTGAACCCGTGGATATTTGGGAAGTCGTAAGACAGGTGCTTGCCTTTCTTGAAAAGGAAGCCGATCGCAGGCGCATAACCATATCGATTGATAACAAGGACACAATTCCGAATTTT
>CALGRI010000049.1 GCA_937880875.1 uncultured Pseudomonadota bacterium
GGAATCAAAACGAATTTACCCACATGTTTCTTTTCGGTGAACTCGCGTTGTGCCGCCACAATCTGCTTGAGTGGAAATGTTTTTGCCAAAATTGGCTTTATCTCACCTTTTTCGATGTAGGAAATAAGGTTTGAGAAAACAGGCTCATCCCAAGCAGTACATCCGATCAGGGTCAAGTCTTTTAAATAAAAATCACGCATATCAAGTGTCACGAGCGGTCCGGCAATGGCGCCCGAGGATACAAACCGCCCGCCCCGCTTCAGCACTTTGAGCATCCCTCCAAAGCCTTTTCCTGCCACGTTGTCAACGACAACATCTACGGGTTTTTCTCCCAGGCCAGCCACAATATCTGCGTCTCGGGCAATGACTTGATCCGCACCGAGTGCCCGTACATTTTCAATTTTTGCCTTCCCCGCAATGGCGGTTACAAAGGCTCCCCGACGTTTTGCCAGCTGTACGACTGCCGATCCGACACCGCCCGACGCACCAGCTACCAACACATGCTCTCCTTTTGCCACCTTTGCCCGATGGATCATATTTTCAGCTGTACCATAGGCGCATGGGATCGTGCCAAGCTCGGCATCGCTCCAATCACAATCCACGGGGAAAACCTCGGCAGCCGGTACTTTCACAAATTGCGCGAATGCACCGTCAAAATCAGAAGCTATCCAAATATTTTCCAAAGAATCCCATCCCTTGCTTCTCATACAGGCGCGTACCAGCACACGCAAGCCGATAAGGCATTCATCCACCCCCGTTGCAACAGCCACCACCCGGCCGCAACAATCTGTACCCTGAATAAACGGAAATGGCGTTGCCTCATTCCAGCCGCCATCTCCCTGTGCATGTGCCTCTTTTTTTTCTCTTTTGCCCGTGGTAAGTTCTTCTGTGCTCGTTGTGACCTTGGAAGAGTACCAGCCAAGGCGGGTATTGATTTCAGTATTGTTTACTCCTGCGGCAAGTACCTGCAAAAGAACTTCCTTTGGGCCAAGTGCCGGAATCGGAACATCCCGATAAACCAATTTTTCATATCCGCCGTTTCCGGTTGTAACAACCGCTTTCATGGTTGCTTTGCAATCTGTGAGATCAAAGCGATCCTTTGGGGGAGTTGTTGTCCTTTCTTTTACCATGCTGCTCCTTTTTGATTTCATTTTTTCAATTCCGAGCGCGGGTCAATTTGTAAGGCCATTTGCGTGGTATGTTTCATGATCATAAAATCCACCTGGTCCTCTACGGGGATGATTCGAGCAATTTCTTTGTGTCTTAAAAATAAAGAAACCAGTGCATAGGTGACGCTGACACCTGAAAAATAAATAAAGAACCCATATGGCGTATCCAGCAGTCCCATGACTGATGCCGCAGCAATAGGACCTATCACAGCACCAATACCATAGAAAAGCAAAAGTGCAGAGCTGACATTAACAACATCCTCAGGTTCAAACATGTCATGGGCTCTTGCTACAGCAGCCGGATAAATGGTGAACATAACCCCACCAAACATGGCAGTCGCTGCCATAAAAACCCAGAACTGGCTTTGAGAAGCCACAATCATCAAGGCGCTGACCACTGCAAAAACACCGCCTAAAACAGGAATTACCTTTGATCTGTCAAACCGATCTGAAAACAAACCCAGGGGCCACTGGAACAAAAGCCCTCCCAATACAGTGATGGCCATGAAATAAGATATCTGGGAAACACTTAGATTTGTTTGATGGCAAAATACCGGCCCCATGGTGTAAAAAGCGCTATTTGTCAACCCGGCGGTAAAACAACCCAGTATTCCCAAAGGGGCTTTTTTAAGAATAATTTTAAGCTTGACCGGTTCAGTCTTTGGCATTTCAGGATGAATGGAACGGGTTAAGGCAATGGGAATAATGCAGGATACCAGTAAAAAACCAATAACAAAAAACAGTGTTTGATCTTTTATATCTCCAATGTTGAGAAGCTGCTGCCCAACACTGCCACCCAGATAGCACATAACCATGTATATGGAAAAAACCCTTCCCCGTGTCTGGGGTTGAGCACATTCATTGAACCAGCTTTCTATGACCATGAACAGTCCGATTGTGGCTATACCGGTAAAAAATCTGAAAACCGCCCATGCCAAAGCCGAAATATAAAAGCCATGAAGCATGATCATGGCTGTGGCAAGGGCGGCAAATGCGGTGAAAGCCCTGATGTGCCCGACGTTTCTTATCATGGGACGGCAGTAAATGGCCCCGATTACAGAACCGATAAAATAAGAGGTTAAGATCAGACCCGTCATCTGGGTTGAAAATCCCTCAATGGTTAGTTTCAAACTCAGAACGGTTGCCAGCAACCCCAAACTCATTGCCAGCAAAAACATTGAAACGTATAGTGCAATAAACGATTTTAATATGGATGTCATCCGAAATTTTCCAGTGATTGTTGTGTAAATAACATGATGTTTTTATTGGGCGAAGTAATTGATTTTCCAAAAAAACTCAACCCAGGATCGCATAATAATCCAGGGTGTTTATTTTGTCAATTAATACATGGGTTTATTTTAGGGTATCCGGTTGAAAATCCATTTTTTCAACCGGATACCGAAGCTGGAAATACCATTGCCGTGTGATGGATAAAATTTTAAATATTTTTTTTATCTGAATCGGCTGATGCTAAAGGGCGTGATATCGATCTCCGGTGTCTTGCCATAAACCATGTCACATACAAGTTTTCCGGTTCCAGTTGCCAGGGTCAGACCCAGCATGCCGTGACCAGTTGCTATAATAAGGTTTTCCTGGGAGGGGGCCCTGTCTATTATGGGTAAATCATCATAGGTCATGGGTCGAAAACCGGTCCATTGTTCGATGACAGGATGGCCCAAAGGTTCCTTTAGAAAGGCAGTTGCCCCTGAAATCAGTTTTGAAAGGCGTTTGGGGTTTAAATTATCATCATACCCTGAAAATTCCATGGTTCCGCCCAGGCGATAGCCGCTTTTCCATGGGGTGGCCACCATGCTTTTTTCATAAAGCGAACAGGGATAGGTAAGACATATGCCTGGTCTTTCCATGGTGATACTATACCCCTTTCCCGGCTGAACCGGCAGATCAAGTTTTAATTGTTTTAAGGTCTGGGGAGCCCATGCCCCTGTTGCCAGAACAAATGCATCTGCCTTGAAACTGCCTTTAATGGTATTTACTCCAACAACGGTATTCCCTTTGGTTTCAAACTCCAAAAGGTTGCAGTGCTCTTCTATGATAAGTCCTTTTTTGCTCAGTTGTTTTCGCCAGGAAGCCAGAAGCATGTCTGGTTTGAGATGCCAGTCAATTTCATGGAGCCATGCACCGGCAATATCATTTCTAAGGGCAGGTTCAAGTTGCAGCAGCTCTTTTTTGTCAATTCTTCGGGCCCCCATATTATAAGTGCTCAGAAAATCGTTGGTGGTTTGATACTTTTCAAAATTTTTCGGGTCCTTGAACACGCTTAATATGCCTGTTTTTTCAAAATCGCAGCTCATTCCATCCATGGCCAGAAGTGTATCAAACAGGCTGATGGAGTAATTCAAAATTTCGTATTTTCCCTTGGCTGCCTGTGTCATATGGGAGGCATTGCATTTTGAAGCAAATTTTAACAGCCATATCAAGAGTTTGTAATCCAGCCTGGGTTTTATATACAGAGGCGAGGTTCTTTTCAGGGTTTTTACAATTTCATCGCTGACCGTTCCCGGAGAACACAAAGGTATGACACCACTGAAATAAAGCAGGCCACAGTTTCCATGGGATGCCCCGGCCCCGATTTCATTTTTTTCAATGATTCTGACGCTTGCACCTTTATCAATTAAATAATGTGCACAGGCAAGACCAATGACCCCGCCCCCGATAATAATGACTTCCTTGTTCGATTCCATGGTATTTTCTCTTTTGTCGATAAATTATTTGATTGTTATTTTAAAATTCAGATGGATTGTCTTAATTTAACCTTTTTAGTTTTCATTGATATCTTTGCCGATATTCAGCACGGTTCGGCAAAAATGAATACTTTTTTTGATGGTTGCAATCTCCAGATGCAAGGCTGTACCCTTGTCTTCCAGGCTTATCCCCATCTCGGTCTCGATATTGATCCGGTTGGTGGGGGAGTTGTTTTTAATGAGCTCATATGCTTTTTTCATGTCAATATCACCATCACCAACGGCCACCCCGCTGACCTTAAAACCATCCCGGCAGAAATCAATGCGATCATCCCTGAAATGATTTGTAAATGCAACAGGAGCAAGATTTTCAATTGCTTTCATCGGATCTTCAGCAATATGCCAGGCATTTACTGTATCAATGCAGGCTCCGACAAACGGATGATTCACCTCTTTGAGTACCCAGAGAATTTCTTCTGAAAAACTGTCACAATGATTTTCAAGGGCCAGGCGGATGCCGTACCCCTCTGCCATTGGTGCAGCTTTTCCCAGTATTTGTGCCGTTTTTTGCAGATAGGGCATGACCTCTGGATGAAATCTGCTGCCAGCCCTTGGCCGGGGCCGGGGTAAGTCCATACTGACCTTTACCACATCTGCCCCCAGCAAATGTGCCGTGTTCAGCCCGTCTTCCAGATTATGCTGGATACCGATGCCGAAATGCCCCAGATCAAGGGACATATTGTACTCCAGGTAAAGTTTTTTTTCTTTTGCTGAAATACCAACTTCCCTGAGAAAAGAAGGTTCCAGATTTTCCAGTACCCCGTCATCCAGATGAAATCCATCCAACCCGAGTTCAATGCCCAGATCAAAAAGCTGGAATGTGCTTAATTGTCTTTCCCAGGGCAGTTTAAATCCTGCCCATGCCTGACCGATCCCATGAAGATATAAACTATAAGTATGCAGTCCCAATAGCATATGGTGATTTTCCTTTTTATTTTCACGCATTTTTGAGCACATAAAATATTTCCTTTTATTTCTTTTTTAAATTATTGAAGTCTGGTATTTATATCGGGTCTGCTTATTAATGAGGTTACCGCCGCAGACCATATCCAAACCGTCTTTAAGTTCCCTGTTCAGAGAAAATTCTTTTATCCGGGACTGATGCTTATCTATCAATTCCAGGCAGGCATCCATTACCAGCGCCTCCACCAGCCCGCCGCCAATGGTGCCAT
>CALGRI010000050.1 GCA_937880875.1 uncultured Pseudomonadota bacterium
GGCTTGAAGGCGAGCACTACTTGGCAATAGTAGGGGCTTTTCAAGGTTCAATAAGGACCCCGGACCATCCTCTGTTAATCCGCATTTTTATTCAAAAACAATTAACCACAATATATAGTACCTTGTATTTTTTCAAAAACCTTAAGTCATTTGCTCAAACTCCTTAGATTACGAGCCGCTTCACAGCTGCCACACATAGCATGAAAATTACCGATCCTTTCAAAGGATATTTTTGTTAGAACAAATAAGAGGGTTTACAGACGATGTTTAAAGAACCATATTAAACAACAGACATATAAATATGCAAAAAGGCAAGGATCTTAAAACCCATGAAAAAATACGTTTTTCCTTTTATTCTATTGTTACTGCTTGTAACCCTGTTTTTACTATTGCCTGGAAAGATTCCTTCATTATTTGCCAAGGACACAGGTGTGAAGGTTGTAATCCTTGGGGATTCAATTTCCGCAGGCCTAGGAGTGGAACCGGAACAGGCATTTCCTTTCCTGGTTCAAGACATGCTCAAACAAAAAGGGTTTGCCTTTGTCAACATTACCAACGGCAGCATCAGCGGTTCAACAACGGCAGGGGCGACCTCCAGGCTCAAGTGGTATCTGAAAACAAAACCTGATATCCTTGTCCTGGCATTGGGGGCCAATGACGGGCTGAGGGGTCTGTCAACCGACTTAATGACACAAAACCTGGAAAAAGCCATTATCCTTGCAAAAAAAAATGGCATAAAAGTGATCCTGGCCGGCATGAAGATTCCCCCCAATTATGGAGCGGAATATGCCAAAGCCTTTGAATCATCTTTTGTATCCCTTGCCCAAAAACATGACCTGCCTTTTATCCCGTTTCTATTAAAGGATGTGGCAGGAAAATCTTTCTTGAACCAGGCAGATGGTATCCACCCTAATCCGGAAGGCCATAAAATTATTGCTTCCACTGTATTTGACATTATTCTGGAGCAGTTATGATACTTGAACTCAAAAATGTTTGTAAATCCTTTCATCAACCCCGATCCGGCATGATTGAGGTATTAAATAATGTCAATTTCAGTCTCGACATGGGTGAGACCAATGCCATAACCGGCCAGTCCGGCAGCGGGAAAACCACCTTGCTCTCTCTTATCGCAGGGCTGGACATTCCGGATTCAGGAGAGATACTCCTTCAAGGCGAGGATTTGTGCAGCATGAAAGAAAACAGGCTTTCCCGATACAGGGCAACTAAGATCGGGATTGTTTTCCAACGGTTTCACTTGATGCCACATTTGTCTGCCCGTGAAAATATCAGCCTGCCTTTGGAAATTCTCAAATACCAGCATATTAAAGATCGGGTGGATGATATGCTGGTCAAGATAGATTTGCAGGATCGTCAACACCACTTACCCGGGCAGCTGAGTGGCGGAGAATGCCAGAGGGTAGCCATTGCCAGGGCCTTGATTATCAAACCGGCTCTGCTTTTAGCTGACGAACCCACGGGCAATCTGGATATCAAGACCGGTGAAAAAATAGCCAGGCTCTTGTTCGATCTGGTTGAAAAAGAAAACAAAACCCTGATTCTGGTGACCCACAATCTGGATCTGGCCGATCAATGCCGGAAAATCAGGAAGCTTGACCGGGGCAGGCTGGTCTGATGCTCTGGATACGCATGGCCATAAAGGAGCTGATGAAAAACAGGGGGTTTGCTGTTTTTTTTATATTAAATCTGTCCCTGGGTCTTACCGGATTTATTGCCATTCACTCGTTTGGCAGGTCCTTGAATCACCACCTGGATGAGAATTTAAAGGAAATATTAACGGCTGACCTGGTATTGTCCTCCAGCAGCCCCTTGACCCCGGAGGATCTGATGCTGGCAGACGAGGTGCTGGGGCCGGGCAAGACCCATGCCCGGCTCATCAGATTTTATACCATGGTTAAGGTGGGGGGTAATGCCCGCCTGATAGGGGTGATGGCCATTGATGAACACTATCCCCTGTATGGCACATTCTCTTTGGAGAACAGCCCCGGGAATTCGAAAACAAAAGAAATCCAGGCGAGCCCCGGCGTGTTCATGACCCGGGACACCGCCTATGCCCTGGGCATACGAAATAAAACAGATGAGAACACCCCTGTTATACTGGGCAATAAAACTTTTGGGGTAGCAGATTTTTTTACCGTAGATCCGAACAAATCTTTGACCGCAGTTGAGCTGGCACCTAAAATCTATATAGGGATCGATCAATTGGAAGGGACCGGTTTAATCCAGTTCGGCAGCCGGATAATGTATTCTCACTATTATCAATTCAGCGGGAACACGGATATCCCTGTGTTGACTGCAAAACTTCGCCAGCGCTTTTCTGAAAAATACCAGGGACAAAGCAGGATCAGTATTTATGACAGCAGGGATGCCAACCAGCGGCTGGGTCGTGTGACCGGATATTTTACCGGATATATGGGGCTGGTCAGCATTGTGGCCCTGTTCCTGGCCGGCATTGCCACGGCCTACCTGTTCCGGGGGTATCTGAACCTGAAACAACAGGAGATGGCGATTTTAATGAGCATCGGAGCCAGGCCAATGGAAATCTACCTGTATATCAGCTTTCAACTCCTCATACTCGGCACCCTGGCCTCATGTCTCTCGGTTGTTATGTCCCTGTTTCTGGTTCCGGCATTTCCCATCCTCTTCCAGGGATTAATCCCCACGGATATCCGGCTTACCACAGATCCGGTCACCATTGCTCTGGCAGTGGGCATGGGCATGGGTGGCAGCCTGATATTTTGTTGGCCTGTTTTTGTCCGTATCTTTGGGATAAAACCACTGATGCTGCTCCGGGGAACCCAAATCCAGGGGAAGAGAAATGGAAAGCGATTGCTGGGGCAGGTGGCAAGTTTTCTGCCAGGGCTGGCAGCTTTTTTTGGGGTCTCGGTTGTTGTGGCCGATTCTATCAGGAACGGGAGCATCTTTGTGGCCGGGTTTATCCTGGCCCTGGCTTTTCTGTCGGGTATGGGCTGGCTTATTTTTTCAGGTTGCAGAAGACTTTCCCATACCCGCCACCTGGTGGGAAGAATTGCCTTTAGGAACCTGTTTCGGAACAAATGGTCTTCTTTGTCCTGTTTTGTCACCATTGCCATGGGTGCATTCCTGATTTCCATCATCCCCCAGGTCCAGAAGGGATTGCAAAACGAAATCATGCGGCCGGAAGGTTTGAAAATTCCGGTTTTTTTCCTGGTGGATATTCAGGATGAACAAAAGATGCCGTTTATTGAATTTATCAAGCATCAGGATGCCGATCTGGCCAATATCTCCCCCATGGTAAGGGGACGGATTCTAACCGTGAACCAGCAGCCCTTTTATAGTGAAAATAAAGCGCCGGAATCCAAGTCCGGGGCCAGAAAGGCCGTTTCCCCACGGCAAGTCCGGGGCCGGCGAATGGAGTTCAATTTTTCTTATCGCGATCATCTGGATGTTTCGGAAATTATTTTTCAGGGAAGACCTCTGTCCAGAACCCCCTGGGATTTTGAGGCAACCACACCCTTTGAGATCTCCGTTGAAAAATCATTTGCAGAACAATATGGCGTAGCATTGGGAGATCTCATCGAATTTGAGATCCAGGGCATCCCCATGCAGGGACAAGTCAAGAACCTTCGTAAAGTCCGCTGGAACAGTTTTCAGCCCAATTTTTACCTGCTTTTTCAGAACGGCGTTTTGAATGATGCACCCAAAACATTTCTGGCTGCCATTTCCCATGTGGCGCGGGAGAACCGCCAGGAGTTGAAAAATAAAATTGTGACTGCCTTCCCCAATGTTTCGGTCATTGATGTGACCCAGATGGCCGGAACCTTGCTGTCCATAACGGACAGGCTCTCCCTGTCCATCCGGTTTATGGCCTGGCTGGCCATTGCTGCAGGGCTTGTCTCTATTTTTTCCATTGCCCGTCACGAGGCCTGGAAAAATGAAAATCAGGTCAACCTTTTAAAGGTTCTGGGTGCAGATTTTAAATTAATCCAGGCCATTACCTTGCTGGAGTTTGGATTTATCGGGTTTACCTCGGCCCTGTTTGCCATCCTGTTGAGTTTTGGATTTTCACGAACGATTGCCTGGTATTTTTTTGACAGCCTCTGGCAGTTTGACCTGAAGATTTCCCTTGGGATCCTTTTTTTGACCCCTTGTATCTGTATGGGAACAGCCCTTACAGCATCCCGGAAAATCATGAAAACAAAGCCGGTCAAACTTCTGGCAACTGCCTGAAAAAAATTCTGATTGTTTTTTTATTCCGGCAGTTTGCCCTTCAATAAATCCCCTAATCCGGCAAAGGGGTTAACGCCACCCCCATTTTCTGAGGAATTGCCGGGTGCCTCGTGGTCATAGGCATCGGCAACCTGGTCCCGGGAGTGTTCATTGTCATGGCAGTAAAGGCACAAAAGCTCCCAGTTGCTGCCGTCCGGAGGATTGTTGTCATGGTCGTGGTCTTTATGGTGAACGGTTAGCTCGCGCAGACGTTTGCCATCAAACTCGCGACCACAATGGCCGCAGATCCAGGGGAAAAGTTTGAGAGCTCTTTCCCGATAAGTGTTTTCCCGATCTTTCTTAAAGCGGAGTGCCTCTGCAACAGTCAGACTGGCTGTTTTGTTGTCCTTTGAAGTCATATGAGCCCTTTTTTTAAATTTTTATTAATGCTTGCATTTTGCATATTAGGGTTGTTATTTTGTTGATCAAAAAATTCCTTTTAAAAAGCACCCTTGTTTTGTGTCCTTTTTTCAGGGAAAAACAAAGGCCACCTGACAGCATAGGAGACACAAATGGAAAAAAAAGTCAATATTTCTGCGAATTGGATTAATAGTTTGATTCAGGATTTTATAGCAAGCTCACCCCTCAATACCCTGCAAAATGAAAATAATGATCCAGCCTGGGACCTGGCGCTGGTGGGGTTTTCCTCTGGTACAGATCAGATATGGCAGCAGTACAAAGAGTATGTTGGCGCTTTCCATTGGACTCCCTGGGAGGTATTCAATCAGCATAGTTCTGAAGAAATTGTCACAGCGGACCAGTTGACGGTAATCTCGTGGATTTTACCTCAACGAAAACAGGTCCGCAAAACCAACCGACTGGCCAAAACTTATCCCTCTGAAGAGTGGGCCAGAATCAGGGTCTATGGCGAGGCGTTCAACGTGGCATTGCGGCAACATGTGGTCCGAAGTCTGGAAGGCGCAGGACACGCGGCCGTTGCCCCCATGCTGGTCCCTAACTGGACTATTGTAAAATCAGAACGGTTTTCTTATGCATCCTCCTGGTCTGAACGGCATGCTGCCCATGCGGCCGGTCTGGGTACTTTTGGTCTGTGTGACGGTCTTATCACTGCAAAAGGTAAGGCAATGCGGGCAGGATCCGTGGTGGCAAAAATATCCATCACACCCACCCCGAGACCCTATTCAAACCATCAGGCCTATTGCCTCTATCATGCTGACGGGACGTGTGGCAAATGTATAGACCGCTGTCCGGCCCGTGCAATTACCCAGGCGGGACATGACAAGGAAAAGTGCAGGGAGCATCTGGCCCGTTCCAGAGAATATGTAAAGAAAACTTATAAGTTTGAGGGGTATGGATGTGGTCTGTGCCAGGTAGGCGTTCCCTGTGAAGACGGCATACCGGTCAAGGCTGCCCGGGAAGCATTGGAGCGTGGGGAATTGCCTTTGCCACCGCCACCTTTAGC
>CALGRI010000051.1 GCA_937880875.1 uncultured Pseudomonadota bacterium
ATGCCCAGTCCGGCCACAGGCTTCATGCCTCCCACCAGATGATCCACCAGCAGAACGCCATGATCCCAAAATTGGTTCAAACCTGTTCCGGGCAAAATATATCTTCCTTTGCCTGCGGTGATCTGATCCGTGATTTTATTGAACAATACACCAAAACCACGGGCAAACCCTTTTTTGAAACATACTTAAATGCCATAAAAAACAATACCAGAACAGATAATAAAACAATTGGCGAATCCTCCCTGATCCTGATGGAAGATGACCATACCATCTTATTTGCACCCAAGGCCCAGGTTTCCGAATGGGAACTGCAACTTATGCCTAAAACTGACTGCGGCAATATTCTTGAAGCGGATACCCATATGCGGAACTCTTTGGACAGGGCCATTCTGACCGCTGTAAAAGTCCTTGAATCCCTGGGCGTACAAATGGTTACCACCATTGAATTTTCAAAACGATTTGATTCTAAAAATTGCGATCAGCGTCTTTTATATTCGTTTCTCCCTAAACTTCCCCACGCACCGGCCACCTTTTCCGAAGCACAATTAAGATGGATCAGCGGATGTTACCCCGAGGATTTTGCCATAACCTGCCGCAGGGTAATCAAAAATTTTAAATAAGGAATACAAAATGCTGCTGCATGATTTTATTTATGAATGGGATGGCAAAACCACTACAGGGGAAAAACCCGTTTCATGGTGGCCGGGATCATACCGGGTAAAAATTGTACGGCTTGCAACAGACAAGAACAATATAAGCTACCTTGTTCACACCGCTGTCATCCTGAAAAATGCCAGAACCAACCCCACTATGAATACATCTTTAAAAAACTATATCCATAATTTTGCCCGGAAAATATCCAAGGAATATGATCTTAATATTGATAAAACCTTGTGGATTGAACTGGATGACAAAATCCGGGTGGCCAGCTTGAATCCTGATCAAAAGTTAGCCCCGGAAATACTTTATTCCATATCCTGGCGGCCCATCCGGCCCAAGGAATTAAAGATGATCAAACCCTATATTACAGACATGTAAAAAGGCCGGTTGAAACAGATCCAGCCGGCCTTTCTGGTTTATATAGTGCCTGAACGAAAACATCATTCAGGCACGGTTTTAAGTTTTAAAAACAAGAAACAATCATGGGGAATTAAACAATTCCCTGATCCATCATTGAATCCGCCACTTTAATAAATCCGGCAATATTGGCACCATTGACATAGTTGCCAGGGGTTCCATATTCTTCTGAAGCAGCAAGACATGCCCCATGAATGTTTTCATAATGCTATTGAGTTTGGCTTCCACTTTTTTGCGGGGCCATTTAATTTTCATTGCATTCTGGGACATTTCAAGCCCGGATACGGCTACACCACCGGCATTAGCAGCCTTTCCAGGGGCATAGAGAATTTTATTATCAAGAAATATAGCAACACCTTCCGGCGTGGTCGGCATGTTTGCCCCCTCACTGACCACATATACACCATTATTGATCATATTCTGGGCATCTTTGGCATTGATTTCATTCTGGGTGGCACTTGGGAAAGCGCAGTCTGCTTTAATGTCCCAGATCGGATTATGATCAGAACCAGCATCACGGGCCGTATACACGGATTCCGGATATTTTTGCGCATACTCTTTTATTCTGCCTCTTTTTGCATTTTTCAGATACATGACATACTTAAGTTTTTCTTCATCAATCCCTTTTTCATCATAAATATATCCTGAAGTATCAGAGAGTGTGACAACCTTTGCTCCCAGCTGGTTTAATTTTTCAACCGTATACTGGGCAACATTCCCTGAACCTGAAACCAGACAGACTTTGTCCATAATGCTTTCTTTCCGGGTGGTCAACATTTCCACGGCAAAAAAGACAGCACCATATCCTGTTGCTTCCGGCCTGATCAGACTTCCGCCCCAGTTCTGACCTTTTCCGGTCAGAGTGCTTGTGAATTCATTTCTCAACTTTTTACACATACCGAAAAGGTATCCGATCTCTCTTCCACCTACACCGATATCCCCTGCAGGAACGTCTGTATCCGCACCTAAATGACGAAAAAGTTCAGACATGAAGCTCTGGCAGAATCTCATGACTTCATTATCTGATCTGCCCATGGGATCAAAGTCTGATCCACCTTTTCCAGCGCCAATGGGCAGAGTTGTCAATGCATTTTTAAATGTCTGTTCAAAAGCAAGAAATTTCATGATGGAAAGGTTGACGGAAGGATGGAAACGAAGCCCTCCCTTGTATGGTCCAATGGCAGAGTTCATCTCGACTCTGAATCCCCTGTTGACTTTAACCATACCCTGATCATCCACCCAGGGAACCCTGAACTGGATCACGCGTTCCGGCTCTACTATTCTTTCCATAATACTGGCATGCCGATATTCCGGATTTTTATCCAGAACCGGTTTTACTGATTCAACAACTTCTGATACTGCCTGGTGGAACTCTTTTTCATAGGGATCTCTTGCAATGATGACATCCAGTATTGTACCCATTCACTTTCTCCTTTTCTGCTTTCTGTTAAATTAATTTTTTATTATTTCAACACTGCTAACTATACTCTGCAATATCTATCGTCAATCATAATTTGCTTTTTTTAAAAAATATGCTTTCCAATATCCTATTTAACTTTCTATTTTTATTCATCATTTTTCCCCCCAAACCCTTTATTGACTTCAAGCCTAAACAAAGATAAAGTGTGCTTCTTTTATGACAGAGATTTATAGAGCAGATAAAAATGGAAAACAATCAATCTATCCAGCAAATAGCACTGACAGTTCCGGAAACTGTCGTGGAAATAAAAAAATGCCCCTCCATGGGATTTGTTTTTCTCAAAGCATTTTTACTTGCCCCTTTTCGCTCCAGTACGATTGCAGATGATGCTATTGTCAAAAAAACCCGGATTATTTTAAAAAATTACCTGCCGGATAAAGACCTGATCTCAAATTACAGGCAGGTGTGCGCTTTTTCCGAAGACCGGACCGATACCATCCCCATATCCTATTTACAAACCCTCTTTATCGGCCTTTTGGGCAAATTTATTACCTCGCCTTTTTTTCCCATCAACCCCCTGGGACTGATCCATATCTTTCAGTCTTTTGAACAGAAAAGACCTGTGACCACAGATGAGATTCTTGACCTTGCCTGCACCCTTGACACCATAAAAAAAACCGAAAAGGGAATTGAAACCGAGTTTACTCTGGAAATAATGTCCCAAGGCAAACTTGTCTGGAAGGGCATATCTGTCTTTTTCACTCGAAGCCAAATAAAAAAGAAAAAAACATCAAAGAAAAAAGATGACATATTCCTGGAAGAAAAAGAAACCATCCTTGTACCGGCCGGGACAGGACGAAGATATGCAAACGTATCCGGTGATTATAACCCTCACCACCTTTACACTGTTTTAG
>CALGRI010000052.1 GCA_937880875.1 uncultured Pseudomonadota bacterium
GCAATGCCGTTCTTGGCTCATATAATTTAATGCCAAGTGTCAGAATATTATTCTTTCCTACCACAAGATATCTTTGGAACAAACAATCAAGAAAAAACTTATCCCTAACCCTTTAAACATTTTTTGATTTGTTAGGGCATCCCGTATTCATTAATGGTTCATTGCTCCAGCTTCTCAATTCAAGTTTAATGTATCACAACGTTATAGGTATTCACGATGATAATTTTTTTCCATGATATTAAGGGACTAAAGTAGTTGTTGTTTTTTCCCACACATCTTTTGGAGACTTAAAAGCCTATGAAAATTTACGGAAATTTTGAGGGTGCATACTCATAGAGAAATAGGACCTTATGGGCCAATATCTTGTAGATACTTTCCCTCTCTCGTGCGTATCAATCGCTGGTTGATATACCTAAACAAGCCTTGACGAAGTGGTACGCATGGACTTACTTTTTAATTCCCTTGCTTTTCTTTTTAACTATTTGGGGATCATATTCTTCTCCTTTTTTCCACATGCCATACATTGCTGCCAACATACTCCTGGACACTGTAAGCTTGGCCTTGTGCGATGGAATTCCCTTCTCAATCGTCAATTTTAGATACTGCCTTCTGAATTGATTGTCTTTTGCAATAATCGCCGCCTCTGCTGATTTTTTGATCGCATTTTTTAAAGGGCGATTATAATCTCGTGTTAGTTTTCTTGAATATACTTTTTCTCCTGAACTCCTTTCCATCAGCCCAATGCCTGCATACATCCATACTTTCTTTTTATTTGCAAATCTATGTGGCGTTTCCATTATTGCTGATATGGTTGCAGCATGGATCAAACCTATCCCAGGTATTTTTATAAACTTTTTTATTTCAGGGTACTTTTTGCTTTGGATTCTAATATTCCTTTTAAGTTTTTCCTTTGATTTGAAAAGTTGATCCAGTTGAATCCATAGTTCTTCGACTATCAAATGTATAATCTTATTTTTTGAGAGCTTTTCTCTCCATGTATCTCTGTATTTATCCATATATACAGTATCCCCGGTACATCGTATCCCATTGCTTCTGAACTTGGCTTTTATCTTGTTTTTAACCCTTGTCTGACTTTTTACAGTGTCATGATAGGCAAAAACCAGGTCTTTAAATTTTCTTCGATGGCTAACAGGATGATAAATTTCCTTTATATATTTCCCCCTGGCCAGTTGGGCCAGTTTCTCGGCATCAATCGCATCATCCTTTTGACCTGCTTTTCCTATCCATTTGTTAATCTTAGGATCTGTAATGATTAACTGTTCTCCAAAATTTAAACTTGTTTCAAGCAACCAACCAGCCAGTTCGCCCTCTTCAATAAAAATTTTCCGGGGTTTGGGAATTTCTTTAATAAAGGACATAAATTCTTTAACGCCTGTATTCACTTTTGCTTTTTTGGTGATGGTTCCCCTTTCATTAACTACTGCAAATTCTAAGGTTGAAATATGACAGTCCACTCCTATATAATTCATCTGGGTATCTCCTTTCTGGGTTCGGGTTATTTTTTTTGGGCAAAAAATAATAACATATTCCAACCAGGTAGGGATACCCGTTGTTCCATATTCTCATAGGGCCATGTTTTAATTAAAAAATTAGAAAAATACCCCTGCTATTCTGTAATTTTAAAAGACTGGAATAGCGAGCCATATAACCATTTCCCTTAAAAAGGATATTACTTTTTATCCAGCACCTTTCGAATGGTCTGGGCAATTTCCCGTATATCAATTGGTTTCATGACATAGGCTGCCAAGCCCAATTCTTTTGCCTTTTCTTCATCCACAAGTTCACTGTAGCCAGTACAGATGATGACAGGGATATCTGGGCGAATGTCCATCAGCTTTTCAGATAATTTAACACCCGTCATCTGGGGCATTGTCATGTCCGTTATAACCAGATTAAAATGATGGGGATTTAAGGCAAATCGTTCCAAAGCGTCTTGCGGTGTCGTGGCGGTTTGAACTTTGTATCCAAGGCGCTCGAACATTCTTTGCACCATATTTACAATGGATATTTCATCATCCACAAATAATATGGTTTCACTTCCCATGGGAATCTCCTGGATCGTTTCTTCTTCAACTGCTGCTTTTCCTTGTGCCAATGGGAAAAGTATGCTGAATTGAGTGCCTTTACCAAGGGTGCTATCAACTTTAATAGATCCGCTATGGCTCTTGACAATGCCGATAACCACGGCCAACCCCATACCAGATCCTTTGCCCACTCCTTTGGTTGTAAAATAGGGATCAAAAATTCGGTCTATGATCTTGGGGTCGATTCCCGGGCCTGTATCCATTACCATTACCTTGACATACTTGCCACTTTTTAAATCAGGGTAGTCTTTGGCTGAATCATCGTCTAAAGTCACATTTTCAACTACGATGGTAATCTTTCCGCCCGTTTGTTCCATGGCATGGGAAGCGTTGATACAAAGG
>CALGRI010000053.1 GCA_937880875.1 uncultured Pseudomonadota bacterium
GCCTTGAGCTGCCCGTGGGAGAGCCTGCCATTAATCCCGGACCAAGGACAATGATTCAAAATTGTGTGGCAGATGTTTTTGCCCGGTTCAATATTAAAAATAAACAGGTGGATATTGAAATTTTTGTTCCAAAGGGTGAAGAGCTTGCCAAAAAAACCCTGAACGCCCGGCTGGGGATTCTGGGAGGCATCTCTATTTTAGGTACCACGGGCATTGTCACCCCTATGTCTCACGATGCCTATATTGCCACCATTAAAGCAGGTATTTCCGTGGCAGAGGCCAAGGGTCTGGATACCCTTGTGTTTACCACGGGCAGGCGAAGTGAAAGATATGCCATGGGAATCTTTAAGTCTTTTGAAGAAGAAGCCTTTATCCAGACAGGGGATTTTTTTAAGGCTTCCATTGATATGGCGCAGCTATGCCCCAGAATTAAAACCATTATTTACACTGTGTTTTTTGGAAAAGCAGTAAAAATGGCTTTGGGGTTTGAACATACCCATGCAGCAAAATCAGAATTGACTTTGAAAAGACTGTCCAGATGGGCTGTGGATATCACAGGAAATAGGGAATTGGAAAAGCAGATTGCCAGTGCCAACACTGCCCGTCACGCATTTTCATTTATCTATCCTGAATATCCGGAACTGATCTGCCATGTGGGCCAAAAAATAAGAGAGAATGCAACCCTATTTTCAGGCAATAAACTTGAAATTCGAATCATTATCCTTGATTTTGATGGAAAAATTGCCTTTGATTCATTATAAGGCAGAGAATTTCTTATACCATAAAGAGTTTTTCATGACGATCGGAATAGAACAATAGTTTTTAAAGGAGAATAAATAATGAGCATAAACATTACGCCAATAGGTACAATCGAAACACCTTTTAATGATCTAAAGGGCATGCCTATACAGACTTCGGGAGCTGAGCAGGCTCAGGGCACCATTATCCTGGACAAGGCGTATGAACAGGGGTTAAGCGATCTGGAAGGATTTTCACATATCATTCTTCTCTATCATTTTCATCAGTCAACGGGGTATAGCTTGATGGTAACGCCGTTTCTGGATGATCAAAAACGAGGTCTTTTTTCCACACGGGCTCCAAGGAGGCCTAATCCCATTGGATTGTCCATTGTCCGGCTGATCAAAAGAGAGGGAAACAGGCTAACCATTGAAGGAATAGATGTGCTGAACGGAACGCCATTGATTGATATCAAACCCTATGTTCCGGGATTTGATACAAAAGAGGTGACAGCCATTGGCTGGCTTGAAAAAAGCCATGAAAAAGCAACCTCTTTAAAATCGGATGACCGGTTTGTTTAACCTGATAGGAGTATCGCTTGCAAAATGATGATCTGACTGTCAGGGCAGCAGCCCTGACAATTTTTTTATGCATTCTTTTTGGTGGTAATGTCGTGGCCATAAAATTGTGTCTTACCGGATTGGGAGCATTTACTGCTGCAGGAATCCGGTTTTCAATTGCTGCCCTTGTTATTTATATCTGGGCAAGATATAAAAAAATACCATTAAAAATTAATCAAAAACAATTGGGACAGGTGTTAATACTGGCTGCTATTTTTGTGGTCCAGCTTTCCTGTTTTTATCTGGGTATGGACAAAACAACGGCATCCCACGGGATTCTGATATCAAACGTTTTACCATTCATTGTATTGATACTCGCACATTTTTTTATTCCCGGCGACAGTATTTCCCTTAAAAAAGGAATCGGTATGACTCTTGGATTTCTGGGCGTTTTATTCCTGTTTTTTGATGATCAGGATCTGACCGGTGATTTAAAAAAAGGGGATCTCATCATTCTTATGGCTGTTGTGCTGTGGAGTACAAGTGCGGTTTATGTCAAAAAAATTATTTCCGGGTATAATGTCGTTCAAATCACCCTTTATCCCATTGTTTTTGGAACCCCTTTCTTTTTTATCGGTGCTGTTTTATGGGATGATCAGATGATACGAATGATCAACCCGACGGTCATCAATGCCCTGCTCTACCAGGCGGTTATATCCGCATCCTATGGGTTTATTGCCTGGAATACCCTGCTGCAGAAGTTCGGGGCCACAGCCTTGCATTCCTTTCTCTTTGTCATGCCCATTTCCGGGGTGCTTTTTGGCGTATTGATCCTGGGGGAAACCATCACCCCGAATCTTGCGGTATCAATCATGTTGGTTGTGGCAGGAGTGATCATTGTAAATCTGAGAAGAAAAATACGACCAGTATCCGTGCACTGATCAACGCTCTTTTAATTCTGCTTTTGAAGGATATTCCTTGCTGTGACTGCCATTGGAGCCGTGGTTTCTTAAATTATTTGCTTTGAATAGGTTATTAATTCAGACAGATATAAATTTATTATTATTTTTATGAAAAAAAGATTTGACATATAGTTTCTTTTCATGCATTATACGCCGGTCTTCTCGAGAGATGGTTTGTGTGTCCTCGG
>CALGRI010000054.1 GCA_937880875.1 uncultured Pseudomonadota bacterium
ATATTAAACACAATGGGTTTTCCGATTTCTTTCATCACCGTATCAAACATGGGAAGGGTGATATGCCTGGCATCCACTTTTTTTTGAATGGAGACATATTTTGAATCCACCAGAAGCAGGCCGCCCGGCCGGATGATAGGAGCAAATTTGTTATAGCTTTCCTGGGTCAGACTGACCAGTATATTGGGCTGAATCACTTTTGGAAAAAATATTTCAGAATCGTCAATGATGATATCAGTTCTGGTGGCACCACCTCTTGCTGCTGCGCCATAACTTTGGGATTGGATGGCATTTTTATTTTCAAAAAGGACTGCGGCATTGGCAAGGATGATGGCGGCTGTTATAACGCCTTGTCCTCCTGAACCTGAAAAAACCAATCTTGTCCGTTCCATTATGCTTTTCCTTTCATTGCTGTTTTGATAATTTCATCATAGGCCTCACAGTATTCAGGGACATCTGTGTTTTCAACAAAAATTCCCCTCTGGATCAAATGGGGATTTTTCTCCAATTTTTTGGATCCAATTTTTGTGGTATTGGTTTTATAGCCTTCCATCATCTGGATCGCGTCCCCTTCTTTATTTTTTCTTCCATAATAGGTTGGACATTGTGTCAGGATTTCTACAACGGAAAATCCTTTATGGGATATGGCTTTTTTGATGAGGTCTTTACATTCATTGGCATGAAATACTGTTGATCTGGCAACAAAGGTTGCACCGGCGCTTTTAGCCAGTTCTACCACATCAAAATCTCTGTCAATTGTTTTGTAGGGTGCTGTGGTTGCTTTTTTGCCACTTCCGGACAAAGGAGAAAACTGGCCGCCGGTCATGCCGTAAATTTTGTTGTTCATTACAATGGCAGTAATATCAATGTTTCTTCTGGCTGCATGGATAAAATGGTTGCCGCCAATGGCAAGGGCATCACCATCTCCCATGGGAACAATGGCCTTTAAGCTGGGTTTGGAAAGTTTTACTCCAGTGGCAAAGGCCAGAGCCCTTCCATGTATGGTGTGAAGGGAATGAAAATCAACATATCCTGAAATTCTGGATGAACAGCCAATACCGGAAGTTATTACGATTTCATTTTTATTAAGACCCAGTTCATGGACTGCCCGCAATAAAGATCCTAAAACGATTCCGTGACCACAGCCGGGACACCACATATGGGGAAAGAACCGTGATCGAATATAGTCTTTAAAATTAAATGGTTTTTCTGTCATGCTACACCCCTCTCCCCTGAATCATTCTTAAAACGGTTTTGATGTCGGTTGGTGAGATCAATTCCCCATCAATTCTGTTGGATAGAAAAACATTACGTGGGTTGTCAACGGCATTTTTAACCTGGGTGATGATCTGGCCCATGTTCATTTCAACCACAATGATGGATTTGGCCCTGGCACATTTTTCTTTGACCATCTCAGAAGGGAAGGGCCAGAGGGTCTGTAGCTCCAGAACGCCAATCTTTATGCCTCGCGCTCGCCTGTTTTTTGCCAGGTGAATGGCAGATCTTGCAGATGATCCATAGGAGATCAGGATATATTCAGCATCATCCAGCCAGTATTCCTTATACATGCTGATCTCATTGACATTGTTTTCTATTTTGTCCACAAGGTGTCGCATAAGTTCGCTGACCACTTTTGGGTCATTGTTGGGAAATCCCCACATGTCGTGGAAAAGGCCTGTGACATTATATCGGTGTTCTGCACCAAAATCAGACATGGGCAGCCTGCCGTCCTCTCTTGGAAGGTATGGATGATAATCCACCCCTTTTTTAACAGAAGTTCGAAGACGTTCCACCACGGGGATTTCTCCTGGTTTCGGAATTACAAGCTTTTCACGCATATGGCCGATGACTTCATCCAGCAGGATGACAACCGGGGTTCGATAGGTTTCTGCCATGTTAAAGGCCTCAACCGTTATTTTAAACACATCCTGATGATTGGATGCAGTCAGGGCAATGATGGCATGATCGCCATGGGTACCCCATCTGACCTGATTTACATCCCCCTGGCTGACATGGGTAGGGTTGCCGGTTGAAGGGCCGCCGCGCTGTACATTGGCAATGACACAGGGAATTTCCGCCATACAGGCATATCCCAGGGCTTCCTGTTTAAGAGAGAATCCCGGGCCCGAGGTGGCCGTCATTACCTTGTTGCCTGTGAGTGAAGCACCAATGATGGCCCCCATGGATGCAATTTCATCTTCCATCTGGATGAATTTTCCGCCTTTTTGGGGAAGGCGGGATGCCAGATGTTCCATTATTTCCGTGGACGGGGTGATGGGGTATCCTGCAAAAAAATCTATCCCGGCATAGATGGCGCCTTCCACACAGGCCTCGTTTCCCTGGATAAACCTGATATTATTATTGTCTTTCATTTTCCCCTTCCTGATCTTCTATGATTTGTATTGCTAAATCAGGGCAACGAAGTTCGCACAGCTTACAAGCAATGCAATCTTCGGGTCTTACAGCTTCTGCCTTCTCGTGTTTATCAAATTCAAGAACATTTTTGGGACAGAAATGGATGCAGATACCACACCCTTTGCACCATTCTTTGTCAATTAAATGTTGGATGGTTTTGCCTTTTACCATAATATCCTCTTAGTAGATAATAAATACCTGTAAATTTAGGCCTTTAATTAAATGATTTAGACTCATATGTCAAGGATAACACTTAATGAACTTAATTAAAATAAGTCAAATTTATTCATTAAAATAGATCAAATTTTTTCTTTTCTTTAAAAAAAAGCAGGAGGAAAAATAAGTTATGGGAAAATAGAATGTATGAACAGCCGGAAAAATGTGATAAATAAAATAATTCGGCTTTTATGAAGATATCATGTGCCCAAACTTCTTTGCTAAACGGTGCTATCGATATTTTGATGATTAAATTTAAAAATTTCAGGGAAGGAAAGATAAATAGCATGACTATTAAGCATCCTCTTGTCAGCGTTATCATACCGACCTATAACCGCGCATGGACCTTGAAAGATGCTGTTGACTCTGTCCTTTTACAGGACTATCCAAATATAGAATTGGTAGTTATAGATGATGGGTCAGAGGATAATACTCAAGAATTGCTTGAGACCTATAAAAATGAAATCACAGTTTTACGTCAGGAAAATAAAGGCGTCAGCGCCGCAAGGAACAAAGGGATAAGACAGAGCAGGGGTGAATTCATCGCCTTGCTGGATTCTGATGATGCCTGGGATAAAAGAAAGATATCCTGCCAAATGGAATTTTTCAAGGATCATCCTGAAGCCCTTATTTGTCAGACCCAAGAGATATGGATAAGAAACGGGAAAAAAGTTAATCCGAAGGTCAAGCATAAAAAACCTTCGGGAATGATATTTGAACCATCGTTAGACCTTTGTCTGGTAAGCCCGTCAGCCGTTATGATGAAAAGGCAATTGTTTGACATGAAAGGGTATTTTAATGAAAATTTCTTGGTCTGCGAAGATTATGACCTCTGGCTTCGGGTCAGCTCAACCCTGCCTGTTTTTCTGATTGATAAACCCTATACCATAAAAAGAGGAGGGCACAAGGATCAGCTTTCTAATTTTCATTCCCAGGATAAGTTCAGAATTCGTTCATTATCAGCCCTTATGGAATCAGGCATCCTGACACAGGAGCAGACAGAAAAGGCAAAAAAGGTTTTGAAAAAAAAATGTACTATTTATGGGAATGGCTGCATAAAACGCGGCAAAAAAGAAGAAGGAGAATCCTATTTAGCAATGGGCATGTCCTTGGACAGTCCGGTTTAAATCAGGCTGAATCATTTTTTATCAACCGCCGGCAAGAAAGGTGATAATCTGAATGTCGTCGCCTTTCTTTACTGTTTTTTTAAGTTCATCAGGAAATGCGCTTTCATTGTTCAGATAAATTTCAATATAATGGCGCAAATCCCCATTTTTATCAAATATCTCATTTTTCATGCCTGGATACAGGGAGATAAAATTGTTTAATACGTCACCCACACTATCCCCTTGAACTTCTATTGTCTTCTGGCCATTGGTATGCTGTCGATGCGTAACATGTATGTGTATTTTTACACTCATTTTAATTCATCCAATCTTGTCGGTTTTAGAACTAAAAAATCTTATTCTCTTTTGAAATCCGAGGCAATTTCATTTTTTATGAATAGTATATTTCAGCTGTGAATGCAATGGTTTTCTGGCTTTAATATAGCTGTATTGTAATCGAATCTTGACAAGCAATAATCCTTGAATTAAGATTCCAAAAAAGTTTGTGATATTAATGTGTTAAGATTATTCAAAAGGAATTGAATCTATGGAAGTTAAAAACCATTCAAGTCTGGATAAAACCGAAAAAGCAAGATTAGTTGTTGACATGTTAACTAGAATTGTAGTCCACTATGGTTTCTGGTTTACTGAAGTCAGGCATCAGATGGGCATGGAAAAGGCGTTGGAGGTTCTTGAAAAGGCAACCCAGAAGAGCGTTTCAATTGGATTAAAAAGATTTTCAGAGGTCCTGGACTTTCAGCTTGAAGATGGTTTGCCTAAAGCATTGCTGGATATGGATGATGAAAAGATTGAAGCCCTTATGGGTGCTGTGGCAAAAAACTGGCTGGTAAATGACGGCGTATGGTTTCAGGCCGTTGAATTTGATAATGGAATGAACGATGCAAAACGGTGTAATGATTCCTGTTGGGCTCAATTTTCTCCCTATGAAGCATTTGCGATTAAAAAATTTTTAAAACTGGATGATCAGTGCGGCCTGGAAGGTTTAAAAAAAGCATTAAATTTCAGGATGTACTCATTGATTAATGAGCAATCTTTTGTTGACGAAGGGCCCCAAAGTTTTGTATTTCAAATGAATGATTGCAGGGTTCAATCTGCAAGAAAAAGAAAGAAACTGGATGATTATCCTTGTAAATCAGTCGGACTGGTTGAATATGAATATTTTGCAAGGGCCATTGATAAAAGGATAGAAACTAAATGTATTGGTTGCCCGCCGGATAAACATCCGGAAGAATGGTTTTGTGCATGGCGGTTTACTATGAAAAATTAAAATAATGGATAAATAGTTAAGGAAGGGTTTTTATTATGGGAGTAACATCTGACAGGATCCAGGAACTGAAACAAAAAGAACAGCAGATCATGGGAATGGGCGGAGAAAAAGCCCTTGAAAAACGGCGGGAAAATGGAAAACTCAATGCCAGGGAAAGGCTTGATATCTTTTTTGACAAGGGAACCTTCAGGGAATTGGATATGTTTGTCACCCACAGGTGCACCAATTTTGGTATGGAAAATGTACAGATTCCGGCGGATGGTGTTGTAACCGGGCACGGTAAAGTGGATGGCAGAATTGTATTTGCCTATGCTCAGGATTTTACTGCAAGGGCAGGTTCTTTAGGAGAAATGCAGGCCAAAAAAATCTGTAAGGTCATGGATATGGCTTTAAAGGCAGGTGTTCCCATTATCGGTATGAACGATTCCGGCGGTGCAAGAATTCAGGAAGGAATTGATGCTCTGTCAGGATATGGAGAAATTTTCTTTCGCAATTCAGGGGCTTCAGGAGTCATTCCCCAGATTTCAGCCATTATGGGGCCTACGGCCGGCGGTGCGGTTTATTCACCTGCCATGACAGATTTTATTTTCATGGTTAAAAAATCCAGTTATATGTTTATTACAGGACCCAATGTCATCAAAGCGGTTACAGGCGAAGAGATCAGTTTTGAAGACCTTGGCGGTGCCATGACCCATAATGAAAAATCCGGGGTGGCACAATTTGCCTGTGAGTCTGATGAAGATGCCCTTATGCAGATCAGAAAACTCTTATCCTATCTGCCGTCCAATAACATGGAAGACCCTCCCTTTGTGACCCCCACAGATGATCCTGATCGCATGGATGAATCCCTGGATACAATCATACCGGACAATCCAAACCGGGCCTATGATATCAAGGATGTCATCACCTCCATTGTGGATGATGGAGAGTATTTTGAACCCCACCAGTATTTTGCTAAAAATATGGTGGTCTGTTTTGCAAGACTCAATGGTCGGTCCATTGGTATTATTGCCAACCAGCCCAATTTTCTGGCAGGATGCCTGGATATTGATGCCTCGGATAAAGCCACCCGGTTTATCCGGTTTTGTGATGCTTTCAATATTCCCATGTTGACCATTGCAGATGTTCCGGGATATCTGCCGGGAAGTAACCAGGAGTGGGGAGGAATTATCCGTCATGGCGCAAAGCTTTTATGGTGTTATTCCGAAGCAACCGTTCCAAAGCTCCTTTTGATTACAAGAAAAGATTATGGTGGATCATATCTTGCCATGTGTTCAAAACACCTGGGAGCAGATATGGCCTTTGCATGGCCCACTGCACAGATTGCTGTCATGGGTGCTGAAGGGGCTGCCAATATTATCCATGCAAAGGAAATCAATGGGGCAGATGATCCTGTTGCCAGGCGCAAAGAAAAAATAGAAGAGTATAACGAGAAATTTTCCAACCCCTATTGCGCTGCTGCCAGAGGTTACGTGGATGCCGTGATTCAACCGTCTCAAACAAGGCCGCGTCTCATTGATGCCCTTGAGGCCATGGCAACAAAAAGAGAGTTAAGACCGGCAAAAAAACATGGAAATATACCTGTATAAGATAAAGGGATGAAAATGGATAAAAAGAAATTATCTGCAGCCATGGCTGCTGTATTTGCTTACATTAAAACATCAGAGGAAGCGGCTGCCTTTTATGGCCCCCAGGCTTTAGAACAGGTCCCGGAACTTCTCGTACAACCTTGCCAGATCATACAACCGAATAATATCTGGGGAATATCGGGACGTGGGAACCATATGCAGGCTAATTCCATGATGCAGATGAGGATGTTTAAATAGT
>CALGRI010000055.1 GCA_937880875.1 uncultured Pseudomonadota bacterium
TCTTTACCCTCAAATTTTCCACTTACTGGTAAATTCCCAGGATAAACAAATGTACAATCATCTCTTCAATCAGATAAGAACGCTTCAAAGTCACGACGATTCAAAGCATCATATGCATGATTAATTTTGTATTTTGCAATTAGAGCTCCAATCATAATAGAACCTCCCTTTGAATTTGTGTTGTGATGTTTGTTTATATGGCTGAAATTATAATACCTTCTCTATCAATAACTATTAGGATTGTAAAGGGAAGGGATTTTTTATCGGGTTCTTACTCCCACTTTGTTTAAGATTTTTTCTATTGAAATCCTATTACCATGCTCTGGATCATCAGATTTCAACCATTCTAAATCTTCTTTTATGACGTGAATGAAAGAAGTCTTATTCATTTCTAAATAGTCTTCCGCTATTTTTTTTAATTCATCTTTATTCCTATCTTTCTTTATATTTTTTTTGAAATTTCACCATCATCAACAACAAATTCTTCTACATTTTTCTTGTTTAAAATATTGACTTGACATGTAAAAAATATGAAGATTGATATTGTAGCCGAGTCATTAGATAATAAGTTTTTATTATTCGGCGAGGTCAAATGGAAAGAAAAACCAAATAGCGACAATAAGGAAAGCCTGACCACGTCTGCAAGGACTTAAGGCCGAAAGTTGAGTAACTAAGATATTAAACCTGAACTTTTTAAAAGGAGAGGATCATGACAGATAAAACTGACCAGTTAATTAAAAATATTCCATTTTCTACACCCGTGGATATTGCCGGCCTTGTTGATTATGAAGAGGGAAGAGTTGTCAGCAGGACCCTTTCGAGCAAACCCTACGTTAATATTACACTTTTTGCCTTTGATAAGGGTGAGGAAATCAGCGCTCATACCTCCCCCGGTGATGCAATGATTGTGGTTTTGGATGGTGAAGCCCTTATCAATATCGATGGCAAAAAAATTAAAGCAACAACAGGACAGGTAGTTGTCATGCCGGCAAATGTACCCCATTCTGTCAGCGCCAGTTCTCAATTTAAAATGCTTTTAACCGTTGTAAAACAGGCTGTCGGCATTGGCGGCCTTTAAAATGGTTTTTTTATGAAAATACGCCGAATTGAAGATAAATGTACAAAATGCATGTTATGCGTAAAAGACTGTGTTTCTATAGTGTGGAAAGACATAAACGGTATCCCTGAAATAGTTGCCCCAGATGATTGCAATAGTTGTAGCCATTGTCTTGCAGTATGCCCTCATGGGGCTATCGAGCACGACGGTCTTGATCAGGCGCAAATACAAAAAATAGACCCTGATTTTATTGATTCAGAAGTTTATGAAACCATAGCAAGGGGGCGAAGAAGTGTAAGGCAATATAAAGACAAAAATATTCCAAATGAATTAATTGAAAAAGTAATCAGTCTTGTAAACCATTCACCCACTGCAAGCAATTCTCAAAATGTTGGGCACATAGTTATTTCCGATAAAAAAATCTTAAGAAACATTTCAAATGCCATTTTTGGTTTTGTCGGAAAAATTTTTCATCTTACAAAAAAATTCCCCGGTAACCTGATATATAAAATAATAAAAATTTTCCCGGCATCAGATATAATCACAAGATATTTAGAACCAATGCAGTATTATATTGATGAAACTAAAAAAGGCCGCGACTTTATCCTTCATAATGCACCTGTTTTAATTCTTGTCCATGCCCCGAAAAATGGTAACTTCTCTAACGAAAACTGTAATATTTCAGCAGGCAATATAATGAACTATGCATATTCATTAGGGCTTGGAACCTGTTATATCGGGTTTTTAAATTTGTCGTTAAAGTATAGTACAAAACTTAGGAATCTTGTTAAACTGCCAAGGGGTCGTATGATTTATGCATGCATTATTATGGGATATCCAGCATATAAACACGTTAACACAGCTTCAAGAAAAAAACCTGCGATAAACTGGGTTTGATTATATGGATGAGGAAATCAACGCTCATACCTCACCCGGCGATGCAATAGTTCAGGTCTTGGATGGTGAGGCCCAACCTATTTTAAATACCCAGGGCATATGGAATATTGATTTTACGATTTTCCTTTTTTGGCCTTATCGCATTGGGGGCGGGGTTTTGATAACACCCGGGATAGATTCCGACGTGGGTATCTGAGTGGGACGGGTTAAAAAGTTTCCCCAGTAAAACGCTTGCACCTAAAAACAAGATCAGCCCGATTCCATTCAGCCAGGGCATATAGGGACTGTCACTGCCGGCAATAAGCAAACCTGCAACCCAGGCTATCCCTGTGATCCCGATAAAACATTTTTCATATATTGTTTTTTGATTTTGTTGCATTTTTAAGCCCCTTATTTTATATATTTCATCATTTGTTGAAAAAACTAAACACGCCGATCAAAAAAATAGGCCAAAAAAATAGACCAAAAAAAACTATCTGTATTCCCGGCAGCTCCATATGACCTTGCCCACAATTCTTACCCTGTCTGCCTCTTCTCTTTTAAGATAGATGGGTTCATAATCCTTGTTATCACTGCAAAGAACCAGTTTGTTTGGATGTTTTTCCACTCGTTTTACTAAAATTGTATCTTCCACGCCCACGGCATATATTGCACCGGCAAGTATATTTTTTTGACTTTGATCAATCAATACTGTATCCCCTTCTTTAATTGCCGGTTCCATACTCTGACCGAAAACTTCCATGGCAACCATATCCCTGGCAGAACCCTTGCTGGCCAGCCACTTTGTTTGAAAAGAAAGATAATCTGTTATATTTTCATCACACTCAAAGGACCCCGTGCCTGCAGACAGTCTTGCCGCCACTTTTGGAATATATTTAAATTCAACATCCTGGTCTGATTGTGTCTGGAGAAACACGTTTCCAATACCGCTTTCAATCCATTGGGGATTAAAGCCAAACCTTCGATACAATTTTACAATCCATTTATCTGGAATCTTATTGTTGTTCCTTGCATGGGTTATCCCTGACCGGTTTATTTCAAGCTCTTTTGCAAGCTCTGACTGGGAATTGATACCTGTTGCATCAAGGATTCTTTTCATTAATGTATCTATTTTATTGTCAGCCATATTATCCTCTTAATTTACTATTCAGTTCAGTTTGTTTCTTTTTTGGCATATATGTTGAAAAATTGCAACACTTTTTTTATTTTTTTTTAAGCTCAACGCAGTAATCGAGAAAATTCGCGGTTTTCAGCCCATGATTCATAAAGAAAAATTCAATAAAAGGGCCTTTCATCTTTTATTCTGTATTGTTTATTCAAAAAGGAGACTTATTTTTAAATCTAATCTTTTAACAACAAAAATAGGTCAATCCTTATGGAAAAAATACTGATCACAGGGGCTTCAGGGTTTATCGGGAAAAAACTTGCCAGACTGTTTTTATTAAAAGGGTATCAGGTAACGGGTATGGGAACATCCATGACCCATCCATTTTCAGCACAGTTTCAAGAATTTGACTGGATCAGCGCAGACACCACTGTTAAGGGAAAGTGGCAGAAAAGGGTTGCTCAATCAGATATTATTATCAATCTGGCAGGGCGGAATATTTTCCGGTATTGGACGGAAAAATACAAACAGGCCATTTATGATTCTCGCATACTAACCACACGACATATTGTCAATGCCATGGAAAAGGGTAAAACTCAAAAGCTTTTGACAACTTCTGCCGTGGGAATATATGGAGATTGTAAAGACGATTTGCTGACAGAAAAAAGAATGCCGGGAAAAGATTTTCTGGCAAAGGTGTGTGTGGACTGGGAAAAAGAAGGGTTAAGGGCTGAAGAAAAAGGTATCAGGGTTGCAGTCATGCGATTTGGGGTTGTTCTCGGGGATGGAGGGGCGCTATCTTTGATGATGCCGGCATTTAAATATTTTGTTGGTGGTCCCCTGGGGGGAGGGCAGCATTGGTTCCCGTGGATCCATGTTAGAGATCTTGAAAAAGCAATTGAATTCATCGTTGAAAACAAAGAATCTGACGGAGTATTTAATTTTACAGGACCCACGCCTGTCCAACAGAAACAATTTGCCAAAGCATTGGGCCGTGTATTAAACAGGCCTGCTTTTATGCCTGCCCCATCCTTTATGATCAAGGCAATAATGGGGGAACTGGGCAGGACTCTTCTTCAAAGTCAAAGGGCGATCCCAAAGAATTTGCTGGATTCAGGATATTTATTTTCCTTCCCAACACTGGAATCCTCTCTAAAGGATATTTTGGGAAAATAAATTTTTAATTGATAATTGATCTATTTATCGTATATATAAACGGTATTGAAATATTTATGGATGTGGTATGCAATTTGCAGATATTTTGCAAATGTTATAAAAGTAATAATTTATTTACAAATAATTAAAAACGTTAATACAGAGGAGAGTAGACATGAAATTTGGATCGGTTGATGAAATATTAAGTTTTGCCATTGATGGCGAAAAAGAAGCAGTTGAATTTTATTCGGGTTTAGCCAAAGAAGCGACAAGGGCATCACTTAAACAAACCTTTGAAAGATTTGCAAAAGAAGAAGGAAATCATGTTTTACTTCTTTCAGATATGGCAGGCAACAAAGAGAAAATTGATTCCTATGAGTTTAATAAAATTACAGATCTTAAAATAAGTGATTATATGGTGGAGGTAGAGTATAAAGAAGGCATGCCCATGCCTGAAATCCTTAAAGTTGCCATGAAAAGAGAAGAAAAAGCAGTTAAGCTTTACTCAATGCTTGCAGACAAGACAGATAATGCCGATGTAAAAAAAGTGTTAATGATCCTTGTCCAGGAAGAATCAAAACATAAACTTGCCCTGGAATCAATGTATGATGATTATCTGGCTGATCAGGATAATTAATTTTTATCAAAAGGAAACAAGTGGGTTTAAAATATCTTTTCAAACCATCAACTATGGCAGTTGTCGGGGTGTCCACTTCCCAGGACAATCACCCGGCAAACGTTATCTACAATAAAAATCATCTGAGATATCCCGTAAAAACATTTCCAGTGAATCTAAAGGGGGGTATCCTCAATCGAGAAATACTTTATCCCAGTGTCGGGCATATCCAGGAAGATATTGATATGGCAGTCATTGCCGTCCGGGCCGAGTATGTTCCCAAGGTAGTTGAACAATGTATACAAAAGGGGGTAAAGGGTGCTGTGATCATATCCGGCGGATTTGCAGAAGCAGGAAATTTAAAATTACAGCAACGGCTCGTTGATATGGCAAAAGAGGCCTCTTTCCCTTTTGTCGGCCCCAATTGTCTTGGGATTTATGCCCCGGATCATGTGGATACGTTTTTCCTCCCTGGAGAAAGGATCATTCGCCCGGACAAGGGTAATGTCGGTTTTGTCAGCCAGAGCGGGGGTGTTCTGGTGGATCAGATGGTTAAATTTGCAGGCCAGGGAATTGGTGTTTCTCTTGCTGTCAGCATAGGGAATAAGGCCTATATCAAGGAAACAGATATGCTGGACTGGTTTGATCAGGATCCTGAGACAAAGGTAATCGCTTTTTATATTGAAGGCTTTGAAAAAGGAGAAGGGCGAAAATTTATTAAAAGAACGGAACAATGTTCAAAGCCAGTGGTTGTTTTTAAGGCCGGAAAGAGCAAAAAGGGTATTGAGGCGGTTTCCAGCCATACGGCTTCTCTGGCAGGGAACTACCGGGTGTTTTCAGAAATCATGAAACAATATTGTGTGGCTGAGGCAGATAGTGAGTATGAACTGACTTCCTTTTGTGAGGCTTTAAGCTGTTATCCCAAAGGTATTAAGGGTAATGTCGGTATTATTTCTTTAAGTGGAGGGCATGGTGTTATCGCTGCAGATGCCTGTGAACTGTATGGCATATCAATACCTGAGATAGAGAAGGAAACAATGAATACCATTATGGACAAGCTGTCACCTGAAATCAGAAATATTGTTTCCCTTGTCAATCCCCTGGATCTCACCGGGAGTTCAGTGGACAGCGATATTGTGACCTCGGCAAGACATTTGTCAAGGGATATGAATATTGACTGTATCCTGGCCCTGTTAATTCCTTATTCGCCGGGTGTTTCAGCCGATATCGGGGCAAAGCTCAGCCAGGTGGCCAGAAATGAGGGAAAACCCATGATTGCCTATGTTCCCAACGAGGACAAATATAAAATCATTATAGAAGGATTTGAGCTTAATAATATTCCAGTGGCATCCTCTGTGGAAGGGGCTGTTATGATGGCCAAGGCTTTGATGAGGTGCAGGCCATGTTAAAGAAGGACAGGTTAAAGAAGGACAGCCAAAAAATCCTGGAGAAAAGCAAATCCTTAGGATGGGTATTGGAACCAGATGCAAAGGCATTAATGAAATTACAGGGTTTTGATATACCGGATTTTATTTTAACCAATTCCTTTGAAGAAGCAGATCTATTTCTTAAGGATTGTAATGGCCCGGTTGTGGCAAAAGCAGTTTCAAAAAAAATACTGCATAAGACCGAGCATAATGCCGTTGTTACAGGTATTTTTTCAAGTGATCATCTGAAAATTGAAATGGCAAGACTGCAAAAACTTGACGGGTGCGAAAGTATCCTTGTTGAACAGATGGTTAAGGGCCTTGAGATTATCATTGGGGCAAAAAATGATTTTCAGTTCGGACCTGTTATTGTTTTTGGCATTGGTGGTACGTCTGTTGAAATTTATAATGATACAGCGATCCGGATGGCTCCGATTAAGCCGAGCGATGTTTTTTCAATGAAGGAATCATTGAAAGCAAAAGAGATTATAACAGGATATAGGGGTAAGGCCGGGGTGAATATGGAAATTCTGACGCATTTAATGGTTAATTTTTCCAATTTGATCATGGAACTTGAAAATGATATTGAATCCGTGGATTTAAATCCAGTGATTTGCACCAAGGACCGGTGTGTCATAGCAGATGCAAGAATAATTCTTAATTGAAATAAAGGATGTTGATACACCCTTGTATCATGAGACAAAAAAAATAAACAATACAGGAAAGATTTATGTCAGATAAAAAAAAATTAAAAATTATGTCATGGAATGTAAATGGTTTACGTGCAGCGATAAACAAAGATTTTACAAAAATTATTCATGACCTTGATCCTGATATTCTCCTTCTCCAGGAGACAAAACTCCAGGAAGACCAGAGGACCGATGAGATGATTGATTTGCATTCTTATAAATCGTTCTGGTCCTATTCAACGATAAAAAAAGGATATAGTGGTGTTGCAGCCTATTCAAAAACAGAACCTGAAAAAGTCATCACTTCGTTTTCAAGGCCTGAATTTGATAATGAAGGACGAGTGATTCAACTGGATTATAAGGATTTTATTTTATTTAATATTTATTTTCCCAACGGCCAGATGAACGATGATCGGCTCAAATATAAACTTGATTTTTATGACTGGTTTTTAAATCATGCAAATAAATTGAAAGACCAGGGAAAAAGTCTGATTATTACAGGGGATTTTAATACAGCTCATAATGAAATTGATTTGAAAAATCCAGGACCCAATTCCAAGCGATCCGGTTTTTTAAGAATTGAAAGGGATGTTCTGGACCGGATGGTTGACATGGGGTATGTGGATACCTTCAGGCATTTTCATCCGGAACAAGTCAAGTATTCGTGGTGGTCATACAGGTTTAATGCAAGAAAAAATAATGCTGGCTGGCGCATTGATTATTTTTTTGTGACAAGGGATCTTATGGATAAAGGCCTGGTCAAACAAGCCTTTATCCATAATGATGTATTTGGATCAGATCATTGCCCCGTTGGTATGGAAATCGAAATTTGATGCCATTATCCTTCCATTGCCCAGCAAAGTTTCCAGGCAAACTCAGAGCATTTTAATTTGAATGGTTAATCTTTAAACACAAGTTTTCCACCAATATGTCCTGCAATGCCAGCGGCAATAAGCATAATGATGTTTATGAAAATAAATATCAAGGCTTTTGGGGATGATAAAATCTTAGGGTCCATCAGAAACCATACAAGACTTATCACACATAAAACACTGGTCACGGTGGCGGCAAGGATTTTTAATTTAAAAATTATTGTCAGGGCACCATTATATTTTTTCTTCCATTCAAGAATTCCTGTGAGAATCACAAAAGGAAGGGAAAGGATGACAAAAATCAGGTTAATAAAAGCAACCTTGGAAAGAAGGTCATAGTCAAAAATCCAGGCTAAAAGCCATAGAATAACTGCCGCTGGCAGTATCCCGTTGGGCGTATGCACCAGAACAGGGTGGGCATGGTGCTTGATAAGAAGGGATTCTATTTTTTTAAACCCTGTTTCTTTAATGGCAGGGGCCGGCTTTAATACTTCTTTTTTTTCAAGAGCGTCCGGTCCGGGTTTTATTGCAGGACTTTCTTTTTTAATGGACTTTTCCAGCGTGGGGGCCTTGTTGATTTCTATAAATTTGTTTGCGTCTGCACCGCAGACCGGGCATTTTTCAGGAGGGGTTTCACCTTTGTGAATATATTTGCAAATAGTACATTGCCATTGTTTCATTTTTATAATCCTTTTT
>CALGRI010000056.1 GCA_937880875.1 uncultured Pseudomonadota bacterium
TTTAATGGATATAGACCTGTTTTTTACTTTTTGAATTAAAACGGATCATCATAAAAAGTGCAGATGCAGTAAGGCTTATGAGAAGCCCATACCAGACACCATAAATGCCCATGTCGAGTTTGAATGCCATAAAATACCCTGAAGGAAGCCCCATCAGCCAGTAAGCGGCAAGGGTGATCAGGGTGGGAATTTTCATATCCGTGATTCCCCTTAATATTCCTAACCCGATTGACTGGGTGCCGTCGGATACCTGGAAGAATGCAACAATCACTAAAAGCGAGGCACTGATATCAATGACCGCTTTTTCAGAAACATAAAGGGTTGGCAAAAAGAACCTGAAAAGGATAAAGATCAACCCGGCTGATGCCATAAACAAGGCACACAAAATTGCTGCGGAAAACCCGGCAAGCCGTGTTCCCTGGATATCTTTTCTCCCGACGGCAGTGCTGACCCGGATGGTTGCCGCAGATGAGATTCCCATGGCAACCATAAATGTAATGGATGCAAGGTTTAATGCAATCTGGTGGGCAGCAAGTGCAATGGTTCCCATCCAGCCGATCATGATAGCTGAGGCAGCAAAGGCACTGACTTCAAAAAAATACTGAAATCCTGCGGGAATGCCGATGGCAAGAAGGCGCCGCATCATGGGCAAATCAATCTTCCTGTAATTCAGGGTGGGGTCAAAGCGTTGCATTTTTGAGGATTTTCTGATGATAATCATAAGCGCAATGGCCATAAATGTCCGGGAACTGATAGTGGCAATGCCGGCACCGGTAAGACCCAGGGGAGTGACCCCGAGATTTCCATATATAAATATCCAGTTTGCAAGAATATTAACAAGATTGGCGAGAAGAGTGATGATCATGGCAGGTTTTAAGAAGCTTACCCCTTCGGCAAACTGTCTATAGCTCTGGAAAAGCATTAACGGCAGCATGGAAAACCCCAATACTTTCATGTAAAGGGATGCCGGGCCCACAATCTCTTCGGGCTGATTGAGAAATTGAATACATTCTGACAAAAGAAGTGTGATAGCGCAGAGCAAAATACCGGAAAAAAGGTTTAATAAAATTCCCTGCCTTAATACAATGCCGCACTCTTCGTCTCTGCCCGCACCATAGGCAATGGCCGTTAAAGGTGTGACAGCCACGGTCAGTCCGAATCCGACAACCATGATCAGCAGAAAGAGCGAATTGGCTATGGATGCTGCTGCAAGGGCCTGGGCACCTACTTTGCCCACCATGATATTATCCACCACAGACATGAGCATTTGTCCAAGCTGGCCCACAACAATGGGAAGAGACAGAACAAGGGTCTTTTTTATTTCAGGGCCCATTGAATGGCTTAATCGCTTCAAATTTGATTATAGATGAGTCTTAATCCTTCAAGGGTCAAGGATGGCTCCACTTTTTCAATGGTGTTGGAAATCTTGAAGATCAGTGGAGCAAGGCCGCCTGTGGCAATGATCCGGGGTGAAGCACCCATTTCTTTTATCATCTTTTCGATCATCCCGTCCACCATGGAGGCCGTTCCATAAATAATGCCGGACTTAATGCTTTCAATGGTATCTTTGCCGATGACCTTTTCAGGCGTCTGGAATATTTCTACCCTGGCCAGCTTGGAGGCTTTTTGGAAGAGTGCTTCTGCAGAAATCATGATACCCGGTACAATTGCTCCACCCAGGTATTCCCCTTTTTCAGAGATAACATCAAAAGTTGTGGCTGTTCCAAAATCGATAATAATGAGAGCGGTTTTATACTTATGAAAGGCGGCAACCGCATTAACGATCCTGTCGGCCCCAACTTCATTGGGGTTATTATAGAGAATGGGCATCAGTTTTTTAACCGAGTCCGAACTTATCCATAAAGGTGTTAAGCCAAGATACTTTTCACAGAATGCATTCAGGATAGGAACTGATGAAGGAACAACCGATGAAATAGCAGCGGTTTTAATATCTTCAGGATTGACTCCTTTATAAGAGAAAAGTGCGTTGGCAAGGACATTGAATTCATCAGCGGTTGAGTCTCGAATGGTCCTGATTCTCCAGTCATGTTTAAGTGTGTCTCCGTCATAGACTCCAATAACTGTATTTGTGTTTCCCACGTCAATTACAAGAAGCATAGGGCTCTCCTTTATTCTATTTTTATTGTAAACACCTGTGGAACAGCAGCAGTCATCATCAGGTCCCATGGTATATTAATATAGGCATGTCTGGCATACACACCTGGCGCAAGTCCCTTCAAGTCAATAAATGAATAGATTTGATCCGTGATTTCTTTATTGTTTAATGTCTCAAAAGGGCCTTTAATCTGGATGGTTATTTTTGAAGGTTCAATACTGACCTTTAATGTGGAATTCCATATCTGGATGGGAATATTTTCAATTGTTTTTGAAACCAGCTGCTGCTGAATCGGAACACTTACAATGATAATAGGATCTGAAGATGAAATGATAGATGGGTTTTCCAGATCCAGAGGAATTTTTTTTTTGAAATCTTCGCTGGCATTTGCGAGATCAATGGGTTTTGTTTTTAATTCTTTGATGGATTGAATCAAGGAGGCAGCACCTGTCAATTTTACACTGGCAGGCTCTGTAGCAGCGTCCAGGGCAATATGTCCCTTAGCAGGCGTTCCAATATAGGGGACTGTTATTTTAAAAGTTTTACTCACCTTTTTTTCCAGCTGGACACTGAGATAGGAAGGGTTAATGCTTAAAATTTTAATGCCCCGATCCATGGGGATTCGTTTTTCCTCCACTGGGAACAAATATGAACCCGGTTCAATGGAGTCAGAATCGCCTGCAGGATCGAATTCAAGATCAGTGTAGAGATCCACGGGATAGTGGAGATTTTTTTTGTTGATAAGTTCAATCAAGTTCGGATGAGCCTGGATCCTGATTTCTATTTTATCAGTATGAAAACTGGTAAGGATCAGATTTTCCGGTATATTGGAAAAGTCCACAGGAAGTAGAAGGTCTGTCTCAACCGGCTCTGTGGTACAGCCGGGAAGACAAAAAAGAATGAGGAACAATAAAAGAATTAAGATATTGCAATAAAGCTTAAATTTATGCATTCCTGATCGAATCTATGATAAGAGTAAAGGATTTGACTCGTTCAACATCATGGACCCTGACAATGTGGGCACCCCTGAGAATGGAGACTGCAACAGCCGCCAAACTGCCGTATTCTGTCTTTATATGATCCGCTCCAATCGGGGTTTTCTCCTTTTGGGTCAGAATATTCTGAATAAAGGACTTTCGCGATGGCCCTAAAAGAACAGGGTAACCAAGAGTCGTAATTTTTTCAAGATGGTTGATCAGTACCAGGTTATGTTCAATAGTTTTACCAAAACCGATTCCCGGATCAAGAAGGATATTGTTCTTTTTTATGCCTTTTTCCAGGGCATATGCGGCCCGTGATGCAAGATAGGTTGTTATTTCAAGCATCAGGTCATCATAATCAGGATTCACCTGCATGGTCTCAGGGGTTCCCTTCATGTGCATCAGCACCACGGGCACACCCCTATGAGCTGCAAGATCAGCCATGGCAGGGTCTTTTTCAAAAGCCGATATATCATTTATCATGGCCGCTCCGGCATTGAGAGCCTCTCTGGCAACACCTGATTTAACCGTATCAATGGATATGGGCACATCAATCCGTTTAGAAAGATTTTCAATGACCGGAATAACCCGGTCAAGTTCTTCCTGCTCCGATATCGGTGCCGCAAATGGCCTTGATGATTCTCCACCGATATCAAGAATATGCGCTCCGTCTTTAACCAGTTTGATTCCCTGTTCAACCGCAGTTTTAAAGGAATTGAACTTTCCGCCGTCGGAAAAAGAATCCGGAGTTGCATTTAAAATTCCCATAATGCAGGTTTTAGGGCCTAATTCGAGGCGGAACCTGTCAAATTCAAGTGTGAATGGCAGCATGATGTTTATCTATTCACATTCCTATGTCTTTGTCTCGTCTGAATCTGAATCCTGAGTATCAGTATTTTCGACTTTGTCAACAATCTCGATATTGTCCTTTTCATCTTTGACTGATTTTTTTTGATCTTCGGTTTCAGCAGGCTGTTTCGGCGGTATGTTTATATTTTGTTTGCCGAAAAAATCAAAATCAGGGCGCATCTCTGCTATCAGATCATCCAGTTCTGATCCCAAAACCGTTTCTTTTTCAATGAGCAGGAGTGTTAATTCGTGAAGAATATCGATATTTTCTTTAAGAACCTTATGTGCAGCCTTGTATGCCCGATCAATGATCAAGGCAACTTCAGCATCAATTTTTCTGGCTGTTTCTTCTGAATAGCCTTTGGCCTGGGTCATTTCCCGGCCGATGAAAATATTGTCCTCATGGTCCTCATAGGAAAGGAGTGCCAGGTTATCGCTCATTCCAAAAGACCTGACCATTTTGTTGGCAAGCTTGGTGGCCTGTTTGATGTCATTGGATGCACCTGTGCTGATTCTTTTAAAAATAATTTCTTCAGCCACCCGGCCCCCAAAGGCAATGGCAAGCTCATTTTCAAGCTGGTCCTTATATTTGAAATCCCCTTCCTCAGGAAGAAACCAGGTGACCCCGGCAGCCCTTCCCCTGGGAATAATGGTAATCTTATTGACAGCATCCGTATAGGGCAGGAATCTTGCCACAAGGGCATGACCGCCTTCATGATAAGCCGTTGTTTTCTTTTCTTCTTCCTTTATTACCTTGGATTTTCTTTCAAGTCCCATATAAACCTTGTCTTTTGAGTCTTCAAAATCTTTCATGCTCAGTTTTTCATGGTCCCGCTTGGCAGCCAGGAGTGCTGCTTCATTCACAAGGTTTTCAAGGTCTGCACCGGTAAATCCGGGAGTGCCTTTTGCCAGTATAACAGGATCAACATCATTGGCCAGGGGCGTTTTTTTCATGTGAACCCTTAAAATACCTTCACGGCCTTTAATATCCGGCATGTCCACCACGACCTGGCGGTCAAACCGTCCGGGGCGAAGCAGGGCAGGATCAAGAACGTCCGGCCGGTTGGTGGCGGCCATGAGTATAACGCCCTCATTGGATTCAAACCCGTCCATTTCAACAAGAAGCTGATTTAAGGTCTGTTCTCTTTCATCATGTCCTCCGCCTAAACCCGCACCTCTCTGCCGTCCCACGGCATCAATCTCATCAATAAATATAATACAGGGCGCGTTTTTTTTGCCCTGGGCAAAAAGATCCCTTACTCTTGAAGCACCGACACCCACAAACATTTCAACAAAATCCGACCCGCTGATTGTAAAAAACGGTACTCCGGCCTCACCGGCAACAGCCCTTGATAAAAGGGTCTTTCCAGTTCCGGGATTCCCCACCAGCAAAACACCTTTTGGGATACGTCCGCCAAGCCGCGTATATTTGGCAGGGTTTTTTAAAAAATCCACTACCTCGGTCAATTCTTCTTTGGCCTCATCAATTCCCTGTACATTGGCAAAGGTGACTTTTTCTTTCTTGTCATCCATCAGCCTTGCACGACTTTTCCCGAAAGACATGGCTTTCCCCCCACCGGCACCTCCCTGCATCTGGCGCATGAAAAAGATCCACACACCGATGAGGACAATCATGGGCAGCCAGGAAACAAGTATTGACATAAACCAGGAGTTTTCAGCCGGGGGTTTGGCCTGTATGGCAATCTCTTTGGAACGTAAAAAACTGATCAGTTCCCCGTCATCCGGCGCAAAACTTTTAAGCCTGGCACCGCTTCTGTCGGTTAGATATAAATCCTGACCCTGGATCACAACACTCTGAATACGGCCGTCTTCAACCATTCCAAGAAATTCTGAATATCCGACCTCTACCTGTCCGACCTGTTGCTGATTGAATATATTGTATAGCATGATCATCATCAGGACTATTACCAGCCACAGGGAAATATTTTTATAAAATTGATTCAAGGTTTTTCCTTTCTTTTTTTATACACCCAATCCATTGTTAATTTACATTGTTAAGTTGCATTGTTAAGTTGCATTGTTAAGTCGAAAGTTCGATGGTTCCTTTTCTTAAGGCACCGGTTCTTAACTTATAATCGTTTTTGTTCTTAAAACTACATAATATATAAACATAAAATCTGAATATACAAGAAAAAGTTTTAGCTTTCTTTGCCTTGTTTTTCCTGTGACAACTGCCTTAACTTTTTTTCTTTTTTCCCGATTTCCCTTAAAGGACCTTCTTCTTTTTTAATCATAATAGTGTCCTTATTTTTGTAGATCCTGATTTGACCGGGCAGATCCAGGCTGATGCCTGAAGAAGTATTAAAACAAAATTCAACGGCATCATTTATGTGGGCAAGGGAAATGCGCTTTAAATTTTTTTTGATCTTCAAAATTGCCTTTCTGAATACCCGGTTTAAAAGAGCCGGGTGAAGGTTTGACATTTCAGGTTTTGAAAGCACAAGGAAGGATTGTTCTGATTTGATCAAACAGCAGTGAAAAGTTTTTTGAGTTTCAGTTTCCCAGAAGTCTTCTTCCTGTTTTAAAATATTGCTTAGCCTGTCCAGGCTATCGGTAATTTCGGGATTGTATTCCGCCTGGAGATGAGGAATCAGTTTGTACCTGATTTTATTTCTTAAATATGCCATATCCGTGTTTGAAGAATCAACCACATATGCCTGATTTTCAGCTTTTAAAAAATCAAGGATACTGCGTTTAGATACCTGGATCAAGGGCCTGATATATAGGCTGTCCCTGATGGGCGGAATGCCGCAAAGTCCTTTAGGGCCGGCTCCTCTTAACAGGTTCATCAATACCAGTTCGATATTGTCATCTTTGTTGTGACCCGTGGCAATTTTTGTGTATCCATGATTTCTGGCAATCTGGTTAAAAAAATGGTATCTGACCTCCCGACCGGCTTCTTCAATGGATAGCCGATGTTTTTTTGCATACGCTGTTACATCTTTTTGTTCACCAAAAAACGGCAGGTCAAGTTTTTCTGCAAGTGCCTTTACAAAGGCCTCATCCCTTATGGATTCCTTTTTCCGGAGCATATGGTTCAAGTGGGCAACGCCCAAGGTTATGCCGTACTTTTCTTTAAGGCCCAAAAGGGACAACAAAAGGGCAACAGAATCAGGCCCCCCGGATACGGCCACCAGGATCTTATCTTTAGTTTCAAGCATACCAAAATCAAAAATGGTTCTGGCAATTGTGTTGAAAAAATCCTTTCTCATGAATATTTTATCCATATAGTCAGCAGGCAAACAGAGACTGCCTGGATTTTTTAATCAATCCGGAAGCCCGGGCTTTTTCAAAAAAGGTGGTGATGGCAGCTTCCCCTTCTTTCCCGATATCTTTTGAAAAATCATTTACATAAAGCTGGATATGCTGCTGGATGATATCTCCATCCATTTCCTGGGCATAGGTCTGAATATAGTCATAGGCCATGGAAGGATGCAAAAAGGCATGGTCAATGCTTTGTCTGATCAGGTTCTGGATATCACAGGCAATACCAGGATCAATATCACGTTTAATAGCAATACAACCCAGTGGAATGGGTAAAGATGTTTTGTCTTCCCACCATTTTCCCAGATCTGCTTTTAATTCAAGACCCATGGTTTGATATACAAATCTTCCCTCATGGATAATCACACCAAAGTCAGCCTTTTTTGTAATTACAGCCGGCATTATTCGTTCAAACGGCATGGGAAGAATATTTGTGTCCGTATCGGCAAACAGATCATCCATATAAAATTTGAAAAGATGATAGGCTGTCGTTCCCATGCCTGGCACAGCGATCACAGGTTTGGTTTTGTTGTCCCTTTTATCATCCAGAGATCGCCCTGGAAGGGATATGATCAGCGGCCCACAACCCACACCTAATGCCGATCCCGTCCTTAACAGGGCATATTTATCCCCAAGGCTTCCCAATGCGGCAAAAGAAAGCTTGGTGATATCATAGGTACCTTTGGCAGCCTTCTGGTTCAGGGTTTCCACATCTTCCAATACGATGTCAAAGGCGTATCCGTGGAGGTCAATCAATTGTCTGGCAATGGCCTTGAAAATAAAGGTATCATTGGGACAGCTGGAAAAGGCAAGTTGATATGTCGGTTTTGCTTGCATATCTTTATTATTACCAAATAGGACACCATAAAAGCAATTTGATTTTTAATATTCGTCAACTTTACTTTTATCCGGTCATGCTTATTGTTTTCAGGACATTGGAACGAATAAAAAAAGCATTTCAGGAGTAACAGATACGGTATGAGAAACGGTGGTTCGTTAGATTCAGCAGCAGTTCGGACAAAAGGAAAAAATAATACAATTCCAGTTTCAAATTCCAAGGAGCTTGACAGAATAATTGTAAAGGGAGCAAGGGAACACAACCTTAAAGATATTGACATAGACATTCCCAAAAAAAAGATGGTTGTCTTTACCGGCGTGTCAGGCTCTGGAAAATCAAGTCTTGCTTTTGATACGATTTTTGCAGAAGGCCAGCGCAGATATGTTGAATCGCTTTCTTCCTATGCCAGGCAGTTCATCGGCCAGATGGAAAAGCCAAAGTATGATACCATAAGAGGGCTTTCCCCCACCATTGCCATTGAACAGAAAGCAGCCAGCAAAAACCCCAGATCCACTGTGGGAACCATAACGGAAATTTATGACTATCTGCGGGTATTGTTTGCCCGGCTCGGAACCCAGTATTGTTATAAATGCGGGGAAAAAGTAGGCCGGGGCCATGCCCAGAGCATGGTGTCCCAGATTTTGTCCCTGCCTGTGAATTCAAAAATTCTGATCCTTTCCCCCCTGGTGGAAAACCGGAAGGGCGAGCATAAAGAAATCCTTGAGGACCTTAAAAAAAAAGGATATGCCAGGGTCAGGGTTGATGGGGTTGTCCAGGATTTTGAAAATGTTCAAACCCTTGCCAGAAATAAGAAGCATAATATAGAAGTCGTGATAGACCGCTTAACAATTAAAAATGATAAAAAATTTGAAACCCGACTGACCGACTCTGTGGAGGCTGCCCTTAACCTTGGAGGCGGACAGATGATTGTCCATTATCTGGGCAGAGAAGATCTAAAAATGAGTGAAGAGCGTTCCTGTTGCGGAATTGCATACCCGGAACTCAGTCCCCAGATTTTTTCGTTTAATTCACCTCTTGGCATGTGCCCGGACTGTAATGGTATTGGAACGCTTCTGTCCATGGATGCCAGCAAGGTTGTGCCGGATGAACGATTAAGTATCCGGCAGGGTGCTGTTATTCCGTGGAAAAATTATTTTATTAAAAAACCACGGTATCAGAATGACAATTCCTGGGGAATGAGTCAGCTGAATGCCATGGAAAAACAATGGGGTATCAATTTTGATATTCCCTGGGGAAAATTGCCCCAAAAAGATAGAGATCTTCTCCTGTACGGCTCCGAACATAAAGAAATGACCGTAAACTGGAATTCAGCCAAGATCCAGGGAGAATTCGTAAGAACCCATGAAGGACTGATCCACACCCTGATGAGGCGATACAGGGATACCCAGTCTGAAGGGCAGAAAAAATATTATTCCGCATTTATGACAGCCAGAACCTGTCCTGCCTGTGAGGGCAAGCGGCTGAAAAATGAGGTGCTTCATGTTCATATCCATAAAAAATCAATTGTTGATGTGACGGCCATGACGATCCGGCAGGCCTTTGATTTTGTCCATGGAATGGACCTTGCCGGAAACAAGCGGCTGATAGCCGAAGAACTTTTAAAGGAAATATCAGACCGGCTTGGGTTTCTTGTAAATGTGGGCCTGGATTACCTGTCCCTGGACAGGAGTGGTCCAACCCTTTCCGGGGGTGAATCCCAGAGAATCAGGCTTGCATCCCAGGTGGGATCAGAACTTACCGGGGTCCTGTATATTCTTGATGAGCCTTCCATTGGGCTGCACCAGAAAGATAATATTAAACTATTGCAGACCCTTCATCATTTGCGGGATATCGGCAACACCCTGATTATTGTGGAACATGATCAGGAAACCATGGAAAAATCGGACTGGATCGTGGATATCGGTCCTGGAGCCGGTCACCTTGGTGGAGAGATCGTGGCTCAGGGTACACCGGATCAGATTAAAAAGAACCCGGCATCCATCACGGGTAGATTCCTAACTGGTAAAGAGCAGATAGAAATTCCAAAAAAAAGAAGAGATCCTGAAACCTGTGGGAACAAATGGGTCACCATTGTCAATGCATCGGAAAATAACCTGAAAAATATTACGGCTAAAATACCCCTGGGTTTATTGGTGGCTATAACAGGTGTGTCAGGTGCGGGCAAATCAACCCTGATCAATCAGATTTTATATCCGGCTCTGGCTGTTAATCTTCACGGGTCACAAATGAACGTGGGCAGGCATGAGAAAATCAAGGGGCTGTCCCATTTAAATAAAATTATTAATATTGATCAGAAACCCATCGGCCGGACACCCAGAAGCAATCCTGCCACCTATACAAAAGTGTTTGACCATATCCGGGATTTTTTTGCCCTGTTGCCGGAATCCAAAGCCCGGGGATATAAAAAGGGACGATATTCTTTTAATGTCAAGGGCGGCAGATGTGAGGCCTGTAAAGGGGACGGGTATATTAAAGTGGAAATGCATTTTTTAGCGGACGTATTTGTCCCTTGTGAAGTCTGTCATGGTAAACGCTTTAACCGGGCAACCCTTGAAATCATGTATAAAGACCATTCCATTTCAGATATTCTGGACCTTTCCGTGGTTCAGGCAAGAGATCTCTTCGCAAGCCATCCCAAAATCAACCATATCATGGATACCTTGATGGATGTAGGGCTTTCCTATATCAAACTCGGACAGGCAGCCACCACGCTTTCCGGGGGAGAAGCCCAAAGAATAAAGCTTGCCCGCGAACTTGCCAAGCGGGATACGGGGGATACCCTCTATATTCTTGATGAACCTACTACAGGGCTCCATTTCCAGGATGTGAAGCTTTTGCTCAAAGTCCTGTCACGTCTGGCAAACGCAGGCAATACTATGATTATAATTGAACACAATCTGGATGTCATTAAAACCGCAGACTGGATTATTGATCTCGGGCCTGAAGGGGGCAGCAGCGGCGGGGAAATTATTGCCCAGGGGCCGCCTGAAATGATTGCAAGATCTTCCAAAAGCTATACCGGGCATTATTTAAAGAAAATTTTAAATTGTGAGTAAATAAGAACAAACTATGATTTTTTTAAAATGGGTGATCCGCCCCTATCTTTATATAAAATACTTTTTCCAGAAATTTACAAAAACAGGTTCCTTTGGAAAAGATCAGGCAGTTTATATTAAAACGCCCTATGAAAATATGGGTAATATTATAAAAGACGGACTGTTCAAACATCATGTCAAACAATTTCATGGATCATCCTGTTCCGTTGCCACTATTGCATCTGTGGTGAATACCCTTCTGGATAAAGAAGGGTCTTTGAACGGGCTTGCAGCAACCCAGCAGGACCTGCTTGAAAAGGTGAAAGCAGCGCACTGGAAAGAGCGGATGAGTGACACAGGGTATAAAGGTCGCAGGGGCCTTCCCCTCCAGACCCTGTACCAGGTCGTACAAAGCAGTCTTGAGGTTTACCAGATTCCCTGTCAATCAGTTGAAATGGTTCAGGCGACAGGTGACCCTGTAAGATCAAAGACTATCAAACAGATACTGCGCCATAGACTTGAACAATTCGAAAAAAAAGGCAATTGCCTGATTATCTCACATTTTGATCAGGGCAGTTTTATACCGGAGCTTCACATTCCTCATATTTCCCCTGTGGGGGGTTTTGATCCTGTGTCAGGGAAAGTCACCCTTCTGGATGTTGATCCTTCCCAGATCCATCCTTATCAAATTTCCTTTGATACTTTCTATAAAGGATTGTCATACAATTATAATTTCATGTTCAGGAAGTTTGGATATGCTGAAGGCGGTTATATTTTTATAGCCCTAGCCTAAAGCTACGTCAAGAATCATCATGACTGAAAATCCAACCATTGTTGCTATTGTTACCATATCGATATTTTCATATTTTCTTTGGGATTCCGGGATGAGTTCCTCCACAACTACAAAAATCATTGCTCCGGCTGCAAAACATAGTGCGTAGGGTAAAATATTTTGCATTTTCATGACAAATAGTGCACCGGCGACTCCTGCAACGGGCTCCACCAAACCGGAAGCCTGCCCCATTAAAAAGCTTTTCCCTTTGGACATTCCTTCCCTTCTCAATGGCATTGAAACAGCAGTCCCTTCCGGGAAATTCTGAATACCAATGCCAATTGCCAGTGCAATGGCGCCTCCAATGGTAGCAGAAGGAAGGTTTGCTCCTACCGCTCCAAAAGCAACGCCTACAGCCAATCCTTCAGGGATATTGTGAAGGGTTATGGCAAGCACAAGAAGTGTACTTCGCTGCCATGATGTTTTAATCCCCTCTGTTTTTTCAGTACTCAAGCCAGGATGAAGGTGCGGCAAAAACTTATCTATTACGCGCATAAAAATTCCACCGCCCATAAATCCGATTGCTGCGCTTAGCCATGGAATCTGTCCCAATTGTTCGGCCATCTCTATCCCTGGCGCAAGCAGCGACCAAAAACTTGCAGCAATCATAACACCTGCAGCAAAACCAAGCATTGAGTCCATAAATTTTTGGTTTATTGTTTTTGAAAAGAACACTAGTGAAGCGCCGGCAGCAGTTACACCCCAGGTAAACAGAGTAGCAATTAATGCCTGGGTTACCGGATTGAATTGCTGTAAAAAAACAATCATTGTCACTCTCCAAAAAAATTAAGCAAGTTACTAGAAGGATAACTATATACTACACTGATCCCGGTTAACAAACAATTTTAGTTAAAATGATAATCAAAGAGAATATTTTAAAAAGTTGATTTTCTAATCATTACTATGTAGTTTGGCATTGCATGTTTTTAATGGCCTAACATTGCCCTGGGGATGCGAAACAGGGCTGTTTGCTCTGTATGTTTTAAACTTTCGGGAACTGATATCTAAAAGGGGTTATTGCTTCATGAAAATCCTTCACACTTCAGACTGGCATATCGGCCGTTTGCTTTATGGTCGAAACCGGTATGATGAATTTTCGGCGTTCCTGGACTGGCTGGCAGGATTGATAAACAAAGAAGGGATTCATGCCTTGCTGGTCAGCGGAGATATTTTTGATACCAACACACCTAGTAATCGTTCCCAGGAGCTTTATTACCGTTTCCTTTGCAAGGTTTCTGTATCGGGTTGTCGTCATATTGTGATCATTGCGGGTAACCATGATTCCCCCTCTTTTCTGAATGCACCAAAGGAACTTTTGCGGGCTTTGAATGTTCATATTGTCGGATCAATCACCGAGAACCCGGAGGATGAGGTCATTCTCCTTAAAGGAATCTCAGATGTTCCGGAAGCGATAATCTGTGCGGTTCCCTATCTGCGTGATCGGGATATCCGGATTTCAAAGGCCGGCGAAAGCATAGAAGACAAGAATACCAAGCTCATTAAAGGCGTGCAAAGGCATTATGCTGATGTCTGCAGGATTGCCCAGAAAAAACAGGAAAAATATAATTCTATTCCTATCATTGGAATGGGGCATCTTTTTACAGCCGGGGGCAAAACCATTGAAGGTGATGGCGTAAGAGAGCTTTATGTCGGCTCTCTGGCCCATGTTGGCAAAGATATTTTTCCTGACTTTTTAGATTATCTGGCGCTGGGACATCTGCATGTTCCTCAAAAGGTTGGAAAATCTGAGCATATCCGGTATTCAGGTTCGCCTATTCCCATGGGGTATGGAGAGGCAAAACAGGAAAAAAGTGTTGTAAGAGTTGATTTCAAAACTTTTGGGAATTCGAATTTACCGGGTAATCGTCATCCTTTAAAAATTACACTTCATACGGTGCCTTGCTTTCAGGCTTTGGAAAGAATATCCGGCGGCATGGATGAGATAATCCAAAGGATAGATGAGATGAAATCTAAAGACAGCAGTGCATGGCTGGAAATTGAATACACAGGGAGCAGGGTTGCCGGAAATTTGAGGGAACTTATCCAAGAGGCAGTCGAGGTTACCGGTATGGAGATCCGCCGGATAAAAAATAAGCGGGTTATTGAAAGGGTAATCAGCCGGACTTGTGAAGAGGAGATGCTAGACGACCTGGATGTGACCGATGTCTTTAATCGCCTGCTGGATACTTATGAAGTGGCCCAGGATGAACGGCCGGCGCTGATTCAGGCGCATAAGGAGATTATGACATTGCTCCATGAAGAAGACACAAATGAAGAATAAAAAGGTTGACCATGAAAATCCTTGAGCTTAGATTTAAAAATCTCAATTCCCTCTATGGCAAATGGATTATTGATTTTACAATGCCCGAGTATGTTTTTGATGGGATATTTGTCATTACAGGCCCCACGGGTGCTGGCAAGTCAACCATTCTTGATGCCATCTGTCTTGCTCTTTACGGCAGAACGCCCCGTTTAAAATCCATTAACAAAACCGACAACGAGATCATGTCCAGGCAGACGGGTGAATGCTTTGCCGAAGTGACCTTTGAAACAAAGGCAGGAGAGTTCCTGTGTCATTGGAGTCAGCAGAAAGCCCATCGAAAGGTTAACGGCAACCTTACAGATTCAAGGCATGAAATATCAGACGTTAAAACCGGCAAGATTCTGGAGTCAAAGAAACGGGATGTTGCAGCCAGGATTGAACGAGAAACAGGAATGGATTTTGACAGGTTTACCCGTTCCATGTTGCTGGCCCAGGGAGGGTTTGCTGCATTTCTTGCAGCTGCGGCTGACCAAAGAGCGCCAATTCTTGAACAGATTACCGGCACCAGAATTTATAGTGAGATTTCAAAAGGGGTTCATGCGCGTCGAAGCGATGAAAAAAACAAGCTTGAATTGCTTGAAGCGCAAATTGCAGGGATACCCATTTTAAGCGATGAAGAGGAGGCTTTTAATATCCGGGAGCTTATGGGGAATCAAAAGATTGAAAAGGAACAAAGTCAAAAAAATGATGAACTGAGAAAATCCATTCTATGGCTGATGGGGATTGATTCACTGAAAGCTGAGCTGTCTGAAATCGATAAGGAATCAAACGCTTTGTCAAAGGAACTAAAAGCATTTGAGCCGGAAAGAGCAAAATTGCACAAGGCAGAAAAGGCGGCAGAACTGGACAGTGAATATGCAACCCTGCTGGAGAAAAGGCAACAGCAAAAGCTTGATCTTAAGGCTTTGGCAAACTCACAAATCTTGGTTCCGGATCAGGAAAAAATACTGGAGTTAAAAGAGACAGACTTTAAGAAGGCTGAAGAGGCTGTAATTAGAGTTAAAGACAAACAAAAAAATGAAATTGAGCCGATTAAAAAAGTTCGAGCGCTTGATCTTCGTATCACGGAGAAACGATCTGTTTTAAAAACTGCTGAGTCAGAGTACCAGAAGATTAGAACCCAGGTTTTTGAAAAAAAAGGACACAGACAAAAGGTTGAAGCCAGTCAAGAAACTGCGGGCAAAAAACTTTTGAGAATTGAAAAGTATCTGTCTGCCAATGCACATGATGAAGCGCTGGTTATTGAACTGACTGGAATAAATGAGCAGATCAAAAATCTGGGGACAGCAGCAATAAATGTTTCAACCATCACCGCCCAGGTTTTAGAACAAAAAAAACGCTTTAAAACAGATGTAGGACTGCATTTGAAGCAAGAAGTATTATGCACTACCCTTAAAAAGAATCATGATATCGCAAAAAAGCAGGTGTTACAGACAAAGGACTTTATTTCAGAACTTTTGGGCGATCGCCTGCTCCGGGAGTACCGGGCCGAACATAATCGTTTTTTGCGTGAAATGGCTTACTTAAGAAAGATTGCAAATTTTGAAGAGGCACGTACAAAATTGGAGGATGACAAGCCATGCCCATTATGCGGATCTCTGCATCACCCGTTTGCTGAAGGTAACGTCCCTGAAATGGATGAAACCGAAAAAAAGATCAATAAACTGTTCAACCTGATTCAGAAAGCAGAAGATCTGGAAAATAAGCTGAAGGAACATGA
>CALGRI010000057.1 GCA_937880875.1 uncultured Pseudomonadota bacterium
AGAAAGTGTGAACAGTCCTGTAACCAGCGGCATGGTCTTCCAGTGCCTGAAGAATCTTTTGAGGAATTGACCGTTCTTGAAAAAGAAAGGCGTATGGATGAAACATCCTATACTGTAGTCAACAAATATTATCCTGAAAATATAGGAACTCTCACCTGGCGGGAACGCCCGACTTTTGTGAAGTTTCAGTGCATGCACTGCAATGACCCGTCCTGTGTGTCAGCCTGCATTGTGGGGGCCCTGACAAAAGAGGAAAACGGGGCTGTGACCTATGATGCAAAAAAATGTATTGGATGCCGGTATTGCATGGTGGCCTGTCCTTTTCAGGTTCCTGCATATGAATATGATAATGCACTTACCCCCCAGGTAAGAAAGTGTACTTTCTGCTTTGATTATGTAAAGGACGGTGGGCTTCCTGCCTGTGCCCAGGTGTGTCCCAGAGAAGTCATGACATTTGGTAAAAAAAAGGATCTTTTAAAGCTTGCTGAATGGAAAATGAAAAACAATCCGGGCAAATATGTAGATCATATATATGGCCAGCATGAAGTTGGCGGTACATCCTGGCTATACCTTGCTTCCCAACCCTTTGAAACCATAGGTTTCCCAAAGTTAAGCCACGTTGCGCCACCCAGGCTGACAGAAAAGATACAGCATTCTTTGTTCCAGTATTTTGCTGCGCCCGTCATTCTCTACTCCGTTCTTGGCGGTGTGATGATGCTGACAGGCTTTATGAAAAATGGCAAAAAAAAGACAGGCGATAAAACATCTCAAAAAGGAGACACCCATGAGCCATCATGAAGCAGCAGCACCGGTTCAGGAAAAATTTCTAACTCCCGGTGTCATGGTAATGCTGGGACTGATGGCCATAGGTGGCATTTTTGTTGCCACCCGGTTTATTTTTGGGATAGGTGCGGTCAGCAATTTGAACAATCAGTATCCATGGGGGATATGGGTTGCCATTGATGTGGCCACTGGTGTGGCTCTGGCAGCAGGAGGGTTTACCACCGGTGCCATTGCCTATGTGTTTAACCGTGATCAATACCATGCAGTCATCCGGCCGGCTCTGCTTACGGCCATGCTGGGATATACATTTGTGGTATTGGGACTTTTAGTGGATATTGGCAGATACTGGAATATTACCAGCCCGCTTTTTAATCACAATGGCAATTCCGTGCTTTTTGAAGTGGCCATCTGTGTGATGATTTATCTCCATGTTCTTTATTTTGAATTTATTCCCATAGTAGCTGAACGATTTATGGGAAAGATCAATTTGCCCGGGTTTTTATCCAGGCTCAATAACATTGCAGAAAAAGGTCTGGCCCTGCTTGACAAAATTGCTGGAAAGATCATGTTTTTGTTTATCATTGCAGGTATTGTTCTATCCTGTCTTCACCAGTCAAGTCTCGGGTCTTTAATGCTTATTGCACCATCCAAGGTTCATCCCTTGTGGTTCACACCGATTCTACCACTTTTATTTCTTCTCTCAGCCTTTGCAGCTGGATATCCAATGGTTGTTTTTGAGTCCCTCCTGGTATCAAGATCCTTTGGAAGGGAACCGGAAATGGAGGTACTCACCCCGCTGGCCAAATACATGCCTGTTCTGATGGGACTTTACATGTTTGTCAAACTGGGTGATATGATGGTGCGGGGCAGTTATGTCTATCTTCTGGATGGGACCTACCAGACCAATTCATTTTTAGTGGAAATGGTCATCTGTGTATTCATGCCTTTTGTTCTCTTGCTGTTCAGACGCGTCAGAAGATCTCCAGGGCTTTTGTTTTTTGCTTCCTTTGTTTTTGTATTGGGAATTTTGTTAAACAGGATCAACGTGTTTGTTGTTGCCTATACACCGCCCTATAAACTTACATCCTATTTTCCTTCTGTTGGAGAAATGTTTATTACAGCTGCTTTGATTGCAACGCTCATGTTTATGTACAGGGTTGCTGTTTTCATATTTCCGGTTCTTGGTGCACATCCCCACGAAATGACCCAGAAAAAAGTATCACCAAAAAAAGTATCACCAAAAAAAATATCTTTAGCCAGCCTGATTATTTTTGCTGTATTACTGGTTACAATACCCCAGTATTCAGCACATGCTGCTGACAATTCCCGGGAATCAAAAAGATTATTGCCCCTGGAACAAAATATCACTCCATCCATTGCAGATGCGCCTAAAGTGATAACAATGAATTTCAAGGTGATCAATAAATACAGTGACCTGTACGAACCGGTACGTTTCATGCACAGCAAGCATGCCAATGTATTAGAAGACTGCACCATCTGCCATCATAGAACGCCCCGGGAAGAAGGGGACCTGTATGGTGAGCCTGTTTCCATGACACAGCTCAGGGAAAAAGAGCAAATGCCCGTATCATGTGCAGCCTGTCATAATGAACCCTTTAATCCCAAAAACTTGCATACACCCGGATTAAAGGGAGCATATCATCAACTTTGTATGGATTGCCACCAGGAAGCAGAGCAGGTTCCCCATGTCCGGGGAGCTGTTTCATACTCTTCCATGGTAAGAGGCCCCATTGCAAGACCCCTTGATACCCGGGCTCCAACAGACTGCCTTTCCTGTCATGCTAAAAATGTTCCCAATCATAATGAACTGGTAAAGCTTGAAGGCAACATCAGTCCGGAAGATGTAACCAAAAACTGTCTTTCATGCCATGAAAAAGAGGGAGAAGCTATTTTAAAAACCTCCCACTGGAACTGGCATGGGGCTTCACCATATACTGTTGGACATGAAAAAAGAACAGATCTGGGTAAAAAATCAAATACCATAAACAATTTTTGTATCAATGTTAATGGTAACTGGCCAGAGTGTACCAGTTGCCATATCGGATATGGATGGGAAGATGAGAATTTTGATTTTAAGGACATGACAAAGATTGACTGCCTTGTTTGCCATGATACTACAGGCAAGTATAAAA
>CALGRI010000058.1 GCA_937880875.1 uncultured Pseudomonadota bacterium
CAAAAACATTTTGGAAAACTCAGTTTCATCCAAATTTTTACACCGTAACAGATGGCCCAGATATCCGATCTGAACAATTTAGAAACGATCAGCACAAATGACTCAGCTTGGAGTATTGAATTTTGAGGACTGGACATCCGAATTATTATCCCGTATATCTGTACGGTTTTTAGGCGACGTATTTTAAAGAACTTCTTCATTTGGTTATAATCTGGATTTACCTTACAAGCTGGTATTTCCAAGAAAAATTACTGAGAGCCACAAAAACGAGGACCGATGATCCCTGAAATCATACCCACTACCGAAACGCGTGACTACAGCCGCAAGTGGCACGCCATGGCAGCAGTGGGTACCGGTGTTTTTCTGGCTACAGTGGATGGCAACCAATGATTGATCCAAAATTGTTCAGTAACACCATATCAGAGCAAACAGTGAACATCACACCACGGCCCGCAATGGTAAAAAAAAGGCCAGTTATGACCTTCTCAATATGGGCTTTTTCTCCATGGAAGTTATGGGGATCAGAGTCTGGGTTTTGGTCACATCCTGGACCTGGCGGACTTTTTTATGAACAAATTCCCCGAGGATTTCTGCATCTGACGACAATAAATCACGTTTCATAATGATCTTTGCAATAAGATCAAATACACCGTGTACAAAATGGACCTCCTGGATCTCTTCCAGTTTATACAATCGTTTCATTACCTCATGTTCTTTTCCGACTTTTACTTCTATTAACATAAAAGCCGATATCCAGTGCTTCATTTCCGGCAGGTCAAAGTCTTTTAGCTGTTCCATTTTTAATCTGAACTCCTCCATGTGTTTTGGAATCAATTGGTCAATTCCGATGCCATATTCGCGTTCTTTCCCTTTCTCCCACTGGTGATTGGTGATGTACACATAAAGGTCTGACCGGGTCCTGTCGGGGAAGCAGCGGTCCAGGCGGCTGTTCTTGATGATGGCTGCCAGAGGATTATATATGGCTTGATACCAGTCCATGGCAGCTGCCAGATAATCAATCTGATCATCAATCTTAGCATCACTGGTTTTCATTAAAAAGCCATGATGTTCATCAATCTGTTTTAACAAACGGTCATACTGACCCACTTCCGTTAATTCAATTGCATCCGGCAATTTTGTTTTGGCCAAAAACGCTGCTTTTTCCCTGTAAATAATGTTTTCCAGCGTATTTTTGGAAGGAAGAAATTCTGTTATCAATGCGTCAATAAATTCATAACCCAATTTCTTGGCAACTGAAACACGGTGATTCCCATCAAGGACATAGTATTCATTTTTAATCTGGTAAAGGGTGATGGGCGGAAGCATAATTTTCTTTTTAAATGCTTCTTTAACCCGTTCAAGTCTTGCCGAAGGCCGATCTTTCTTTAACCGGAACTGCCGATTAAAATCCTTATACCGTCCTACACTGCCTACAATTTTATCCAGAGGCACAGCCAGGATACCCAGATGCCTCTCATCATAGGCTTCTTCCTTGTATTGATCGTCGGCAAAATTTTTTATAGCGCTGTCATCAACGTTCTCTTCCCGATGAAATAATTGTTTTAAGTATTTTATCATTTTATATAATCAAACACATAATATCCAAACGTATTTATGACATCGGTTCTATTAATTATAGTTTTCCGTCCTTCTCTATTTTTAAAACCGGTATGAATATGACCATGTAAAAAATAATTGGGTGAATATCTGTTAATAAGGCTCAGAAAGCAGCTAAAACCCCTGTGACAGATATCTTTGCCATCATGGATACCCTTTGGCGGCGCGTGTGAAATAACTATATCGATCCCTTTGTGCCACCAGATTTTAAACTTTGTTTTCAAGACCATCCTTGCCATCTGTTTCTCTGTATATTGGATCGGCCCTCCGTTGTACCAGTGGGACCCCTCCAAACCCATTATCCTGACGTTCTTATATACTATTATCCTGCCATGCAGGTCAACACACCCCTGGGGTGGTTTTACGTCATATATCCCATCATGATTTCCCCTGATATAAAACAGTGGCACATTGAATACAGTTACCAGATAGGTCAGGTATTCAGATGGCAGATCACCACATGACAAGATAAGATCTATATCTGGAAAGCACTTATTGCCGCCTGGTTCATAAAGTATGGGCTCAATTTGATCAGAAACACATAAAATTTTCATCCCATGTTTTTGTCCTCATAATCAGGGTATCGAATAAATGGTTCCTCCTGTAATGTTGCACACCTTCAGGTACATATCTTTGGAATGAAACCGCAACTTTTATTGATTATTTTCTATAACTCTTAACCATTTCATTGAGTTTTTCAGCTTTTCCCAATGCATCTTTAAGGTTAAACATTTCTTCTTCATAAGTATCTGCTTTAAGAATCACCTCTAATGTTACAGGCAATTCATAAGGTGATTGGGCTACAATTTTCGCTAATTCATCCCAGTTAATAATGCCTGTAAAAGGCAGTGCATGTTTGTCATGCTTTAACACTTCTAAACCATCTTCAATTAATTCCGGAGCAATGCCATCTGTATCTTGTAAATGTAATGCTATTATGCGGTCTTTATATCTTTTAGCAAAAAATAAATGATCATCTAAACTAACTAAAGTACCATGCCCTGAATCAAAACAAAATCCTATAAAATCAAAATCATATCGTGCAAATAACTTATCAAACTGATCAATCTGTTCTTGTTGGGGTGTACAAAGCAAATTTTCAACGGCTATTTTCACACCCCGAGCCTTGCAATAAGACTCCAATTCATCAAATGATTTAAAAGCCTGTTCCCAATACCTTTTTTTGAAATCTTCATTTTCTCTTAATTCAACATAAGGTAATTGCATATGCAGTACAATTTCTTTTGCTTCAATCATATAAGCTAAATCTATCCTGTTCTTAATTAACTCAACTCCTGCAAGCCGGGTATATTCGTTAAG
>CALGRI010000059.1 GCA_937880875.1 uncultured Pseudomonadota bacterium
AGGATTTTGCAGCAACGCAGTAGATGGGTGAGTTTTCGTTCAAACACTATTTAAATACTGAGTGGATTTCACTCAATAAAATATAATATTATGGCTATGAAACCAATGGATAAACCCCCTGAAAAAACCTGTATTGCCATCATCGGCATGGGATGTATCTTCCCGAAATCCAGCAATTTGAAAGAATATTGGCATCTTCTGTCCAATGGGATTGATGCCATTGTTGATATTCCCGATGACACCCACTGGAAGTTAAAAGACTATTTTGATCAGGACCCATCCAAAGCTGACCATACCTATTGCAAACGCGGCGGTTTTCTGCCTTCTGTCACCTTTGACCCGTCTTTTTACGGCATTCCGCCCAATAATATTGAGGCAACAGACACTTCCCAGCTTTTAGGGCTTGAAGTCGCCAGGATGGCTCTGGAAGATGCCGGATATCCCTTGAACCATCCTGATCTTGAACATAAAAAAGTCAATGTGATTTTAGGGGTTACGGGAACCCAGGAATTGGTTATTCCCCTAGGGGCCAGGCTGGGACACCCTATCTGGAAAAAGGCCCTGGAAGATTCTGGAATAAGTGGCGAAAAAAAAGAAGAAATCATTCAAAGAATACAGGGCGATTATGTCCAATGGCAGGAGAACTCATTTCCCGGCCTTCTTGGCAATGTTGTTGCCGGCAGAATTGCCAACCGCTTAAATCTTTGTGGGACAAACACGGTAACAGACGCAGCCTGTGCAAGCTCTCTTGCAGCCATTCATACAGCTGTGATGGAACTTGTTTCCGGTAAATGCGACATGTCCATTACTGGCGGCGTAGACACCTTGAATGATATTTTCATGCACATGTGCTTTTCAAAAACCGGGGTTTTGTCACACACCAGCGATGCCAAACCATTTTCAAAGGATGCCGATGGAACAGTCCTGGGAGAAGGAATAGGCATGCTTGTGTTAAAACGCCTCGATGATGCGCAAAAAGATAATGACAGGATTTATGCCGTTATTAAAGGCATTGGCACGTCAAGCGACGGCAGGACCTCTGCCATTTATGCCCCGGATTCAAAAGGACAGCTCAAAGCATTAAATGAGGCCTACCACGAAGCCGACATCCCTCCTTCCTCTGTTGGGCTTATTGAAGCCCATGGAACGGGAACACGGGTGGGCGATAAAGTGGAATTCTCTGCCCTGAAAAAATGTTTTGATATGGATTCTCAAAAAAATCAAATCGCCATTGGGTCTGTCAAATCAATGATCGGCCATACCAAAGCTGCGGCAGGTGCTGCAGGGATAATAAAATCAGCCCTGTCCCTTTACAACAAGGTCCTCCCCCCAACATTAAAAGCCCTGGAACCTGATCCTGAACTGGATATTAACAATTCTTCCTTTTATTTAAATTCTGAATCCAAACCATGGGTATCAAACCCCTCTTGTCCCCACAGAAGATCAGGAGTCAGCGCATTTGGTTTTGGCGGCAGCAATTTTCATGTTGTCATGGAAGAATACAATCCATTAAAGTCCCATGTTTCCTGGGATGGTGCCATTCAAATCCTAGCGTTTTCAGCAGACAGCAAAAAGGAGCTTTCAGACAAAATTAATGCCGTTAAAACGATTTTAAATGAAACAAAGGATGACCAGGAGCTTTGCCAGGAAATTGCCTTCCAGGCGTATGAAACACGACAGAGGTTTTCAATCAGCCATAATTTCAGACTGCTTTTGGTTGTAAAAAAAGACGATGATATTCAAAAAAACCTTATACTCGCCCTGAAGCACATTGATGGGGAAAAATCACCCCCCAATATTTATTTTTCCCAGGGCCTGAAAAAAGGGAAATTAGGCTTCCTGTTCCCTGGCCAGGGAAGCCAGTACACGGGCATGGGAAAAGATCTTATTTCTATGTTTCCCGAAGCATTAGCAGCATTGGAACAGGCAGCCGATATTTTTTCCCGGGGAAATAAATCATCAGAATTCAAGCCCTTGCAGGATTATATTTTTCCTTTGCCTCGGCATTTACAGGCAATAACAGCCTCGGAAGAAAAACTTCGCCACACCGACATTGCCCAGCCAGCTATCGGGGCTGTATCCCTTGCCATGATCAAGGTGTTAAAAAGATTTGGCATCACACCGGAAACAACCTGTGGCCACAGTTTTGGAGAATTATCAGCCCTTTGTTCAGCCGGCTGGATAGATGAAGAATCTTTTATCCGGCTTTCTTCTGCCCGGGGCAGATATATGGCAAAGGCGGGTTCAAAGGATGAAGATTCAGGCAGCATGCTTGCTGTTCAAGCCCCTTTGGAAGATATTGAAGCCTTGATAAAACAAGAAAAACTTGATCTCGTCCTTGCCAACAAAAACAGCCACACCCAGGGCGTTTTATCCGGCTTAACCAGGGAAATTCTTCGGGCAAAAAAAATCTGTAAACAAAAAAAAATAAGGGCCATTGAACTTCCTGTTGCAGCAGCATTTCACAGCAAACTTGTGAACACTGCTGCAATTCCTTTTAAAAAAAAGGTGTCCTCAAAAAAATTTTCCCCCACACCCGTTGATGTCCTTTCAAATACCACGGGCAAAATGTATGGCAAAAAAGATTCGGACATCAAACAGTTGATAGGAAATCAACTGGCAAACCCGGTCAATTTTGTTGATAATATTGAAACAATGTTTGAAAACAATGTATCCTTTTTTATCGAAGTCGGCCCCAAGTCTGTGTTAACAGGTCTGGTCAAATCAATATTAAAAGATACACCTGTGACTGCCATCTGTCTTGACCCGTCATCGGGGGAAAAATCAGGTATTGAAGATCTTGCCCATGCCTTATGCATGATCGCCTCAAAGGGATTTGCCGTTGACCTTACCCAGTGGGAAGATGCCACAAAAAAACCCTTTCCCAAAAAAATGAGGGTACGGCTTTCAGGTGCCAACCCTAAACCAACAAACAGGT
>CALGRI010000060.1 GCA_937880875.1 uncultured Pseudomonadota bacterium
ACCGGCCCTGGAAAATGGGAACCCTTGAAATTAAAAACTCTTTGGTGCGCAGCGCCACGGATGAAGGATTGTCAACCAAGGACGGGGCTCCCACTCAAAGGCTTATCAATGCCATTGTAGAGCTTGCCAGAGGAGGCGTGGGACTGATCATAGCCGGAACAGCCTATATCAGTCGTGAGGGGAAATGGGGTAACACGGGTACGGGAATGCACCATGATCGCCTTATCAAACCTTTAAGTCAATTGTGCCGTGCCGTTCACAATGCCGGCGGTATCCTGGCAGCCCAGTTATTGCATTGTGGTTCCACGATAAATCCGGCAATTCTGCCAGAAAAAGAAGCCCTTTTCGGTCCTTCTGCAATGAATGATCCTGTTATCGGTCATCTGGTTTTGGAATTGAGCAAAGATCACATTCTAAGGATTGTGGATGATTATGCAAAGGCTGCATTAAGAGCAAAAGAAGCTGGATTTAGGGCGGTTCAGATCCATGCTGCCCACGGTTATCTCATTAATCAATTTTTAAGCACATCACGCAACCAGCGCAAAGATCGGTACGGCGGTCCGCTTAAACATCGTGCCCTATTATTGTATCAAGTATATGAAGCAATCAGGGGGGCGGTGGGCAAAGAATTTCCCATATTTATCAAAATGAGTGCCTATGACGGGTTTCCCGGCGGAGTAGACCCCAAAGAGATTGCCCAGGTGGCCTCAGAACTGGATGCCATGGGCATCGCCGCCATTGAGGTTAGCGCAGGTACTCCCGAGGGTGCTAAAAAAGGTGGCTGGGATCATATCCTTCCGGCGCCTTTCAAGGAAGGCTCTTTGTTAAAATATGCCCTGCAAATCAAGGAGAAAGTCCATTGTCCCGTCATATCTGTGGAGGGGTGGCGGAATCCTCTGGAAATAACAAAAGCCTTAGAAAAAATAGATGCCGTTTCCATGAGCCGCCCCTTTATCAGAGAACCGGATTTAGCCAATCGCTGGTTGGGCGGCGACCTTTCTCCTGCCCTTTGCATATCCTGCAATAAATGTCTTGATTTAACATTGAAATCAGGATTGGGCTGTATTTTTCATAAGCGCGGCAAAAATAACAACTCTTAACTTCTCCATGGGGTGTGGGTGATGCCATGTGTAAATAGCTGCGGATAGTATTTATTTGGCAATTGTGTTATAACAATTTCCAAAGGGAAATATTAATATAAATCAATCGGATTGACATGCTATGAAAACAATGAAAGCAATTGTCAAAGCAAAGCCTGAACAGGGGTTATGGCTTCAGGATGTTCCAATTCCTGACATCAGTCACAATGAGGTTTTGATCAAAATCAAAAAAACCGCCATTTGCGGGACTGATGTTCACATATACAACTGGGATAAATGGTCGCAACAAACCATTCCCGTTCCCATGCACGTCGGCCATGAATTTGTGGGAATAATTGAAAAAATCGGTTCCCATGTGTTGGATTTTAAACCGGGAGACCTGGTTTCAGGGGAAGGTCACCTGGTTTGCGGCCATTGCAGGAACTGCCTGGCCGGGCGGCGGCATTTATGCATGAACACAAAAGGAGTGGGTGTAAACAGGCCGGGTGCCTTTGCCGAATATCTTGCCATACCCGTTACCAATGTCTGGTATTGTAATAAAAGCATCCCTCTGGATGTGCTGGCCTGTTTTGATCCTCTTGGAAATGCAACTCACACAGCTCTTTCTTTTGATGTCCTGGGAGAAGATGTCCTGATCACGGGTGCCGGCCCCATTGGATGCATGGCAGCCGCCATTGCAAAACATGCAGGCGCCAGATTTGTTGTGGTGACGGATGTGAATCCTTACAGGCTTGATCTTGCCAAAAAAGCAGGCGCCACTCTCACCATTGATGTGACAAAATCCAGTGTTGAACAGGCTCAAAAAGAGCTTGGCATGAAAGAAGGATTTGATGTGGCCATGGAAATGTCAGGCAACCCGGCTGCATTAAGGTCAATCCTTGATAACATGTGTCATGGCGGGAAAATTGCGCTTCTCGGCATTATGCCCGATAATACTGATATTGACTGGAATAAAGTTGTGTTTAACATGCTGACGATCAAGGGCATTTACGGCAGGGAAATGTATGAAACCTGGTATAAAATGAGTAGTATGATTCAAACCGGTCTTGATATATCCCCTTTAATCACCCACAAATTTCATTACACCCAGTTTGAAAAAGGATTTGATGTAATGCGGTCAGGTCAATCAGGAAAAGTCATTCTTGACTGGGATTAGCCGGTTAAAATTATTGCCCCTTGTACTTGGCTCGCAGTGGAGCTTAGGCTTCCAAAATTTTCAAATTGTCGATCAAACACTATTTAATTTTTTTCGGAGTAAAACAAAATGTCCACCAACAAACTTGATATATCCCTGGCACAGGAATTGGAAGTCTTAAAACAAGAAGGAAGGGCTAAAGCCCCTGAAAGAATAATTGAACAATATCTTCCACCAAAGGGTGAAAAAGGTCCCCGGTATAAACTTGTTGGAAGTAATAATGAGTTTATCCGGTTAAACTCCAATTCTTATTTATCCCTTTCCAATCATTCTGAACTTGCAGCTGCGGCAGACAAAGCAACCCACAAATTTGGTGTTGGACCTGGTGCTGTAAGATTTATTGATGGAACCTTTATCCATCATGACCAGCTTGAAAAAAGAGTGGCCAGATTTGTGGAAAAACCGGCTGCCAAAATTTTCAACTCAGCCTATACCTCAAATTGCGGACTTGCCCTCACCATTTCCAATAACAAAACCCATTGGATTGGGGACCAGCTCAACCATAACAGTATTATCAGGGCCATGCGAATCAGCAATATCCCAAGTGTTAACAAAGGCATTTTCAAACACAATGATATGGCAGACCTGGAACGCTGTCTTGAAGAAGTTGCACCTGGCATGGACCGTGTTGTGGTCATATTTGACGGGATCTTCAGCATGCGGGGAGATTATGCCCCCATCCACGAAATCAATGCCATCTGCAAGGCATATGATTCAAAATTCAAGGATGGTGTAATCACTGTTGTCGATGATTCACACGGAATGGGTGCCTATGGTAAGACTGGCCGGGGAACGGCTGAATTTTGCAATGCCTCGCCCGATATCATTGTGGGAACCTTTGGAAAAGCCTTTGGAGTCAATGGTGGTTTTATTGCCGCAAGCGCCACCCTTATCGAAGCTATCCGGCAAAAGGCAGATACCTATATTTATACCAACCCTTTGAGTGTTGCAGACTGTGCTGCTGCAATAAAAGCCATTGATATTTGTGACAGTGATGAGGGCCTTGCCCTGCTGAAAAATTTAAAAGAGAGAACTGCCCAGTTCCGTCAGGGGCTTGAAAAACTTGGTAAAGAATCAATTCCAGGTCCCCATCCCGTTGTCCCGCTGATGGTAAGAGATACCCAAAAAACCCATGCTCTTGTAAAATATTTATTTGATCATGGTGTTCTGGTTGTGGGGTTGACCTTTCCCGTTGTGCCCAAAGGGGATGAAACCATCAGATTCCAGATTAATGCCTGCCATACATCTGCAGATATAGAATATGTTATTGAATTATTAAATACTTTTGAATAAACGGGGTTCATATTGGGATTGTTACGATGAACTCAGCCCCTTTCCCATTGTCTGAATTTAAGGTCAAAGATCCTCCCATATCCTTTAGCAGCACCATTACTCCGGCAAGCCCCAGGCCATGACTTCTGATGGCACTCTCAATGGATGATCCCGTTGTAAAATAGGTTTCAAAAATTCTTTGGTGGTCTGCCGACGGAATGCCCCGCCCGTCATCTTTTACTTTTAAAATCAGCTTTTTACCCTCGATTCTGCCTGAAATCTCTACAAAAGAGAATCGATGCTTAAATGCATTGGTAACAAGATTCCTCAAGATCTGTCTCACCTTGGCCTCATCAAGATGAACCATGGTTTTCCACACTTTTGGATCAAATGACAACCTTGTGCCACTGTCCTGCACCACCTGTTCAAGCTCATCATAGGTTTGAATTTTTCGAATAACCTCTGCCACACCTGGATCAGAAAAATCAAATATTTCCATTAAAACAGATGTCACAAGGGCTGATACAGGAAAATCAGAAGTGATCATGACACCTTCCCTGGATCTTCCAAGCTCCAATACATCATTTACAAGCCTTTGAGTGGTCAATGTGTTTCTTATGATCCTCTTTAATACTTTTATCTGCTTATCTGTCAGAGGACCATAAGAATCCTGGCGGTTCAAAAGTGATTTTGCCCCGGCATCTATTACTGAAATGGGAACCTTTAGATCATGAATAAGAATTTCTGTCTTAATTATGGTGTCTGGCATTTTTCTGTTAAACCTTTTAAAATCCTTGCAATATCAATCAATGATTTTATATATTGTAGCCGATTGTTATTAATTGACTACATTTTTTTTAAAAAACTATTAAGGTCTTTCAAATCATAAATTTTGTTACGCGTGAC
>CALGRI010000061.1 GCA_937880875.1 uncultured Pseudomonadota bacterium
GTATCTTCATTGGTATCTTCATTGATATTCTCATTAATATTTTCAATAACAATCCGGCCTGCTAAAAAAGACTCTGCAATTGCCTTTAAAACAATCTGTTTTTCCACATCCAGCATTTGTTGAATTTTCTGACACAGCTCATCATATGGGTAACAGACATGGCCGTCATCAGCCAGCTTGTGAAGCACATATTCAAGTCCTGCTTCAATGCGCTGGGGAGCATGCTTTTCCATGCCAAGTTTTTCTGCAATACTATCTGCTATGGTGAATCCTATACCAAAAATATCCCGGGCAAGCCTGTAAGGATTTTCCTTCACAATATAAATGGCATCCTGTCCATAAGCTTTAAAAATCTTTGCAGCATAGGCTGTACTGACCCCCTGGGATTGCAAAAACAACATCACAGATCTGACTTCCTTTTGCTCTTCCCAGGCCTGTTGAATCATCTCAACTCTTTTTTTACCGATTCCCTCAACTTGAGAAAGCTTGTCAATGCTGTTTTCAATGATATCCAGTGACTTTGTACCAAACTGCTTTACAATCCGTTTGGCCATTACAGGTCCGATCCCTTTAATCAAGCCTGACCCCAGGTATTTTTGAATGCCGAGCTGGGTGGCAGGGACAAGAGTTTTATATTGATGAACCTGTAATTGATTGCCAAATTTGGGATGGATGATCCATTTTCCTTTTAATTCAACAATTTCACCTGGGATTGGATTCACCATATTCCCTACAATGGTCACAAGTTCCCTTTCACCTTTCACCTTGAGTTTGCACACAAAAAATGCATTTTCTTCACTTGAAAAGGTGACGCGTTCAATATGTCCTGTTAATTGTGCCATTTTAGATCATTTATTCCTGAAAAATTTTCTGAGCCCAACGCTTAATCGGAAAAATTGGTGGTTTTCCGGCGGGCGCTATATGGTTTTGTAAAAACAAAAGCGCATCCCAGGACCTTTAAGACAAGTCCTGGAATGCGCTTTATTCAAGTATACAACTTTATATTAAAAATCACTGTCTAATGATGAGACTCTCCACTATCCTTCATGGTGTCATAGGCTGCCTTTAAAATACAATATGTCATACCCGCACCCAGGATGGAAATGGCATACCAGAATCCACCAAAGAAAATTGCGTGTGCCATGTCCCATACCCATTCAAAACAAAATGGAAACATAATTTTTCTCCTTTATAGCAGAGGTTTATTCTACTTCTGTTGCCGGTTCTACCGGGTTAAGTTCCTGCTCCTGGGGGAATACAGGAAGGTAACGATAGGCCAGGGCAATCAGGATAATTCCATAGGCGATAGGAAGAATTGTTGTAGCAATTTCCTGCCAGCTTGGAAAATAAAGCGCCCAGGTATCAAAACTCATTACGGGAACCGCCATAATCTGAAGCACCATGACCCATCTGTTCAGGCAGATACCAATAACACCAAGAATAATGGCAATCAGGCGCAGTTTCGGATTTTCCCGGGTAGACTTCATAATAAGAATAGCACCTGGAACCACACCGCATAATACAATTTCGGTAATCAGAATCCAGTATCCATAAAAACTATTGTTTGTATAAAAATGGCTTAAGGTGAATCCAAGACTTGGTGCAGTTACCATTGCCCAGTATATGGTGTCTATAATCTTGGCAACAATATAGGTAACAATCATCCATCCTGATATTTTAGCCAAAAGATGAACCACATTATCTTTGACCAGTTTTTTACGGGTAACAGCCTCGGTAATTCTTGTCACCAAAAGGGTAAAACAAGGACCAAATGCTGCTGCCGACCATGTAAACAAAAAGAAAGTCCAGGGCCAGATCAACAAGCCTTCTCTGACAGCAAAGGGTCTACCATACATAACCCCGGCAACACCGCCAAGAGACCCCTGATGGAAAAAGGACAGAAAGGCACCCGTTGCAGCAAAAATAGCCATGACACCATGCATGTTATGGGCAAGATGACTAAAGAAAGGTACTTTTTGGGCTTGTCTGTTTTCCAGAATATTGGGGATAAACTCAATGGTCAATACGGCAAAATAAGCGGACAGGCAAAAGGCTACCTCTGTCAACATTGAGTGGACATTGGCATGCCAGAAAATAAACCAGCCCCGAAGCGGCTGTCCAATATCAATGGCAAGAATTAACAATGCTGAGCTATAGCAGATAAAACCGATGATAACGGCAAAATTGATGATATTTTTCAGCTCGTCAATTTTAAAAATATACCTTAAGAGACCTGTAAAAAATGCGCCTCCACCAACAGCGATGACTGCAAGGTCAGCCCAGATCCAGAGGGCAAACCCGTAGTAATCATTCATATTGGTCTGGTTCAGGCCTTTCCACCAGATGAGGCCCATGGCAAAAACGCCCCAAAGAAGTACGGCACCAACGATGGCTATCCCAATGGTAAACTTTGGAAATGAGCAGCGTTTTGCACCTTCAGGTATTAATGCAGCATCCATATTTATTCACTCCTAAATAATGTTTTGGAATACTTAATCATTGGATAAAGTAGCCCCATGATGATTCTTAATTTTATCCCACTCACCATCCAGATAATTATCACCGGCTTTTCTTACCCATTCCCGTTCGGAAAGATAATAGACTTTCGGATTGGTACCAAGTCTTTCAAGCAGCCTGAAAATCTTAGGATTTCTTGATTTTCCGACAACATGCTTGTTTCTTGGATCCGGGTGAGGATCAGGTTTAACAATCTGGTGTACTATATGGGCAGGATTATTAAGATCACCAAATACAATGGCACCAGAAGGACAAGCTGTAGTGCAGGCCGTCTGATAATTCTCTTCAGCAATTTCATTCTTGTTGCCTTGTGCATATGCCTGATCCCTTGCAGCCTGGTATCTGTGGTAACAAAAACTGCATTTTTCCACGACCCCTCTCATTCTTGGAGATACATTGGGGCTCAGGTAGTTTTCCATGCCGTCGGGCCATTTGGGATCCCACCAGTTAAAATACCTGGCATGATAAGGACATGCCCCCATGCAATATCTACATCCAAAACAGCGTGTATAAATCTGGCTGACAATTCCTGTATCATAGCCATAGTCTGTAGCAACGGCAGGGCAAACGGAAACACAGGGTGAGTGACCATGATCCCCTTTTCCTCCGCAGTGCTGACAAGGCCTTGGCATATATACGACTTCAGTATCAGGAAAGGATTTACCATTGGTTAATTTATAAACACGCATCCAGGTGATGCTATCCTTTTTCTTGGATTCATCTTCCTTAAACGGAACATTATTTTCTGACATGCACGAAACCATACAGGAACCACAGCCTGTGCATTTGTCAAGATCAATAACCATTCCGAACTTATATGCTTTATTATTTTCTTGTTTCATTAAAAACCTCTTTAGCAATTTATCCTATAATTAAAATCTGGAATTTTAAGCCTTGGAAATTTTTGCTTTAATTCCAAAGGCAGCATCCAGTCCTGAACCAGATTCAATTACCGGGCCTATTAAGTCATTTACATTAATACCCTTGTTTGACACATATTTATTGTCAAAGGTATGACCAAGGCCTTCAACCATTCCAATAACCCCCGGCATTATGCCTTCGTTAAAATTAACCATAACACGGGCGGTGCCTATCGGTGTGGTCAGCATTGCAAACCCGCCATCCTTGAGGCCACCGGCAGTTAAAGGATTAATATCCACAACGCTATCCTTGCCATTTAACACTTTATCTGAAACTGTTTTAATTGCAAATGGTGAGACAGCAACACCCGCACTGATCAATCTCATATTATCGATGGGAATCAGTGTGAGTTGAAAATCTCCCTGGGCCTGAACCGTTGCAGGGTTATTGGCAAGAAAAGAGATGTCAACAGCTACTGATCCGGAAGATACCTCTTCGGATATGATTGCAAACCCATCTTCTGATAAAGAATCCCAGATGCCTGCGGCAACTTCTTCAAGGCATTCCTCATAGGTTTCCCATTCAAAACTCTGGGCAACATTTCCTTCCAATGCTTTTGCAATAAGAATAATGGCATCACCCGGATTTTTCGTATTAAATACAGGTTCAATAACAGGTTTTGTAAGCCCTACAACACTCATAGCAAGCCCGGCACAGGAGGGAACATCTTCAAGTCGTTCAATAAAGGTATGGCTTGGCAGAATAATATCCGCTTCCATGGCAGTTTCATCAAGGAATGAAGAAAAACTCACTACAAAAGGAATTTTTCCTAGTGCCTGTTTGACACTCTTTGCATCATGCAGAGAATAACATGGATTTGCATTGTAAACAAAAAGAGCCTCAACAACAGGTCGGGAAGATGCATTTACCTTTTCAATAAGCTGATTCACATAAGGTGCGGCTTTAGTTTTTGCGAACCCATTTTCAGCTATGCTGTCCATTGATTCATCGGCAAACTCAAGATACTTGAGTTTAGGCTGAACAAATGCACCACCTTTTTTATTGATATTACCAACCAGGCAATTCAATGTATGAACCGCTACAAGCTCTTTTAAGCTTTGAGCCCCATCGCCTCGACCTTTACCAAAGACTGCAAGCGGCATTTTTGCTTTGGCAAACAATGTGGCGATTTTTTCAATGTCAGATGCTTTTACCCCGGTAATTTCAGCAGTTTTTGATGGGGTATACTCCTTTTGAAGCAAAGCACCAAATTTGTTTATCCCGCCTCTAAAATTTGCTGTTGCCGTGCTGTCAAACAAATTGTCTTTCAAGATAACAGCACAAATACCCAGCGCCAGATCTGCCTCGGTCCCAGGTTTTATTGGGATCCATTTATCTGCATTGGCAGCAGTATTGGATAAACGCGGTTCAATTTGATAAAGCTTTGCCTTTCTTTCTTTTCTTGATGCATTTGCTTTAAAGCAATTTACAGGTGATCCCCAACCTTCTATGATCCCTGCTCCAAAGCTTAACACAAAGCTTGCATTTTCAAGATCAAAAGCAATGGTTTGCCCTTCACCATGCAAAGTTTCTGCTGTCAATTCAAGATAAGACTCAAGACCTGGCATGGTATAAAAATTTGGGGACCCAAATGTTTTAAGCAATCGTTTAAATAACCCTGAAACCGATCCTTGTTCCTTATCTACTATGCAGGCCAGTTTTTCAGGCGAGTTGCTTTTTCTGATATCCGCAAGTTTTCCTGCAACAATTGCAATGGCATCATCCCAGGAAATTTCTTCAAATTTATCACCATTTTTCTTTAATGGCGTTTTTACCCTGGAAGGATCGTATAAGTACTGAAGACCGGCAATTCCATGGAGACAGGCACCACCATCATTTATGGGATACCCAGCCAATCCTTCGATTTTAACGGGTCTGTTGTTTATCTTCCTGACGCTTATGCCACAACTTCCAGGGCAAAGGCTGCAGACCGAATTTTCATAGGTTACTTCTCCGTCAACAGGGACAGGAGTCCATGGCCAGTTCTGGGTCCAGATGGCTGAATCATCTGTCAGTTTCATCCCGATAGGGGAAACTGCAATACCAGCAACCGCGCCAAGTCCCAATCCCAAGAAGCTTCTTCTGTCAACTTTCATAAATTATTCCTCTATAAAGTTTTTGAATTCTTGTGTTTTAGGTTTCTTATTTGTGACACTGGAAACAATAACCCTGGTGGCCTGTTTCCTTTTTGTGACACTTTGCGCAGTCATCCATCTTCATACGATCCCAGGAATTTTTTTTAATCCCAAAGATGTTTTGACCCCAGATATCACGACTATAACCTGTAATCCTGTTTTCTTCGTATGGCCTTAAAGAAGTGGATTCTCCAATATGACCATGACATGATACGCAATCCATGCCACCAGCCTCGGTGTGTGCTGCATGGGAGAAAAAGACACAATCCGGTTGTCTTGAATAGACAAGCCAGGGGACTTCTTTTTCTTTTGCAACATACTCTTCTGTGAATACAGCTTCATCTTCAGTCTCACCCAAAGGTTCTTCTGTATGGCAATCCAGACATGTAGCAAGCTTGGGTATTCCGGTAAAACTACCGTCCTCCCTGAAAGAGTGGCATGTTTCGCAATCACCTGCTTCTCCAACATGAAGCGCGTGATCAAAATTAAAAGGCTGCTCTTTTTTTGAATAGAGCAATTTGGGAAACAGCAGTGTACCGGATAAGAAGCATGCAACAAATGCAATAATAAAAAAGATGATACCGAGTCCTAACCCCTTGTCATCTTTTGCTTCTCCGGCAGTGCCTTCCCCTGCACTTTCCGTGGAACCATTTTCAGCTTTGTTTTCTATTTCGCTCATGAAAACCCCATCAATTTAAAATGTTGATGATACCTTAACCATTTTATCCAGATTAAACCTGTACAGGTTTAACCTGAATTATTTCCTTTGCAGACAGCAATTTTAAGCTGTCTTGCAACACCATCCATAATTTGCGTTATTCTATATAAATATCTTGTTTTCTTGTCAAGATAAAATAAGACAATTCAAATGATATACGATAATGTTGGTCAGTTATGGTTAACCGTAGCTGTGAAGTCCACTGAGCAGAAAATTTACACCAAAGTAAGTAAACATAACGGCCATAAAGCCGATAATAGATACCCATGCAAGATTTTCCCCGTGCCAGCCTCTCATCATTCTTAAATGCAAGAAGATAGCATAAACAAACCAGGTAATCAGAGACCAGGTTTCTTTAGGATCCCAGCTCCAATACGTTCCCCAGGCTGAATTTGCCCAGACAGCACCAGTAATAATACCAATGGTAAGAAAAAGAAATCCAAATACCACCATTTGATATGTTAATTCATCAATGAGGTCCCATGAGGGGAGCTTTGCAAATATAGATGCCGCATCAGGATTTTTAGGCTTTATAAAATATATGATACTGAACCCGAATGCCAGGGCAAAGCCTGCATACCCTAAAAAGCAGGTAATCACATGGGCAATGAGCCAATTGCTTTTCAAAGCAGGGATTAAGGGGCTTATTTTACTACTAATATCAGGAGAAAGAGACGCATATGCAATGGCAAGAAATATCAAGGGAGTTGCAAACATCCCGATAATGTTTTCCTTGTATTTGAGTTCAACAAAAATATAAAGGATGGCAATGGCCCAGGAAAAAAACACCAGAGATTCATACATATTAGAAAAAGGTGCATAGCCGTATCCCAACTGATGAGATTCAATCCATCTTAAAATAATGCCGGCAGTATTGCTCAAAAACCCTATTATAAGAACAATAAACCCGGGCTTTGCAAGGATCTGCTTTTTAAAGGCAAACGATCCGATATAAAAAACCGAAGCAAGCCCATAAATAAAAGTTGCTAAAGATAATGCTAAAGAGCTGTTCATAAGAGTTATATATCCTTTAATTTTGTTACAATTCTTTTAATTTTAAGTTTCATCCCCTGGTTGTTTCGATTGGTAGTACCTGAAATGCTTATTTTTGAACTATTTTCACCGGCTTTTTCTATTTCAATAAAGAAAGACTGGTGAGACATGAAAAAGGTAATCCAGCACCCGATAATCATTAAGATAAATCCAGAATAAACATACCACACTCCAGGATCTTTTGTGATCTGAAGACCCGTATAATACTTTTGTTCAAAGTCTTTGACAACAAAGGCAAATGTCCCCTTCCGCATTTTATCAAAAGTTGGAAATTTTATTGGAATAGCAATTTGAATTTCTTTGGCATCTTTTAGAGTTATCTTTCCTATAAAAGCCTCCCCAAGATTATTGCCCCTAAAATCATAATTTGGTAAAAAACCTTGCAGTTCAAATAAACCCTGAGCGTCCGGCAATTGAATTTCTTCTCCGATTTTAATAGTTTGGCTTGTAACGCTTTTATCAGATTGCCTGATGATATCGAGAACAACGCTGTCCGGCTGACCAGAACCGTAGGAGGATTGAAAAATATTGATACCTTTGTATCTGAGCGGATGATTGACAAGAATATCTTTGGTAAAACTTTCTTTGCCATTCTCGATAATGGTCAAATTTGATTTGAATTCTTCAGGTGCACCCGTATCATAAAATTTTACATTAAAGTCATTACACCTGATAGAAAAACCAATATTTACCGGCTCTCTTTTTTTAGCGATAAAGGCTGTATCAGAAGTTGCCCCCTCATCCAGATTCAAACGGGCCTTGAACCCGAAAAGTGATCCGATCAATGCACCAATTAATAGTAGTATGATACTTAAATGCACGACGTAGACACCCATTCTCGTCCATCTTCCAGTTTCAGAATATATGACTATACCGGTTCCAGTCTCTTCTTTTATAACCTTTCCAATAGTTTTGGATAAAAAACTTTCATAGTCATTGTATAAGGACAAAGCTTCTTTATTGACAGTAAAACTTTCAAGGTTTTTTTGTTTTCTAAATCTATCCGGGTTAAATTTGATTTTTTCTGGGAAGATAATTTTCCAGGTAGTTGAAAGTCTTTCAATTGAGCATACAACTATATTAATACACAGGATTACAAGCAAGGCTAAGAACCACCAGGCACGGTACATATCATCGATGTTAAACACCTTGATCACATTGTAAACAGCTGCACCATACTCTCTTAAGTATTGCTGTGGGGTCCCATTCTGAAGAATAATAGTTCCGACAATAGATGTAGCTGCAAGAAGCACAAGCGTATAAACGGCCAGCTTTACAGAACAAAAAAACTGCCAGATTAATTCAGGAATTGTTTGATTTTTTTTCAAAATATTCTCTTTCTTATTTATTTATCATTATCTTAAAATTTCTTTTTCCAGGCAGGAGATTAAACCCGAATTTCTTTTTACAGAAAGGTTTATGGCTTTTTTAATAATATTTATGTTTCCAACAATAATTACTTTTGTTTTTGCCCTTGTAATACCTGTGTATAGCAACTGCCGTGTAACAACGGGTGAAATCCTGTCTGGAAGTATCATTAAAACCGTGTTAAACTCAGATCCCTGGCTTTTATGGATCGTTATTGCAAACGCCGGGTCAGATCCTGGAAGATCTGAAGAACGAAATTGTTTTATGGTGTTATCCAGGGTTTTAAAAAAAGTATTAATCCCCTCTTTCTTCTCAAAAACAATGCCTGTATCTCCATTAAATAAGCCTTTTTTATAATCATTGGTATTTACCATGATGATCCTTTTAAGCTTATCTGGTATACCAAAATTATTCTCTGTCCGCAAAATCTTTTCACAAAGATGATTAATTTGTAATGTTCCATATTCTCCGGAATTATGGGCACACAATATTTTAAAATTATCCAGTTCTTTCAGTGCTTCTTCAACCGTGTCCGCACTAACAAATAGTTTATATCCATCTAAAATAAACTTATTAGCAGCGCTGTCAACCAAACCTTTACCCTTAAGACTTTCAAACACAACATCAGGATAAAGGCCCTTTGTCAGTATATCCTCAAGACTTTGAACATCATTATCATTGATTGCCTTTGATAAATTTTCAATTCCTGTTTTCCCTTTTGATCTGAAATTATATTCAAGAAAAAACAGGTTAGAGGATAATCCTTTTGCTTTGCAGATATCGCTGAATACTGATCCAGCCTGTATGGATGACAATTGGTATTGATCGCCTAAAACAATCACTTTGGCTGTCATGGGGATTGCTTCCAGAAGCCGGGTCAATAATAAAATATCAATCATTGAAGCTTCATCAATAATAATCACATCTGCTTGCAAAGTATTATTTTTATTATAATAAAATCCCGGGCTGTTTTTTAATGGCTTTAAAATTGAATGGATAGTACTCCCCTGGTCCATTTTTGATGCAGCTTTGCCCGTGGGCGCAACACAAATTATTTTAGGAACAGGCAGAGCATGTTTTTCTGAATATGATAGAAAGATTTTTTTTATAATAGTCGTGACATATGTCTTTCCCGTTCCAGGCCCACCTGAAACAATGGTAAAATGGTTCTTTATTGCATGCTTTACTGCGTTTCCCTGAAGGTTGATATGTTTATAACTTGGAGTGAAATACAACTCAAGCATTTCATCAATAGTTGCCTCATCCATGTTAGAGGGCTTTAAAAAAACGCGTTGAATAATATTTCGGGCCAGCCGGTTTTGAAAATCATAATATTTTGAAAAATAAAGTCTGTGATCAGAATCCAAAACCAGAGGGGTTTGAATATTATCTGAAACCATTAAGGAATTTTGTAAAGCATTTATCCATGAATTTAAATCAGGAAATTTAATTAAATCATTACCCGCTTCCGATACAGGACGGATAGTTTCAGACATTGCCTTGATATTAAGACAGATATGGCCCTCAAACAATGATTTGGAAACCAGTGCACATGATGCCAGAACAATGGGGTCTTTTTCATCAAAGGCTTTTGCCATGGATCGGGCAAAAAAATAATCCAGGTTTGAAAAAAAATGCTGGTCAAATAAATTGCCAAGCTCAAATGCTATATATTGGCTCATGATATTCCCGGCTTGTCATAGAATCGACTCGCCTGTCCATAACCATCTCTCAAAAGCAGATCATCTCTCAAAAGCATAAAAAACATTATTTTTTATGCTTTGATTCTTCTATATATTTAGCGATCCTTAAAAAAGGAACATAGTTAGAATCTAATTTAACTATATGATTTATCAGCCAATCTCTTAATTCCATTATCACATCATCTGTTAAATTTGCTATATTTTCCGAAATTTCGCGTCGCAAACTAATGGCATTTCTAATAAATTTACGATGGGCCCTTGCATGGGCTGCCAAATCAGGATATCCCTTTTTTCTCAAGTATCTTTCTTCTGTGGTGAAATACAATTTACAATATTCGTTTATATCAGAAATAATATTAATGCACCCTTTACAATCGTTTTCCGATTTATCGGCGTCAATCAACTGGTTGAATAACTCAAACATCTTTTTCTGGTGAATGTCTATTTCTTCAATATCAACACTATATTTGGGGTCCCACTCTATTTTCTCAATACTTCTCATTTTTCTCTCCTTTTATTTTTTGTTTCTAAAAAAATTGTTCCCAGGACAGCTATAGAAATAATAATGGCAACTACAATAGTAAATTTAAATCCATTATTGCCAAATTTTGGATAAATCACAAAAGGAACAATATATAAATATAAAACAGCATGAAACATTCCTATTCCAATAACACGAAGTATCAGCTTTTTTTTCATTCAATTTTCTCAAGCAGGTTTATGTGGATATTATCAAATCCTCCATTTGACATTATTAAAACAAGATCATCCTGTCTTAATTTTGATACCAGAAAATTTATAACGGCATCGCTGTTTTTAAAATAATATGCCTCAATTCCCCTTTTTGCAATGTCTGCCACAAGCTGTCTAGTGGAAAATTTATCGTTCAGGGGTATATTTTTTTTAATGCCTGGTTCACAGATACACACCATATCTGCATCCAGAAAAGAATCAGGATAAGTGTCCTGGAAAAAATTTCTCATGCTTGTATTGGTTCTGGGTTCAAAAACAGCGATCACCCGGCCCTCTTTATAAAAGGGTTTTACTGCTTTAATCGTCTCTTTGACCGCTGTGGGATGATGGGCAAAATCATCCATTACCGTGATCCCATGTTTTATCCCGCGAATCTCCTGCCGTCTTTTTATACCTGAAAAAGCTTTTAAAGCCTTGATAATATTTTTATCACTGATGCCTATTTTATTGGCCGCAGCAATACAGGCAAGACAATTAAAAAGATTATGCTCTCCCACCATATTTGTTTCAATGGAAATCGTTTTATCGGGACCTTGAACATCAAAAAAGGTTTTCAAATTCTGCTGTACATGGTTAGAAAAAGACCATTGTGCCTGCACACCATATGTCTCTACAGATGCTGCAGAATCGGCAAGAACCTCTTTTAAATTGTCATTATTATCAAACGCTATAATATGACTATCTTTTTCTATTTTTTTAACAAAAGTCGAAAAAACAGTCTTGATATGGTCAATATCTGTGAAAATATCTGCATGATCAAATTCAATCCCGGTCATAATAGTAATTTCAGGGTCATAATGCATAAACTTCGGTCCTTTATCAAAAAAGGCCGTGTCATATTCATCCCCTTCAATCACCATATATTTGCCGCTTCCCATTCTAAAGCTTGAATTAAAATCCTTTAAAATGCCACCGATCATAAAAGACGGGTCCATTCCTGCCTTAAACAGGATATGGGCCATGATTGAAGAGGTGGTTGTTTTTCCATGGGTTCCTGTAACCAGGATGATCTTTTTATCCTTTGCAATAAATTTATTCACTGCCTGGGGCATTGATAAATAGGGTATGCCCCTTTGCAATACTGCCTGGGCTTCAACATTCAGCTTTGTCACAGCATTGCCGATAATCACTAGATCAGGCCCATGATCTAAATTTAAAGGATCATATCCTGTAAAAAGAGAAATTCCCTTTTCATTTAAAAAATCACTCATGGGGGGATAAACATTCTGGTCAGAACCGGAAACCTTATACCCCATCTCCTTGAGAATACAGGCAAGGGTTCCCATCCCTGTCCCACAGGCAGCAATTAAATGTATCTTATTTATCATTATTATTTAAAGAGCAGCCATTGCCAATCTTGCAGCAGCAATCGTCTCATCAATATCCTCGTCAGAATGTGCCAGAGAGACAAAACAGGCTTCAAACTGTGAAGGGGCAAGGTATACACCTTTATCAAGCATAATCCTGTAAAATTTTGCAAATCGATCCAGATCGCATTTTTTAGCATCATCAAAATCATTAACATCAACGCTTGTAAAAAAGAATCCCGCCATAGAGCCCACATGACCTGTTTTAAAAGGGATTGCTGCATCATCTGCAGCAGACTGCAGGCCTTTCATAAGCTTGTCCGTCTTACTATCAAGTGCTTCATACACACCATTTTTTTGAAGCTCTGTCAGAGTTGCAATCCCGGCTGCCATTGCAAAAGGATTGCCGGAAAGGGTCCCGGCCTGATACACAGTGCCCACGGGAGCTATTTTATCCATAATTTCTTTTTTCCCGCCATAAGCACCCACAGGCAAACCACCGCCAATCACCTTACCAAAACAGGACAGATCCGGTGTTATGCCAAACAACCCCTGGGCAGAATCTTTTGCCACCCTGAACCCTGTCATGACTTCGTCAAAGATCAGGACAGCCTCGAACTTTGAAGTATATTCCCGCAATATTTCAAGAAATCCATCAGCAGGCAATACCATGCCCATATTGCCGGCAACAGGCTCAACAATAACGCCGGCAACCCTGTCCCCCTTTTCTTCCATAAATTTTACAAACCCTTCTATATCATTAAATTTTAAAGATATAGTATTGGAAATAACCGACTCAGGAACACCAGGGCTGCCCGGGATACCCAGGGTTGCAACACCTGATCCTGCTGCAACAAGAAGCGTATCTGCATGACCATGATAACACCCGTCAAACTTGATGATCATATCCCTTCCTGTATATCCCCGGGCAAGCCGGATCGCACTCATGGTTGCTTCGGTTCCAGAGTTTACCATTCTTATCATTTCCACGGAAGGCACCATATCAATAACAAGACGGGCAAGTTTTGTTTCAAATTCCGTTGGTGCACCAAAACTGGTACCTATTTCAAGAACCTTTTTCAAAGCATCAATAACGCAGGCAGGTCTGTGACCTAAAATTAAAGGTCCCCAGGAAAGCACGTAATCAATATATTTGTTTCCATCAACATCATAAATCTTACTCAGGTTTCCCTTTTCTATGAATATTGGCTGTCCTCCCACAGAACCACAGGCTCTTACCGGAGAATTTACCCCCCCTGGAATTAAATTCCGGGCTTCTTTAAAAAGATTTTCTGATTTTGATCTAGACATATATCACCCCTTATTTATTAAAAAATCATTATTCCATTGTTTATAAACACGCGAGTATATCAAAACAGTGATTAAAGGGTCAACCGATTTTTGACCCCTCAGAATTCAAAAATCTATTGACATTTTTAGAATGGGTTGTTAGATTTGCCGGGTTAATTTTATGGGCCGTTAGCTCAACTGGTAGAGCAACTGACTCTTAATCAGTAGGTCC
>CALGRI010000062.1 GCA_937880875.1 uncultured Pseudomonadota bacterium
TCTTTGATTTCCCAGACGGAAAGACGGTTCAGGGCAAGGTTTGGGGAGAAAATAGCCGTCATTCATTCTTCATTAACCAAAGGCGAACTTATAGATCAGTGGCGCAAAATTGCCCTTAAAAAGGTGAGCATTGTCATTGGGGCAAGGTCAGCTGTTTTTGCCCCATTTGAAAATATCGGGCTCATTATTGTGGATGAAGAACATGACACCTCTTATAAGCAGGAGACAGGCTTAAGATATAATGCAAGGGACCTTGCCGTTGTCCGGGGAAAAATGAATGCCTGCCCCGTGATTCTGGGATCAGCAACCCCTTCTGTACAATCTTATCAGAATGTTGTTATGAAACGGTTTGAGGAATTAAAACTTGAAACCCGCATCAATCAACATCCATTGCCAAAGATAACCCTTGTGGATTTGAAAAAATATAAGGATGCCAGAGGATATGACAGGATCATAACACCACAGCTTTCAAAAGAGATCAGAAATTGTCTTGATAAAGGGAACCAGGCATTAATTTTTTTAAACAGGCGGGGATTTGCCACATTCCCCGTGTGCAGGGATTGTGGAAAATCTTTGTCCTGTAGATATTGTGATGTAACCATGACCCTCCATAAAGGGCAAAATGTTTATCAATGTCATTTTTGCGGATATAACAGGCCCGTTAACACCAAATGTCCTTCCTGTAAATCATCAAAAATAAAACCATTGGGATTTGGCACTGAAAAAGTTGAATCCATGCTAAAAGCCATGTTCCCGGATGCAAGACTTACCAGGATGGATCAGGATTCAACATCTCGGAAAGGGGCCACCATAAAAATATTAAAAAGTATCAGAAACAGGAATGTTGATATTATTGTGGGAACCCAGATGCTTGCCAAAGGCCATGATTTTCCCTCCATTACCCTTGTTGGCGTAATTTGCGCGGACCTGTCCCTAAGCCTTCCGGATTTCAGGGCAGGGGAGCGAACCTTTCAAGTGCTTGCCCAAGTGGCTGGCCGGGCAGGAAGAGGTGAGACGGAAGGAAAAGTTATTATGCAGACCTATAATCCTGAGCATTTTATTATTGAAGCTGCTAAAAAACAGGATTTTATTGAATTTTTTCAAAATGAGGTGCCGTATAGAAGATCGTTGCTGTACCCGCCTTTTTCCCGGATGATTCAATTGAAAATTTCAGGTAGTAACTTTGCAAAAGTAAAAGACTATGCAGCCATGGTTGCCCAGGTTCTTAAGGCATTGCTTGAAAACCAGGAAAAACAAAAGACCATGGTTCAGATTCTGGGGCCCATTGAGGCATCCATTCAGAAAATTTCCTCACAGTTCAGGTGGCAGATCCTGGTGAAAAGTCCTTCTTCAGTCCTTGTTAACGGCCTGGTAAAAGCCATGATGGACCATCCGAAAATAACACCTAAGTCTGGGATCAGGCTGGTTGTGGATGTTGACCCATATTCTTTAATGTAGACCAAATTTTAAGGGGAGAGTGGTTGAAAATCACTTATAAATCCTATCACGATTTTTAAAAGCCCGGCATTCCAGCCTGAAACAAGCTTAGAAGGATCATTGGATAAAATTTTTTCTTCGGCAAGATAGGTCTTGCTGGAAATTGTCTGGAATGCAGTGTCATGCTTTTTTTCCAGGATCATACTGATTTCAATGACAGCCCTGGGATTAGAAGGGTCCTGGAAATCTCCGTAAAGCCGGGTAATTTTCCCGGATAACCGAAAACCAATATTTTGTTTCTTGTTTGCCTGTATGGATGTGAAAAGATTTGAAGCACAAAGGTTTTCCTCTATTCCTTGAGTAATCAGTCTTGCAGGAGAGCTGACAAATTCGTTGTAATAATCGATTGCATATTTGTTTTTTCCCAGGCGGTAAACAAAAGAATGGGAATCAAAAACAGGATTTATATAAAATTCTTTGACAAGAAGAGTCTCGCTTTTACAGACCTTATTCTGGCTTGAAACCGGAAGCGTAATAGCCAGGTCAAAATAGCTTTTGTTGACAGGCTCTTTTTTTAAACCTGTGCATCCATAAAATGAGATAAGGATAACCAGAAATCCCGTTAAAACAATAGAAATTTTTGGCCGCATCAGTCTTTTTTCTCCATATTGATTTTTTCCGGGGGTTTTTCAAAAAGCAGCCTGCCAGGATATCTTCTTATGTCTTTGCTCATTTGTTTTAAGTTTTCAGAAGTGGTTTCAATATTTTCAATGATCAGCTTGATCTTGTCGGAATTCAGCCAGACCATATTCTCCAGAAGTCCTGACGTAGCAGCAAGGCTTTCCATCAATCGGTCCAGGTTGGAAGACAGGCTGTCAATCCGGGGGGACAGTCGGGTTTCAAGTCCTTCAGCCATATTCTTTGTGCTGTCGGCCGCTTTTTGGAAGTCATTGATCGCCTTGTTCAAAGGGGTTTTAGCTGTCTCAACAATGGTCCTCAGTTCAGCAAAAGAGGTTTGGGCATCATCCAGAAGGCGTTTGACCTTGGTGGATCCGATTGCCGTGTTGATCTTCTGGTTGGTGTCTTTGAGTTCTTTTAACAATGATGCGGCCAAGCTGGAGATATTATCAATATCAAAGTTATTGGCTTTTTGATCCAGGGTCTTTAAAAGGGTTTCGATATCCAGTGTAATCCCTTTCATATTGATGGATGCAAGGCTGTCAAGAATTTGGTTAAGGGCATCGCCAAACTGTTTCATATTGCTTTTTTTTGACGGTATATAAATATTTTTTGGAGACCAGGAAATATCAAGTTTGTCATTGGGATCTTTTACTGAATAATCCGTTTCAAGATAAGCTACTCCCGTCAGCCCTTTAAATGAGAGCCGGATTGTCAGGTTGTCATTGATGGCATTTTGGACTCTAATTTTGGCAGAGTCCCCTGTCTGGCCAAGGGAGATGTCGTTTTCAAGAGATATGATGACCAGCACATAATCTGACTTTGTCTGATAGACCTGGGCAGCACTGGTCATGGATTTGACAGATCCGATTTTTATCCCTTTATATTTGACCTCAGATCCGATACTTAATCCTTGTACAGATTCATTAAAACATGTTTCGACAAGCAGTTCCTTTTTGAAAAATTGTCCTGCCCCGAAAATGATTAAAAATGTCGCCCCAAGTCCAAATGCAATAATGACAAACAGGCCGAGCTTAAAGAAATTTGCTTTTTGGGTCATTTTTCACCTTTATGGATTGTCCGGTTAAAAAAATTATAGACATAGGGATTGCTGTGGTCATTTTTCAGCTGTTCCGGTGTTCCCGTTGCAATGATTGTCTTTGCATCCTTTTCAAGCATGATGATCCTGTCGGATATAGCGTCAATGCTTGCCAGTTCATGGGTGACAATCACAAATGTGATGCCGAGAGAAGAAGCAAGCTCCATCACCAGATGATCAAGTCCTGCTGAAGTAATGGGGTCCAGCCCTGCAGAGGGTTCATCCAGAAAAATAATGGATGGATCAAGTGCCATGGCACGGGCCAGGGCAGCCCTTTTTTTCATGCCGCCGGACAATTCCCCGGGCATGAGAAAGACGGCTTTTTCAAGTCCCACCAGTTTGAGTTTCAACCATACAATGTCATCCATGACCGAGTCTGGAAGGCTTGTAAATTCTTTTAATGGAAGTTTAACATTCTCCATCACCGTCATGGAACCGAACAATGCCCCGCTCTGGAAAGCAACCCCGATTTTTTGCAGGATAAGATTTTTTTCTAATCCAACGGCCTGGGACAGGTTTTCTCCCAGAATCATCACATTGCCTGAAATAGGAGGTAAAAGCCCGATCATATTTTTGAGCAGCGTGCTTTTCCCGCACCCGGATCCGCCAATAATTACAAAGACTTCGCCTTTAAATACCTTAAAATTGATATTTTCAATAATCGGTATGTTGTTATACCCGGCATAGAGGTTTTCTATTTTTATGATAGTTTCCATTGGTTTCATATGCCAAGATAATAATACATAATTGAAAAAATCCCGTCAAAAACGGCAATCAATACAATACCCGTGACAACGGCACTGGTGGTTGAGACCCCGACGGCAGAAGGTCCGCTTTGGGTCTGATATCCCCTAATGCAGCCGGCTGTTGCAATCAGAATCCCGAAAACAAAGCATTTTACAAGCCCTCCTGCAAAATCGTTCCATTCCACAAAAGATGCAATCTGGTTGTAATAGGAGATAATGGGATATCCCATGGATGTAATCACAAGGGCGCCTCCCAGTATTCCCACAAGGTTTGAAAATATGGTTAACAGAGGGGTAATAATGGTTAACGCAATGACCCTGGGCACAATCAGGAACCTTACAGGATCAAGCCCCATGACCGTTAGTGCATCAATCTCTTCGTTGATTCTCATGGTTCCGATTTCAGCGGCAAAGGCTGATGCAGATCTTCCAGCCAGAACAATAGCGGTCATAAGGGGCCCAAGTTCTCTTATCATGGCGATTCCGATGAGATTGGCCACATAGAGTTCCGCTCCAAACATGCGCATGGGGATGGCAGCCTGAAAGGCCATGACAAGACCGACAATAAAGCTGATCAAGGCAACGATGGGAAGCGCATCTACCCCGGCACGTTCGGCAACCAGGAAGGTGTCTGCCCACCGAATTGTTTTTGGATGTTTAAGGCTTTGAATCAGGGCCCAGGTGATCTCTCCTATGTAGGTTATAAATTCTTTTGTTTCCGACAAAGTGTCTGAAAAGTTTTTTCCTTTATTTTCAACAAAAAAAAGTTTTTTTGGTGTTTGATCTGAAAAATCTTTCTGCTCTATCTGCTTTGCCAGTTCAATAAGGGGTGAAAATTCCGGTTTAAGATTGACAATAAAAAATTCTTTAACTCCCCGGGTTCTGGCAAGCTTTTCTATATGGTAAATAAAGGTGGCCCCTGCCGTATCCAGATAATTCACTTTTTCAAGATCAAGGGTCAGGTTTGGGAGGTCACAATTAGAAATTTTTTTGGTGATCCCCTGCCACAGGCTTGATGTTCCTTTTGCATCAAGCCTGCCCGTGATGGAGATACGTGCACCATGACTGTCCTTTGAAACTATGAATTCTGGCAGAAAGTTCATTAAGACCTGGCCTTACCTTATCTTCTCCTGGTTGTAATCTTCTCCTGATTGTATCTTGCTTTGAAATTCCTGTGCTGTTTTCAAGTGTTCAAGGTTATTCTTTTAAAGCTGTATAACATGGTTAGCTTACCTTATTCAACTTATCACCAAATAAATACCAGACCTAAATTTTCTTTTTAACGGCAAGTGTGACCCATTCATCTACATATTCTTCATGGATGACACAGAGATGATGGGCCTCAAGTGCTGCAAGTACATCTTTTTGCCGATCCTTGATAAGGCCTGATAATACTATTGTGGCATCCTGTGTCATTCTTATTGATATTTCCGGAAGTATGGCGA
>CALGRI010000063.1 GCA_937880875.1 uncultured Pseudomonadota bacterium
AGATGACTGTTCTGTCTGCCATCATGTGTATGAAAACAAAAAATTGATTGAGGGTGAGTCCTCTGAAGACTCTCCGTGTTCGGAATGCCACTTTTTAAAACCGATATCTGAGAACGCCATTCCTTTAAGAATGGCATTTCATAACCGGTGTAAAGAGTGTCATTTTGAATCTAAAAAAGGACCGGTTTTATGTGGTGAATGCCATATCAAAAAGTGAGGTTGTTATGACAAAAAAAATTATGATAGTAGATGATGATCCAGCCATTACCAAATATCTTGACACCCTTTTTAAAGATAACGGGTATGAAACCTGTATTGCAAAGGATGGCAAAAATGCTTTTGATACTTATAAAAATGAAAATCCTGACCTTATCACTCTGGATCTTGAAATGCCTGAAGAATGGGGACCCAGATTTTTTAGAAAAATCAGTAAAATAAAAGGGTTTGATATACCGGTTATAGTAATCAGCGGCCTTACAGGCATGAAATATTCAATTCCAAAAGCTGCTGCTTCCTTTGGAAAACCTTTTGATCCTAAAGAGGTTTTAACCAAAGTTGCGGAACTGTTAAATTGACAAAAAGGGAAAATGGGACCAGGTGTAATGTTTAAATCTTTCATAAAAATAGAGACTCTCGCATTAAAGCTTATGATTTCTGTAGGGATCGTGCTTTTTGCAAGCATTTTTATCTGGTCCTACTTTACCACTATATTCCAGGAAAAAACCCTGATTAATAAAAAGATATCTGAGGTTGATAAATTTTCTAACAGCGTTTTGAGTTTTACCTGGTTTGCAATGTTGCATAATCCAAATAAGGATATGCAGGAAATTTTAAAAAGCATGTCAGAGTACAATGAAATTGAATCCATAAGAATTTTTAATTGTCAGGGGCAGATTAAATTTTCAAATACTGCCATGGAACTTGGTTCTATGGTTGAAAAAACCGATGTGGCCTGTAAAATTTGTCATGCAACCGAGACACCAATCATTCGAAAAGATATCAAGGACAGGATCAGAATATTTAAATCAGATCAGGATGAACTTTTGCTGGGTATTATGAACCCCATATTAAATGAACCCTCCTGTTCAACTGCCCAATGCCATTATCATCCTGAGGGAATAAAAAAGCTTGGCGTCCTTGATGTTGTTGTTTCTTTAAAAGATGTAAAGGCTGAAATCAGTTTTACAAAAAAAATGTCCGCCTGGACGGCCATTTATCTTTTTATAATCCTGGCAATAACTATCAGCTTTAGTATTTTCCGCCTGGTAACCAATCCCATCAAAAATTTAATAAAAGAAACAGATCGTATCGGAAAAGGAAGTTATCAAAACAATATAAAAAATGTGATCCAGAAAGATGAAATCGGGAAGTTATCCCTTGCCATTCTGGTTATGGGGGAAAAAATACAGAATAAACAGGATGAACTTAATCGGCAAAAAAGCAGATACCAGAATCTCTTTGATCAGGTTCCCTGTACCATTACCGTTCAGAATAGAGACTACGAACTGATTGAGTTTAATAAGGAATTTTCAAAAAAATTCAATCCTGAATATGGTGACCGCTGTTACGTTGCCTATAAAAATTTGATCAACAAATGCAATGACTGCCCTGTTGAAAGAACATTTATTGACGGCAAGTCCCATTTCAGTGAAGAGTCCGGAATAAACAAGGACGGAACTATTGCTCACTGGTTTGTGAAAACTGCACCACTAAAAGATGACCAGGGTAATATCATAGCTGCCATGGAAATGAGTATTGATATTTCTCGAAGAAAAAAACTTGAAGAGATCGTCAAAGAGTCGGAACGAAAATACCAGGCAATTTTTGAGAGTATTCCTAATCCCGTGTTTATTCTGAATATTGATACTTATAAAATCATGACCTGTAACAACAGTGCCCTGAAAGTGTATGGTTTTAAAAAGGATGAGTTGAAAGATAAGCCTTTTTCTTTTCTTTTCCCAGAACCAGAGGAATTTGAAAAATTTAAGCAAAATTTTGATAATCCGCTTCATGAACGATTAATAAATCATAAGAAGAACCTGGAGAGTATCTATGTAAATATATGGGTCAGCCCTGCTGAGTTTACAGAACAAAAAGTACTGCTTGTTACAGTGGTTGATATAACCCTATCAGTTGAAACAGAGCACCAGTTAATTCAGGCCGGTAAAATGGCGACTTTGGGAGAAATGGCAACAGGAGTGGCACATGAACTTAACCAGCCATTATCTGTCATTAAAACGGCTTCAAGTTTCATATACCGGAAAATAAGCAGAAATGAAAAAATTAATCCAGATATTTTAAACACTCTGTCTCAGGAAATTGAAATCCATGTGGACAGAGCCTCAAAGATTACCAACCACATGCGTTTGTTTGGTCGTAAATCAACGCTTTCAAAGGAAGCTGTCAATATAAATGAAACAATTAAAAGGGCTTTTGATATTTTCAGCCAGCAATTAAAATTGCGAGAGATTGAGGTTAAATGGGAACTTGATGAAAACCTTCCCGAAATAATAGCTGATCCGGCTCGACTGGAGCAGGTTTTCATCAATCTTCTTATTAATGCAAGGGATTCTATCGAGGCCAGGTTTGAAAACAATGGAGATCAAAATGGTAAAACAAAACGGATCACCATTGAAACTTCATTCAGCAAGGGTGCTGTTATTGTTAGAATATCAGACACTGGAACTGGAATTTCAAAAGCTGATATGAATAAGATTTTTGAACCCTTTTTCACGACAAAAAAAGTGGGAAAGGGAACCGGCCTGGGATTATCCATAAGTTATGGAATCCTAAAGGAGTCTGGTGCCGATATCTGTGTCACGAATAATCCGGAAGGTGGTGTTACATTTACCATTAGTTTTCACAAAAACCTGAAGGAGTATTAAATGAATAGCAAGGCTATGGAAAACAACAAAATACTTCTTGTTGACGATGAAGAAGGTATCCGCAAAGTTTTGAAAATCACCCTTGAATCATCCGGGTATGATGTATGCCTTGCTTCTGACGGAGAGACAGGACTTAAAATCTTTATAGAAAAAAATCCCTGTATTGTCATAACAGACATTAAAATGCCTGGTATTGATGGTATTGAGGTTCTCAAGAGAATTAAAAATCTGAATCCTGAAACAGAGGTTATTATGATAACAGGTCATGGCGACATGAATCTGGTAGTTAAAAGCCTTCAACATGAAGCAGCAGATTTTATAACCAAACCCATTGATATCGGGGACCTTGAATCAGCAATAAAAAAAGCACAGGAGCGTATCTCCATAACCCAGAATATAAACAGCTATATGGATGATCTGGAAAGTCTTGTAAAGGAAAAAGACAAAAAAATAAATGAATCTGAAAAACTTGTGACAATCGGCCAGACAATTGCCGGCATGTCCCATGCCATTAAAAATATTGCAGGAGGTCTTAAGGGAAGTTCTTTTGTTCTGGAACAGGGAATCGAGCTTGAAAATCGTGAATATTTAAAACAGGGCTGGGAAATGATGAAAGGGAATATAAATAAAATTACCAAACTCTCCCTGGATCTTTTAAACTATGCCAAAACAACAAAACTGGATTTCAAACTGGAAAATCCCAATAAACCGGCAAGAGAGGTGATGCAGCTAATGAACCACAGGGCAAAAGAAGAAAATATCATTTTTAAACTTTTGCCCTGTATGGAAAAAAGACTGGTTTTCATGGACTGTGAAGCGATACACAATTGCATTTTAAATTTTGTAGTCAATGCGTTTGATTCTTTTAATAAAATTGCGAATCCCAATCAGACCAAAACCGTAAAAATTATTGTTGAAAGAGAGAATAACAATATTGTGTACAAGATCCAGGATAATGGCTGCGGCATTAACGACACCATAAAAAAATCTATTTTAAAAGACTTTATTACCACCAAGGGGATGAACGGAACCGGTTTCGGTTTAATGACGACCAAAAAAATAATAGAAGAACATGATGGGGAAATAAGCTTTAAGACTGAAGAAGGGAAAGGCTCCCTGTTTGTTGTTAAAATCCCATTAAGGAGCAAAGTCTAAGAAAGGGGCTTTTAAACTCATGGAAAAAATTTTTCTTCATAAAAACGGTGTTATTAAAAAAAAAGGTAAAAAACTCACCATCTCCGTTCTGAAAATATTAGGAAACTATATTGAAATTGATGAAAGCTTTACCTTAAGTTCCTTTTTTATGATGGTCAACCAGTATCCGGATCTGAAAAACATAAGCGAAATATTGGACCCGCTAATTGAAATTGTTTTAAAAAATTGCAGTTCAGAATTTAAAAACAAAGAATTAGAATCATTGCTATTTTATAAAACGATTGAAATAGAAGGGTTTCCAGGAAGTCCATGCTTGAATTTTTATACCACTTTGAAAGGAGTATCCAACAAAAAGATGATCGATTTAAAGTTTTTCCATTTGGAAGATTTATTGAATCACAAATTAAAACTCGGGAAATTAAAACATGTTGTTTTTGGGGATAAGGAGGATGTTTTCCAGTATGAGACCTTTTACACTCTTTTTGAACTTGTGGAAGGCATTGCCTGGGAACTTTCTTTTAATTTTAATCCGTTAGAATGTTCAATAAGGAGGTAATCATGTTTAAAAAAATACTTTTTGCCACAACAGCTTCTCCGGCCTGTGATGCGGCTGCTAAAATCGCTTTTGAACTTGCCGAGAAATACAAATCGGAATTGATCCTTTATCATGTATTTGGTGTTCCTTCCCATGGAAGCAGTTTCTCTATAACTGATTATCTGACAGGAGAAAAAGATGATGTAGGGCCTGACTATGTTGAGTGGGTCAAGGATGAGTTGAAAAACACCTATGCAACACTCATTGAGAAGCATGGAGAACCAAGGTTTGAAATTCTTGCAGGTATTCCTTCAACAGAAATCTTAAGATTTGCCAGGAAAGAGGATATTGACTGCATTATAATGGGCTCCCACACAAGAGCCGATGAAACCGGGGCGGCAAGATTCAGGGGTATCGTGGGGACTACAATGCAGAAAGTAGCCCAAAGAGCCAGGTGCCCGGTCCTTATCATCAGCAGACCATGTGCAACCTGTTTCTGGTATTTTAATAAAATTATTTTTGGAACTGATTTTTCAAAGGCCGCCATGTCAGCATTTAAATTTGCATTTAAAATGGCAGAATCTATTGGATGCAAGCTTTATCTTTTCCATGCCCTTGATATTGATACGTCCCAGGCTGGCGTTGCACCCGGACAAAAATCAATAGAGGATAAGATTTTGGCTGCAAGAGCAAGACTTGAAAAAGAGTATGTTTCTCAAATGAATGATTTTGATAATTATGAGATTTCCATATGGGAAGGCGTTCCCTATGTGGAACTGTTAAAATTTGCAAGGGAAACCAGTGGTGATCTGATTGTCATGGCCCATCATACAAGGGATATTGATCCTGACGAAGCACTTCTTGGAACAACAGTTGAACAAGTGGTTTTAAGATCAGCCTGTCCTGTTGCCAGTGTGAACAGACCTGATAGATTGTAAATTTAAAAAAAATGTCCCGGGAAAAATGCAGACATAAGATTCTCATCATGGACGATGAGATTCAAATGAGATTTTACCTCATGAGTCTTGTCAAATCACTGGGGTTTGATCCTGTATTGGCAAAAGATGGTGTGCAGGGGCTTGATACCTTAACCCGAATCAAGCCCGCCGCCATTATTCTGGATATCATGATGCCCCAGAAAGGGGGAACTCTAGTCTACCAGGAACTTGTAACGCATCCTGAATTTAAAACCATACCCATTATTTTCTTTTCAGGGGTTGATCGCAAAGCATTTTTTCACCATATAAAAATGCTGAATATTAATCTTGAACACGATATCCCTGAACCGGCAATTTTTGTTGCAAAAGATGCCGATTCTGAATATCTTAAAGCAGTTATTAAAAAATGTGTATTGGGAAATGGTCTTGAACCGGAATAATTGAATAGGGACAACCATTATGGCAACGAAAGTTTTGCTTGTGGATGACGAAGAAGGTATTAGAAAAGTTCTGACAATCTATTTGCAGGATCTTGGATATGAAGTTTCTACTGCTGATAACGGGAAAAAAGCTGCTGAAAAAATCGACTGGGATTTCTTTGATATCGTTCTGACCGATATCAGAATGCCGGGGATGGATGGTGTTTCGCTGCTGAAACATATAAAAAAGAACAGTCCTGATACTGAAGTTATTATGATTACAGGACACGGTGATTTTAAGCTTGCCATTGAAAGCTTAAAGCTTGATGCCATTGATTTTATTTCAAAGCCTATTGATAATGATGTTCTGGATATAGCACTGAAAAGAGCCCATGACAGGATAGACACAAGAAAAAAAATCCTGACCTATACAAAAGACCTTGAAAAGCTTGTAAAAGAGAAAACCCAAAAACTGGCAGAATCTGAAAAAAGATATATTCAGCTGTTTAACGAATCTCCAGGTTATTTAACGATACAGGATAAAAATCTTACTATTATAGAGACAAACAGGATATTCAAGGAGCACTTCAATTATAAAGAAGGGATGACTTGTTATGACGTTTATAAAGGCAGAAATTCTCCCTGTCCTGATTGCCCTGTTATAAAAACATTCAAGGACAAAGGCTCTCATACTGCTGAAATGGATGTTGTTCTAAAAGACTCAAGCGTACGCAATATTTTTATCCAGACATCTGCTATTATAGATTCTAAAGGTCAGGTCAAGCATGTCATGGAAATGTCAACGGATGTAACAATGATCCGTGAACTTCAGGATCACCTGGCCTCACTTGGACTTCACATTGGTTCTGTTTCTCATGGCCTCAAACAGCTTTTAACTGGACTTGACGGTGGTTCATATCTCATAGAGTCCGGCCTGGATAAAAATGACACCCGGCAAATATCGGAAGGATGGGAAATCGTTAAGGACAAAATTTTAAAAACCAGAGAGATGGTATTGAATATTTTATTCCATACCAAAAAAAGAGAACCTGACAGATCACATGTCCTGTTGCCGGAACTGATAAAGGAAATTGTTTCGGCAATTAAACCCAGAGCAGATCAGGAAAATATCAATTTAAAAGTAGATTTCCCCCATAATACTATTTCCCTTTATATCGATAAAATGGCTGTTTTAGCAGCATTTTCCAGCATTCTTGAAAATGCTGTTGATGCCTGCATATCAAAAAAGAAAAAGGGTGAAATCAGTTTTTTAACCCGCATTGAAGACCCTCATATTATTTTTGCTATTAAAGACAATGGCAAGGGAATAGACGAGAATAAAAAAAATAAAATATTCAACCTTTTCTTTTCTGATAAAGGAAATAAGGGAACAGGCCTGGGACTTTTTATTGCATCCCGATCCATCAAACAACATGGCGGAACTATAACTATTAACTCTCAATTGAATAAATATACTGAATTTATAGTCACCCTGCCTTTAAAATAATCCTTTTTCCAGTCTTTTGTGCCAGAGACGGGAATCCTTTGGTTTCAAAATAATACTGGTGAATTCACGGTTTCCTGATATTTGTTGACAAGTGTATTGACTTTTTTTATGAAAAAGTCACAGATAGTTTCAGCGGTTTGGTTGGTGATGACAGGAATTTCTTCAGAAAGTTTTTCTATTATCGTCTCGTCAATATCAGTAATTTTATTAATTGAAAACAAATCCACCTCTCCACCTTCCAGCAGTAGTCCACATCCTCCGGCAGCGCCTAAAAACTCATCATCAATAAAAATGGGGATCACAATTTTGACCAGACCTGCATCACATTCCTCGATCACGGGTTTTTTTGTCTGTCTCGCCTGGTTTGCCAGGTTCATGTGGGCAGTGGCGCAGATAAAACTCTGGCCTTTGTCTGTTGATTTGATTTCCGGGCAGATTTTGTTAGCCCAGTTTTTGGTATCTGTTATTCTTATGCCATCTGTATTAAAAACAGAGCTTTGAAGGTTGAATTTTTTAAAAGATTCTTTTTCTATTTGTGCCCACGCTTCAAGGGGGGCAAGATCAGTAAGTCCCATTGATATCCTCTCTTTTAAATAAAATATTAATTCATAAAGTCTTATTCATTAACACCTTTTTGGTTTGAACATTATTTTTTAATGCTAAGGAGCATATTCGTTACCAGTGTCCCTCAACGTTTGCTGCACCGGTAAAAGAAATTTTTCCTTCATTAAAGTCCTTGACCGCATCCCTGGCAGTGCCCATAACGTCACTGGCCACCTTAATACCTGCGGCATCCAGTGTTTTAAAAGCATTGGGACCGCAGAATCCTGTCAAAAGGACGTCCGCATTTTTTTCACTGATACTGGCAGCAGCCTGAATTCCAGCACCTTTGAAGGAATTTGCATTTTTAGCATTATCAATCACTTCAAACTCAAGCGTATCTGTATCGATGATAAGGATATAGGCTGCACGGCCGAATCTGGGGTCCACTTTTGAATCAAGATTCCGGCCTTTTGATGTTACTGCGATTTTCATGATAAATCTCCTA
>CALGRI010000064.1 GCA_937880875.1 uncultured Pseudomonadota bacterium
GGAATGCCTGCCATGTTGGCTGAAAGCGTAAAAATATCTGTCAGATACATAGTTAGAGGATCATCCATTTTTTCACCAATCTTAAAAGCAGGAGCCGGCGCCACAGGAGACAGGATAAAATCACAGGCATCAAAGGCCTTTGAAAAATCCTCCATGATCAGGGTTCGAACCTTTGAGGCCCTTCCATAATAAGCATCATAGTAACCGGCTGAAAGCGCATAGGTCCCGATCATTATTCTTCTTTTCACTTCCGGACCAAACCCTTTTGACCTGGTTTTTTTATACATATCAATAAGATCATCACACACTTTTTCCCTGAAACCATATTTAACCCCGTCAAATCTGGCAAGATTGGAGCTGGCTTCACTTGGCGCGATAATATAGTAGGCTGCAACAACATAATCTGTATGGGGCAAAGAAATCTCTTTGATTTCAACCCCCAGGTCGCAAAGAATCTTTTTTGCATCATTAAAGACTTTTTCAACTTCAGGGTCAATGCCTTCAACAGACAAATATTCTTTTGGAATTCCTGCTGTCATTCCTTTTAAGGAACCCTTTTCAAATAGATCAAAGGCTTTGGTAAAATCAGGCACATCAACCTTTGCACTGGTGGAATCCATTTTGTCATTGCCGGATATGATATTCAGCAATATTGCTGCATCTTTAACATCTTTAGTGATGGGGCCGATCTGATCAAGGGAAGAGGCGTAGGAAACCAGTCCAAACCTGGATACTCTGCCATAGGTGGGCTTAAGACCTACCACCCCGCAATGGGAGGCTGGCTGGCGGATGGAACCCCCTGTATCCGTCCCAAGGGCAGCGCAGCAAAACCCGGCTGCCACGGCTGCAGCAGATCCCCCGCTGGAACCACCAGGCACATAGGCTTTATTCCAGGGATTGGCCGTAATTTTATAAGAAGAATTTTCAGTTGAAGACCCCATGCCAAATTCGTCCAGATTAGTTTTGCCGATAATGACAGCACCATTTTCCTTTAATTTTTTAACAATTGTACCATCATATTGCGGAATAAAATTATTAAGAATCTGTGATCCGCAGGTTGTTTTTATTCCCTTGGTACACAAAAGATCCTTTAATGCAATGGGCACACCCGTTAATGGCAAAATTTTGTTGTCGCAAATATCCTGGTCAGCTTTTTGGGCCTGTTCAAGAGCCATGGTTTTATCAATAGTTATAAATGCATTGATTTCATCATCATATTTTTCAATCCGGTCAAGCAGGGCAGATGTCAACTCAAAAGAAGAAATTTGATGGCCACAAAGCAGTTTTCCAGCTTTTTCAATGGTCAGTTCGTGGTATTCCATTCTATCTTTTCCTTATTCTCTCATACCTGTGAAGGCATGAGAGAATCCAATTATTTAACAATCCAATTATTTAACAATTCTGGGAACAATATAAAAATCTTCATCCCTTTGCGGTGCATTGGCAAGGGTTACACAAGGACCTGGTGATACTTTCAATTCATCATCCCTTAACACATTATTCATAAAAGCCGCTCCTGAAGACAGCTTGACCCCCTCAACATTCACATCCTTGAGTTTATCAATATATCCAAGGATATGGCTCAGCTGTTCAGCCATTTCCTCTTTTTGCGAGGCATCCACCTCCAGTCGAGCAAGATGGGCAATCTTTGCCACTTCATCTGTTGATATCTTCATCATCATCCTTTTTTATGAGCCATTTTTATGAGCCATTTTTATGATCTGGGCCTTGATCCCGGCTTTATTTAATTTTTCTTTCATTTTTTCAGCTTCTTCCCAGTTTGCAAAGGAACCCGTTCTCACCCTGTAAAAGGCAACGCCATTTTTTTCACCTTTTTCGCGGTAGGAATAAAATCCTTTTTCATCGAGCAATACCATTTGAGAAATAGCATCTTTAAACTCTTTATAGGCTGCAATCTGAATCGTGTATATTCCCTTGTCTGTTTTAAGGGGTTCATTTGCTCCTATATCTGCCGGGACCTTTTGAGTCATCTTTTTAAACGTTAATTTTTTCCTGCTGATCTTTGGTAGAAGGATATCCGGGGTAACACTTGTTTGCTTTTCCAGCGTTTCTGTTTCAGGTAATTCAGTCTCAGGTAATTCAGTCTCAGGTAATTCTGTTTCAGTTATTTCTTTTTTAGGCATAATTTCCAAAGGTTTATTTTTGGAAAGCACGCTTTCTTCAAGCACAGGTCTATTCAGGGCATCATAAAATTTTAGATCCATTTTTTGGGGGACGTCTTTTTTTCCCCCGAATTCATTGGCAATGATTTCAAGCCTTTTTTGAAATTCATGGGTATCAAAAGTTACAGGAGAAGTGCCGCGCCCTACCATGATGCCCAATAAAAACATCCATCCGGCAATAAATATGTAAATTAAATATTTTAAAATCCCTTTAAAGGATATCATTTTTACATTCTTTCAGGTGCATTAACCCCAAGAAGTGTCAACCCGTTTCTAATGACTTTTTTTACGCCTAAAACAAGGCTTAACCTGGCCAGGGTTAATTCCCGATTGTCTGTAATGACCTTGTGCCTGTTATAATAACCATGGAATGCAGATGCAAGACTCATCAGATATGTAAAAATCACATGTGGATGCAATGTTTGAGCGCTTTTTTCCACATTGGCCTTAAATGTATCCAAAATTTTGATAAGATTAATTTCTTCGACAGCATCCAGTAAATTCAGATTTTCACCCTTATTAAAATCAATATCCTGAATAATATTTTCCTGTTTTGCCTTTAACAGAATACCCGTGATTCTGGCATGGACATATTGGACATAATAAACCGGATTATCTGAATTTTTCTGCTTGGCAAGTTCCAGGTCAAAATCAAGACCGGAATCATAACTGCGGCTTAAAAAAATAAACCTTGCTGCATCCTTGCCCACTTCATCAACAATATCTTTTAATGTGACAAAGTCACCAGCCCTTTTGGACATCTGAAATGGTTTGCCGCCTCTCAGCAGATTCACCAGCTGGACCAATATCACTTCAAATTGTTTGCTTTTTCTTCCTGAAGCAACAACAGAGGCATCAATTCTTTTGATATAGCCATGGTGATCTGCTCCCCAGACATCAATAACCCGGTCAAATCCACGCTCATATTTTTCCATGTGATAGGCAATATCAGAAGCAAAATAGGTGGTCAGCCCGTTATTTCTGACAACCACCCTGTTTTTCTCATCACCAAAATCCTGTGTTCGAAACCAGAGCGCACCATCTTCTTTATAAATCAAATCCTTTGATTTAAAGTCTTCAATGGTCTTTTGTACCCGTCCTGAATCATACAGACTCTGTTCGCTAAACCAGTGGTCAAATGTAACCCCAAAGCTTGACAAATCTTCTTTTATACTGACAAGAATTTTCTTTGCTGCAAATTTTGCACAGGCATCAATGGCTTCTTTTTCATCCATTTGGATAAAGTCATTGCCTTCTTTTTCAAGGATTTCCCCGGCCAGATCTTTAATATAATTGCCTTGATAACAATCATCGGGAAATTCAATTTCCTTGCCTGTTTTTTGCAGCAGCCTCAGCCAGACAGATGTTCCCAGGGTTCTTATCTGGCGTCCGGAATCATTAATATAGTATTCTTTTTGAACATCAAACCCGGCAAAACAAAGAATATTCCCGATAGAATCTCCAACAGCAGCCCCCCGGCCATGCCCTACATGCAAGGGACCCGTGGGGTTTGCACTGACAAATTCCACCTGTACCTTTTCATTTCCCCCCATATCTGAGGCACCATATCTTTTGTCCTGTTCAAGAATCTGGTCAACCACTGGATGCCATGCTTTATTGGAAAGAAAAAAATTAATAAATCCAGGACCTGCTATCTCAACCTTTTCAATGAAATTTGCGGCTTCACCCAAAGCTTCAATTGATGATACCAAGCTTTCAGCAATTTTTCTGGGAGGCATTTTCTGGATGGCGGCTGAAACCATTGCAAAATTTGTGGAAAAATCTCCATGGGAAGGATTCCGGGGCTCCTCAATTTCCATTTCAGGGACATGATCAGATGGCAGCAAGCCATTTTCAAATGCTTTTTGAGCTGCATTCAGCACAATTTTTCTAATCTTATGTTTCATTATCAACTCTAATTTTCGTGTTCAGAAATATCTTCAGGGGTGAAGTTAGGTCTGTCATCTTCAGAGTCTATTTCTTTTATCTCATCTTCACTGGTTTCCCCATCTTCCTCCAGTATCTTATCAATCTCGACATCATCATCTTCCAGTTGAAATTTTTCTTCCGTTGGAAAAGCTTCGATATCATTATATTCAATGATAATTTTTTCCTGGGCATCATTTTTAAAAAATTCAATCGTGCTCTCAAAGAGCTTATTGCAAAAGTCTGAAGTGGGGAAAAAGCTTCTCCTTCTTATAAAATTGGAAAAAGGCAGTACGCCTTCCCCAGAAGCTTCTGTCATCTCTTTAAGGCTGTATTCTTCTTCATGGAGCAGCAAAACAACACCTGGATCCACTTCACTGGATTCCAGAATTACTACCTTGTCGGCTTTCATGTGTTTTTCAAATCTTATTTTCTG
>CALGRI010000065.1 GCA_937880875.1 uncultured Pseudomonadota bacterium
ACGCTTAAACAGGTCAGAGCGCTGCGGAAAACCGCATTACTGCATATTGCAAGATCTGACGCTTCGGAAAGAAGACCTGGAACCGATACTTGATCTCCAAGCTATACCGTTCACCCGCAGTTATTTTATGCCTTTATTTTTAAATATGTCAAGATGGTGTATTTTATTTTTTGCACATACTTGAATATAGTTCAAAAACTATTTAAAAAGATACTCAAGACCATTAAGTTTTATTTCATAAACTGCCTGTAACATCTCGCCAAGCTTACCTTCTGGGAATCCTTTCTGTGAAAACCAGACTATGTATCGTTCAGGAAGATCTACTAAACGCAATCCTTTATATTTACCGAATGGCATCCTTTCTGTTGCAAGTGCAATGAATGCTTCTTTGTCAGGCTCAAGAGAAATACTCATGATTTATTAATTTTTAATACCCTTTAAAATTGGATCATCACTTTTCAAAATAGTACAGGTTTCAGTTTTCTGGTCAAAAACAATTACAGCTTTTCCGGATTTTAACTGGCCAAGCACCTGGGATATTTTTGTTTTCAGAGACACTTCAATTTCTCCATAGTCAGTTCCATCACGGGTGACAAATTCTTCGATAACACCTTGCAGTGCTTCTGGACTTAATTGATCGTATGGGACTTTAACAGCGGTCATCTTAAAAGGGATACTAAATTCGATCTTTTAACCAGTTAATAATAGGTTCAAGAGGTGCTTTATCTCCCTCAAAAAGAATTCCCATTTCTTCAGTATAAAAAATACGGTATTGGGATTTTTCAATGTTGACTTGAAGCAGAACTATTTCCAAATTATCAAACTGTTCTAATATTTCTTGAAGTATACGTTTTTGTGTTTCTCTTGGTGTATTGAAACATCAATTCCTGTGGAGGTAATCCTGTCGGCACGTCTACTGTCGGCACATACTCAATACATCCCTTCTCTTCGATAACCTTTGGAACATTGGATTTGAAAATTTCAATAAATTTTGACAATTTCCCTTCTATAATCTGTATGGATGCAATCACATTTATCATGTTGTTAATTCCTAATTTTTGGTTAAGGTTTACAGGTTCCGCAAGCTTTAAAACCTTTCTGAATTGCTTCTTCCCTGGTGCTGAAAACAGCAGTACATTTTTCGCTTTTTGAATATTGACAATCAGAACTATGAAAAACAAGAGTGCCAGTATTGCCTATCAATTTTGAAGTGTCATCAGTTGGGGTATCCGGAATATTTTTTTCAAGCACAGTTTCAACAGATTCAGTTTCTGTAACTCCCCATGCAGTTCTAAATTTATCGCCGGTATCGAAATAATAATCTGTAACCAATTCTGCTTTACCAAATTTAATTTTAATAATTGAGACACCACTGTTTTCGATTTCTTTTCCATCTTCGTTTGTGTAGTCGATATCCCAATGTGCTGCAACAGTATTAGTTCCAAGCATATCAAAGATATTATCAACACAGACACTTTTTACTGTAAATTTAATTTTAGGAAATTGATCCAAAAAATTTCTAAACCATTTTTCAATTGCAGCTTTTCCTTCCATTTTACCACTGACTGGTAAATCCCCTGGGTAAATAAATGTGCAGTCATCTCTCCAAGCTGCTAAAAAAGCTGAGAAGTCACGCCGATTCAGGGCGTCAAATGCTGAAGATATTTTTTGTTTTGCAATTATTGCTCCAATCATAATAGTATCCTCCCTTGAGTTGTGTTGCGATATCGTTTGCTTACATAGTTTGGAATTATAATACCTTCTCTATCAATAACTATTGAGAATGTAAAGCGATGGGGGTTTTTGTCGGGTCCGTCTCTTCTGAAACCCCAAGGTGGAACAGGATTATCATAAATCCATAATCGAGTTAATTTACGTACAAGTTCTATGAGATTACGTATTTGATTGTCCTCTTACGGAACCTGCTTCATTCATGATGTTATATTACCAGTTGAATATGGAAAAAAGGACTCTGATGCCGACTTTGGTTTATATAGATTAATCTGAGTTTAGAGAGTAAAGGAGGATAATACTTTTAATAAGTTCTTCCAAATGGAGTTGATATAAAATTATAAAAAAAGAATGTTGTTATTCTATTCGTTTAGAAATATAGTAAATTCGTTCTGAATGTAGTGTGTTATATCAATAAAACCGGATAAAATTTAAGGAGGGCATATGGGTCGTTTTGTATTTGTGTTAACCCGGGGACTTGAAGACCCCACAAGGGTAACACGATCATTTCAACTGGCAAAGGCTGCCAAGGAAAATGGTCATGACGCCAGCATGTTTTTAACGGATGATGCGGTTATGTTGGCGAAGACCGGGATGTTAGACAATGTGGTGGCTCCCACAGGAGATGAGGCTGCGGCTCATTTTCAGTTTTTAATTGAAAATAAGGTGCCCATTTATCTTTGAATTCCCTGTGCCCAGGCCCGCCAGGTTGGCGAGGCAGATATTGATTCGGCCATTTCATTTGCAGGGGCTCCAAAATTATTTGAATTATCTGAAAATGCCACAGTCATGACCTTTTAATACTAATTTGGAGGTAAGGTTTTTTAAAAAAAGACCTTACCCAAACTAAACCCTACTTCATTTGCTTCTAACAATGCATAGAATTTGTTCGCAGGGTATTATATCCCTTTCTATTTTACCAGGAGAGCAGATAAAAGAAACTGCTGCTGTTATCTATATATATTATCAACTTGAATATGAAAACCTGGCCCAGGCTATTCCTCTTGGCCTATAAAGTGGAATTAAAATTTCAAAGCTGAAAAAATATCATACACCATATATGGGGTTGTCGGAAATTTATCTGGACTGAGCCCTATGAATACAAAAGCGCTCCCGGCAGATTTATATTCCACCCACTACTGGAAAATTAAGTCAACACCTTAACAGTAATGGTTTAGAGCATTTACGTATAGACAATATAATCGCTTTTTGACTATCTCAGGAACCTATCAAAAAGTGAATTAATTTTGTAGGGACGGATCACCCCGGAACTCCACTGGTTTCTGGGATTTTATTTTTGACAACCACAGGAAACATTGCCCTTTATGATCTCCTGCCAGTCTCCAATAACATCGTGTGTCCAACAATCATCCGCCCCTGCTGCTTCACGCATGACTAAGGCAAGTATATAGGACAACTCTTTTACTGTTGCACCAGCCTCCAAAGCACCTTTGAAATGTTTCAGCACGCAGGGTTTTGACCGTGCTTTAATAGATAAGGCAAAACAGATAAACTGATAGGTCTTTTCATCTATGGTTCTTTTCTCAGCATACAATTCATCCATCGTGTCCAACATTTCGGAAAACTCCGGGAAAAAATCAGCCAGCATTCTCATGATACTTTCTCCTTTTACATAGGTTTTTTAAGTTTCCAATATAATAAAAAAACATATAATACAAAAGATATTTTAACGAGTAGGGCTCAGTTTTTTAAAATTCTTCAGATAATAAAATATTGTATCTATATTATTTTTCTTCCCAGGTTCAAAATTAAATTATACGGGAGAGGTCAAAATTAAATTTCTAAATTTTCCATTATTGTATATTGGTCCAGGCCGGGAAAATAGTTTCCAAGAATCTGCCAAAATGTGATGTATATATTATAGAACTAAACCGCTACGCGGTGGCCCACCTCAACATTTCAGCCGTCTCCAACACCTTTAACCGAATCAAATTTATCCTTTAAATCTCGCAAGATATCATAAATTCGGATATCTCCTCTGTATTTTATTAATTCATAAAAGAGGAGAACTGACATGACACCGTTAAGACAAAAAATGATCAATGACATGAAGCTTAGAAGATTTTCACCAGATACCATCAAACTTTATGTTTATGCAGTTCAAGACCTTGCCAAATATTATAACAGATCTCCAGATAGCATTTGTGAAGAAGAAGTTCATGTTTATCTACTTTATCTCCAGGAAGAAAGAAAACTGTCATGGGGAGCGTGTAATTGCATGGTCGCAGGGTTAAACTTTTTTTATAAAATCACTTTAAAAGAAAAAAATAATAAATTTAAAATTCCTAAAAGAAAGTACGCAAAAAAACTTCCTACGATATTCAGTCGATCTGATTTGATAAAACTTTTTGAAGCAGCAGATACCTTAAGAAATCGCATATTACTTATTACCGCATATTCTGCCGGGCTGCGTTTAAGTGAACTTGTATCATTGAAGCCAGAACATATTGAATCGGGTCGTAAGTTAATCAGAGTTGAAAAGGGCAAAGGTAATAAAGACCGTTATACGCTGTTATCTGATAAACTGCTAAAAGAATTAAAGATCTACTGGAAGCGGTATAATCCAAAAGAATATCTATTTTATCCTACAGGTAATCCACACAAGCCTTTAGGCAAAAACATGGCTTATAAGGTGTTTACCAGGGCAAAGAAAAAAGCCGGACTTACTGTTGGCAGAGGTATCCATTCACTGAGGCATTCATTTGCAACACACCTTCTTGAAGATGGGGTTGATTTATATTCCATTAAAACATTCCTGGGACACAGTTCAATCTATAACACCATGATCTATTT
>CALGRI010000066.1 GCA_937880875.1 uncultured Pseudomonadota bacterium
AAATAAATCCAGATTTTATTTCGCCTTGCGGGCTTTATTGCGGAGTCTGTGCAATTTATATTGCCCATCGCGAGAATAACCAGAAATTTAAGGAAAGGTTAGCAGGGCTTTATTCAGGAGGAGTGACGGGCAAAGGCATGCTTCCAAACAGTGAAAATCTATCAACAGAAGATATTCGATGCTGCGGCTGCTTGTCTGATGATTTGTTTATGCATTGCAATCAATGTGAGATCAGAGACTGCACAAAAAACAAAGGATATACGGGGTGTCATCAATGTGAAGAATTTCCCTGCCGACATATTGAGGATTTTCCCATGACTATTGGAAAAAAGGTAATTTTAAGAGCAATTCCATATAGACGAAAAGTAGGTACTGAAAAATGGATTCAAGATGAAGAAGCCCGCTATTTTTGCCCTGAATGCAACAACAAAGTTTTCAGGGGTGTTGTGAAATGTAATCAGTGTAAAGCCAATTTGGATCTGGACTAGCCTTGTTTGATTAGGCAATTGGCTATAAAGAGATGAGGATCAGGGCAGCAAAAGCAAGGCCAACCCCTGCCCACTGCTGCCGGCGGAGTCGCTCCTTAAGGAAAAACCAGGCTAGCATAATAGTTGCTGCGGGATAAAGAGATCCTAAAACAGCAGAAACATCCAGCCTGCCCAGATGGGCCGCCATAGAGAAAAAAGCATTTCCAGCCGCATCCATGACACCGGTAATACCAATTAAAATCCATTGGCCGTTCAGAGGCCTTGCCGGTTTGCCTGCCAAGAATATAAAAAAAAGCAGCAGAGAAACCGAGGCAAATCTGGCTCCCACAAGAGGCCAGAGAATGGCAAGATCATTTGCCTGATCAATGAAAATAAAAAAAAATCCAAACCCAAGACCTGCTGTAAAGGAGAGGAAAAATTCATTCCGGGTCATTCTTAATCCTACCTCGGCAGAAGAAAGCAGCCACACTGCCGCCACAAAGCATATAAATCCTATTGACTGGGTGATGGTGGGAAGCCCGGCATAAATGGCGGTATATCCAATGGGCACAAGTGCTGTCAGAACTGCAGACAAGGGGGCAACAATTCCCATACGGCCCTGGGCCAATCCTTTGTATAGGGCAATAAGTCCAAGGATGCCGAAAACACCGGCAAGGGCCCCATAAAAAAGAGCCTCAAAAGGGGGGATCGTTTCCGAAAATAATAGGGCCATGCCTACAAGGCTAACGCCGCCCACAAACTGGGAAATGAGAATCACTGCAAAAAGATTGCCTTTGCGTGAGGCATATCCACCGCTGAAATCGCCTGTGCCCCATGCCACAGCACTGCTAATGCCGCAGGTGACGGCCAATGTTTCATTGCTTATCATAATATAATTTATAGATGAATGATTTCCATTTGAGTGTCTGAAATCTGGGCAAGTCCCATATCATCAGCCAAATTAAAAACCTTGTCCAGTTTTGAATTCACCACCCGTGAATCATTGCCAACGATTGAAAAGCCGATTTGAGCCCATAAATGACTGTCATTGTAGTCGGTTTCCGCAATGGAGATATTGAACTGGTTTTTGATTCGATTGATAATCGCTTTAACGATGCTGCGTTTTTCCTTTAATGAATTAACACCATAGAGTTTAAATTTGATTTTGCCTGTTCCGACCACCATGGCTATATCCTTGATAAAAGACTTTCTGTAAATTCATTTTTCATACGAAAAGTTGCATTATCTTTTTGAAGCGATCATTTGATCCATCATATCTGCTGCCGCCTCGGCAAAAGACGGATCATTGATATGGAGATTCTCCTCTTTAACGATAATGGTTTGTACTAAATTTTCTTTAAATGTCTTAACGAAAAGATCGTTTGTCTCCGGATCATATAAAGGGCCGTCAATATAGTCAGCGACGGACCAGCCTTTTTTAGGAATTAATACTTTTATCGCTTCTCCTGCAGGATTCAGTTTTTCTGATAATTGTTGAGCGATAATTTTTGTTTCTTTTTTGTTCAGCCGAATGGCAGACCTAAAATCATAAAAAAATATTTTTCGATCTTTATATTGTTCCGGGATGCTGTAACGGTCAAATTCCAGCACAGCACAGTCTAATCCACCCGGTACGATAAGCCTGGGGAGTGGAATGCCTGTTATGGTTTCAAATCGATGAGGGCCGATCCCACCGCAATAACCATTCATGAGCTTGTCTGCCAGTTCATGGGTTGCCAGATCCAGAATGCCTTTAAAAAATCCCTCGGAAGCCAGTTCTTCCATTGCAGTCCCTCCCGTGCCATTGGCATGGAAGGTAACGACCTCATACCCTTTGTTTTCCAGTAATTCTTTAATCTGTTCTGCAGCCTGGGTAATGAATCCAAAAAAAGAAAGGGCAATGCGTGGGCGATTCTTGTCAGGAATCCATGTGCTTTTCGCCATGGCACAAACAGCCGCCGCCGCTTTATCCAGCATCCCTCCCAGAATACTGTTGATCCCCAGTATATCAGAAACACTAGGCATCATGGTGATGTTACTGGTTCCAATGATGTGGGTCATATCTCTTGCGGCAACCGTGGACAGCATGACTTTAGGAATGCCAAGAGGCAGTACACGCATAATTGCCGTGCACAGATAAGTGCCGGAACCCCCACCCGCTGAAACAATACCTGATATTTCACCCCTGTCATGAAGCGTCTTGACAACTTTTTTGGCTTGTTCCAACATGGCCTGAATCATTTGATCCCGATCCTGCCCATCCTGTATAAGACCCTTTGCCTTCATGTTGTTGAAAAGATCAAAATCTACGATACAGGATGAAGGCTTTCTGGTCCCGACATTAATGGTAAGCGCGCGAACACCTCGTTGTTCTATACACTTTTTAAGAAAAAGATGTTCCTCTCCCTTTGTGTCGAAGGTTCCGAGTACGGCTATTGAAGATATCTTGGCCATTAGATAACCTTTTTATTACAAACTCAACATATTTTCAAGAGCAATAAAGGCATCTTTTTTGATGGCTTCATCAATAGTCACAATGTTTGTTTTCCCAATGTTTTCAAGGCAGGTTAAAAGATTTTTTAAATTAATTTTATACATATTGGGACAGAGAGAATCCTTTAAAGGGAGTATGTTTTTGTCTGGATACTCCATGGCAAGCCGTTTGATCAGGTTGATTTCCGTGCCAATGATAATTGTGGAGCCTGGCTGAGACTGGGCCACATATTTGACGATAAAACTAGTGGAGCCAACTGCATCCGAAGCCTTGACAACTTGTTGGGTGCATTCCGGGTGTACAACAATTTTTGCGCCAGGAAATTTTTTTCTCATGGCTTTCATGTCATCCGTGGTAAACCGTGTATGAACCAGGCAATATCCTTTCCATAAAAAGACTTTTGCCTTTTTAATATCTTGTTCGCTATTTCCACCCAAGGGTTTTTCAGGGTCCCATACAATCATTTCATTTGCCGGGATGTTAAGATGGTTGCCTGTATTTCTGCCAAGATGTTCATCTGGGAAGAAAAAGATTTTTTTTCTTTTTTTAAATGCCCATTCAAAAGCTTTGGAAGCGTTGGATGAGGTACAGACAGCGCCATTGTTTTTTCCGCAATGGGCCTTAATAAAAGCGTCAGAGTTCATGTAAACCAGGGGGGTTACAATATTTTCTCCAACAATGGCAGTGACATCATTCCAGGCCTTTTCAACCAGGTATGAATCTGCCATATCCGCCATCCAGCAGCCTGCATTCATATCAGGAATTTGCACCGTCTGGTGATCTTTGGCAAGAATAGCTGCACTTTCTGCCATAAAATGAACCCCGCAAAAAACGATATATTTTGCATTCTCATCCTGGGCAGCTTTTTGAGAAAGGCCAAAAGAGTCTCCCCTGTGGTCTCCTAGATCAATGATCTCTTTTCGTTGATAATGATGGGTTAAAATGACAAGTTGGTTTCCAAGTTCCTGTTTAATTTTAATGATTTTATCAATCATGTCTTTGTTAGCTATAGTGTTTCCCATGTCTACTCCTTGCCTATTAAAAAAATGCCATAGGTGGCAAACATATTGGGCAGAAAAGTTACCATTTTGCCATGGCGTTGTGTGTTGTTTGTATTAATAGCAGCTTTTTTCAGAATTTTAAAGCCAACCTGGTCAGAAAATTTTTCAAAGTCGTTAAGACTTAGAACCCTGATATTGGGGGTGTCGTGCCATGAATAGGGAAGCTCTTTTGTCACGGGGGCATGGCCCGTAAATGCCAGTTGCATGCGGACCTTGATATGACCGAAATTCGGGAAGCTGACCACCCCCATTTTCGCCACCCGCATCATGGAATGGATCAGGTTTGACGGTTCATAGACCTGCTGGAGGGTCTGGGAACAAATGGCATAGTCAAAGGCATTGTCCGGGTAATCTTCCATTTCTTCATTAATGTCCCCCTGTAAAACCGAGATTCCTTTTTCAATACATTTAACCACCTTTGATTCTTCTATCTCTATGCCTCTTTCCTTGACATTTTTTTCTTTTTTAAGCCAAAAAAGAAGGTCTCCTTCTCCACACCCTAGGCCCAGCACTTTTGATCCGGGCTCAATCCACGAAGCAATAATTTTTAAATCATATCTTAAAGGATCAGGTATCAAAGGACACACTCCTTAAAAATCCGGTGATCAGATTGTCAAGCCTGTCACTGGGGAGTAAAAAGGCGTCATGTCCCCACTGGGCATCGATTTCACAAAAGCTGACATCCAGATCGTTTTTTTTCATGGCTTTGACCATCTCTTTTGACTGATATGTAGGATAAAGCCAGTCAGAGGTATAAGAGATGACGAGAAATTTTGATTTGCATTTTGAAAAGGCATTTACAAGAGAGCCTGAGCCATATTGTTCTGCCAGATCAAAATAATCGGCCGCCTTGGTGATATACAAAAAGGAATTGGCATCAAAACGTTCGATAAATTTATTGCCCTGGTGCTGAAGATAGCTTTCCACCTGGAATTCAGCACCGAATTCAAAACTTAAGGCAGAGCTGTTTTGAAGCTTTCGCCCGAATTTCAGGCGCATGGACTCATCGGAAAGATATGTGATATGTCCTATCATTCTGGCAATGGCAAGACCCATGCCCGGTTTTTTACCCGAATAATAATGTCCCTCATTCCAATTGGGATCAGCCATGATGGCCTGTCTTGCAACTTCATTAAAGGCAATGGCCAAAGCCGAATGCCGGGTGGTTGTTGCAAGGGGAATGGCTGATTTAACCATATCTGGATACCGGACGCACCATTCAAGCACCTGCATGCCGCCGATTGATCCGCCGATCAGCGATAAAATAGAGTTGATTTTAAGGTGATCGATCAAGGCTTTTTGGGCCTCTACCATATCGCCAATGGTTATATGGGGAAAAAGGGTTCCGTATTCTTTGTTTGTTTCAGGGTTTATGGATGAAGGGCCTGTTGATCCGGCACAGGAACCGATAATATTGGAGCAGATCACAAAATATTTGTCCGTGTCTATCCCTTTTCCAGGACCCACCATGATATCCCACCAGCCTGGTTTGGTATCTTTGGGGTCATAATACCCGGCCATGTGAGAATCTCCTGAAAGGGCATGTAGTACAAGGATAACATTGCTTTTTCCCGGGTTCAAGGTTCCGCAGGTTTCATAGGCAATTGTTACAGGGCCTATGCTGGTCTTACTTTCAAGTTTTAGTTTGTCAGGAGGCATAGCAAAGGTAAAAAATTGCTTTTCAACAATGCCAACGCTAACTCCGGTCTGGTTCTGCTCAATATACTCGCTCATCAGTTAAACTTTTTCCTCAACAGCTTCCAAGGCTTGTGCCAGATCATTGCAAATATCTTCAACATGCTCGACTCCAAGGGAAAATCTCAGCAATTGAGGATCTGCAAGTTGATTTTTGAGTTCTTCGGGAAAGGATATGTATTGGGATGAGTAGGGGTGAATAATCAAGGTTTTGCAGTCCCCAAGATTGGCTATGTTTAAAATCATATCAAGATGATCGATGAGTCTGAAACAGGCTTCCTGGTCCTTTAGACCAAAAGTCAGCATGGCGCCAAAGCCCTTATTATTAAATTGTTCTTTTGCAATCACGTGACACTTATGGTCCTCAAATCCTGGAAAATTGACCCATTCAACTTTTGGTTGTTCTTTTAGAAAATGGGCAACCTTTATGGCATTTTCCATATGGCGCTCCATGCGAAGGCCTAAAGTGTTTAGTCCTATTGCGGTAAGATAGGAATGAAGGGGCGCAGGGGTAGTTCCAAAATTAATATGATGCTCTTTGAACAGTCTGTGCAGAAAAGCAAGGTTGCCCTTTTGCTCAACAAAAGGGGCAAAATCAGAAAACTTTTCACTTGACCAGTCAAAGTTCCCGGCATCCACGACAACACCTCCCAGGGCACCGCCATGCCCGGACAGATACTTGGTCGTTGAATGCAATACTATATCTGCCCCAAGTTCAATGGGCCTGCAAAGCCAGGGGGAAGCCAGAGTATTATCAATCATAAGCGGGATGCCGTTTGCATGGGCAATCTGCGCAATGCTTTTGATGTCGGCAATTTCCATGCCCGGATTGGTGATGGTTTCCACATAAACAAATCGTGTCTTTTCGTTGATGGCCTGCTCAATATCATCAATGTTTAAAGGGTCCACAAGCTTTACGCTGATGCCGTATTTTTTGAAGATATTTGTAAAAAGCGTATATGTCGACATGAACAATGCTTTGCTGGCAACAAACTCATCCCCGGCACGGAGCATTGTCATGCAGGCATTGTTAATGGCTGCCATACCGGAGCCGGTCACAACCGCGCCTGCTCCTGATTCCAGAGAGGCCAGCTTTTGTTCAAGGAATCTGTTTGTCGGATTGCTCAGCCGCATATAAATATGGTCTTTGGTTTGACCGGCAAATGTTTTGCTCAGGTTGTCCGCACTCTCATGAAAGTGGGCTGCGCTCTGGAAAATGGGCGGGAGGGTTGCGCCTTCCCAGGATGTGTCTTTTAACCCTTCATGAATTGCCCTGGTTTCAAAATGATAATGGTTTTTTTTGCTCATGATCGTTCCCTCTCAATTTATCAAAACTATTTTAAGAATAGTTAGCTATCACATTGTGGTAGGCGTTTGTCAATATTTACTTTGTTTTTTCATAATAAATTTTTACAATAAATTATGTGACATTCTGTTGGAAAAATAGTATACTCACCCTATATTCAGATTATAGAACCTATTACTGATTTTCTCTTTTCTCACAGATTTCATGACAATAATGGCCTGAATGATATTCTTTTCTTCTCCTTCTTTAAAGACATAAATGCATGAGCTTAGCGCTCCTGTTGAACCGGTAATGCGTTCACTAACTCCGCAGCGTATTGTGGGGAGGCTTTTATAAATTACAGTATACAACGTCAGCCTGAAAAAAAACAGGCTGGAAAGGAGAATGTAATGAATATTAAAAAAATACTGAATCCCGTTGATGGTTCAGATCATTCAATCCGATCAACCCAGTATGCCATTGAACTCGCAAAGCTTTTAGATGCCAATATTATCCTGATGCATTGCCATGCAAGGTTCCCCATTGTCTTGTCAGAGCCCTATTTTCAGCAGGCAATTAATGAAATTAGCAAAGGTTCTGAAGAACTTGTTGCGCCTTTTATAGAACTTCTTGAAAAAGGAGCAGTTGAGTTTGATGTCCGTATTCTTGAAGGGGCTCCAGGTAACAAAATACCGGAAGTGGCAAGAATTGAGGAAATAGACTTGATTGTAATGGGATCAAGAGGGGTTACTGATTTTACGGGATTGCTTCTCGGCAGTGTTGCCCACCAGGTGCTTAATAAATCAGACTGCCCTGTTTTTATAACAAAAGGCTGATGATCTTTCATATTGTTTAAAAAAGCGGTAACAGTCCTGCCGGAACTTTAATAGCTTATTCCGATCAATATCTTGGACGGGTTCGTGTTTTTTCATAAAAGTTTTCAACTCCGATTTTTTTAATCTTTTCGTTGATCATTACCCAACCTTTATACAACCCGGTATCAAAATTTGTTCTGTTGCAGGGAAACTCGTCACACTGGTAGCAAAAATCGATCCCTCTTACAATGATCCTGAGATTCGTGTTGACATTTTTTGCCATTGATTTTATGACAGCTATTGTTGGCGTTACGACAGATTTTGCAAAGCAGTTAAAAGAAATATTATCAAATTTTAAAGTATAGGCAAATCCTTATGGTTATTTTGGCGATATTTTATCTTTTTTTTCCATTAATCGTTATCCAGATGTGCCTGCGGTTTGATCCGGTAAATAAAATCGGTGCCGTATTTGTCTGCTATGTAGTCGGTGCTGCCATAGGTAATTCAGTGGGACTGCCCGATGGTTCGCCCGCACTTCAGAATACATTAAGCAGCGCATCTGTTGCCATTGCCCTTCCATTGCTGTTATTTTCCATGGATGTGAAAGCATGGATGAAAACAGCAGGCAAGGCCATATTATCCATGACCGGGGCAACCATTATTATCGTTGCCGTTGCAGGGCTTGGAAGTGTGATCATTGCAGGGCAGGTGGAAGACAGCTGGAAGTTGGCAGGCCTTGCCATCAGCGTGTATACGGGGGGAACCCCGAATATGGCCGCCATAAAAACAGCTCTGAATGTGGATGCGACAACCTATATCATCATGCACACCTATGATACATTGATCAGCCTGGTCTATATTATTTTTTGCATTACCATTGCACAAAAACTTTTGAATCGATTTTTGCCCAGATTTGAAAAAGTGAAAGATGTGATATCAGGCAGCCAGGATGGTGAAACCGAGGATATTCATTCATACCAAGGCATATTAAAGGCATCCGTTATCAAACGGCTTGCCATTGCCATGATTTTATCTTTTGTCATTCTTGGGACAGCCCTTGGCGTGTCCGGGCTTTTTCCCAAAGCATATTCAACGGCCATCACCATTTTAATGATCACTTCTTTAGGCATTGGTGCTTCCTTTATTACAAAGGTCAGGCAGATTGAGAAAACCTATCAGCTGGGCATGTATTTCATCCTTATCTTCTGTCTTGTGGTGGGCTCCATGGCCAATATAAAGGATCTTATCAATATCAACTGGATTTTGCTGTTTTATATATCATTCTGTATTTTTGGATCAGTTATCCTTCACGCTATTTTCTGTAAAATTTTTAAAATTGATACAGACACCTTTATTATTACATCTATATCTGCCATCTGTTCTCCGCCCTTTGTTCCAGTGGTGGCCAATGCATTAAAAAATAAACAGATTATTTTATCCGGCCTTACCACGGGGATTATCGGCTATGCCATTGGAAATTACCTTGGAATCAGTTTCGCGTATATCTTTAAAATTATGATCGGCTAATCCTTATCACCTTCACTATTGCCAGGAGCAAAAATGAGCATCATCCCTTTAAAAGGAAAAGCATATGATAAAATTCTGGAGGACATGGAATCCTTTCGTAACCAGGATGCTGATTTTATAGGTGGTCGAACCTGGTCCCTGGTATACCATTTAAGCCTTGAGCACGATGCATTTTTAAAAAAAGCTCATAACCTTTATTTCAGTGAAAATGCGCTTAACCCCATGGCATTTCAAAGCCTTAAACGCTTTGAACATGAGGTGGTTAAAATGGCGGCAGATCTTTTAAACGGGGATGAAAATGTTGTGGGAACCATGACATCGGGTGGCACGGAATCTTGCCTCTTGCCCGTGATGGCATATCGGGAACTGGCCCGATCCAAAAAACGTTGGGGTAGTAAATTTACACCGGAAATGATCGCCCCTGAAAGTATTCATGTGGCCTGGGAAAAGGCAGCCAAATATTTTAATGTTAAAATGGTCAGCATTCCGTTAAAAGATGATTTCACGGGTGATGTGGATATCCTGAAAAAGAAAATCAATAAGAATACCATCATGATAGTGGCATCAGCACCTTCATACCCACATGGTGTCATTGACCCGATAGAAGACATTGGCCAGATCGCCTGTGAAAAAAACATCCCTTTTCATGTGGATTCCTGTCTGGGCGGATTTTTTCTACCTTTTTTGGAACAGATCGGGTACTCGATTCCGACATTTGATTTTCGGTGTAAAGGGGTCACATCCATATCAGCGGATGTCCATAAATATGGCTTTGGTGCAAAGGGCGCATCCATATTGCTGTATAAAAACATGGCTTACTTGAAGCATCAGTTTTTTATCCATCAGAACTGGCCAGGGGGTGTTTTTGCATCTCCAGCCCTTCTTGGAACCCGGCCGGGAGGTCCCATTGCTGCGGCATGGGCTGCCATGAATGCCATGGGGCAACAGGGCTATCAGGAAATGGCCAAAAAAGTCATGGGAACGACAAAAAAGTTGATCCAGGGTATTGATGCCATTCAAGGCTTAAAGGTAATGGGAAAACCGCAGATGAGTGTTTTCGCATACACCTCGACAAATCCAAAGATTGATATTTTTGCAATAGGCGATGTCATGGAAGATAAAGGCTGGCATATCGATCGTCTGCAAAGACCTGTTGGCCTGCATGCCATGGTCACCCCTGCCCATGAGGCTGTAGCCGACCAATATCTTATGGATTTAAAAGAGTCTCTTGAGTTCCTGAAAAGTCATCCTGATCAGGCATCAAGGGGAAATGCCGCCATGTATGGTATGATCGCTCACGTTCCTTTCAGGGGGTTGATTAAAAAACAAGTTCAAAAAATGATGGAAAAAATGTATGGCCCTGATTGTGAAATGCCCATGAATAATAATGGCAAACCCTCATTGCCCCTTCGTATTGGAACAGGGATCTTAAAATTGATTTCCAAAAGAAAGTTTTAGAATTTACGCGGGATCAGTTTGCCTGCACAGTTTAATCAAGTCTTTGGCTAAGATTTTAAAGGCAGTGAAATTATTTTTGTTCGTTCAATTTTTTTGGGCGGATAAATCACCGGACAAATCAATGGTTAATTCATAAACCCCTTGTTCCAGCCTGGCCTGAACCGGGAAATTTCCTTTTTCAAAGACTTTAAGCATGGCCCGGTTGGATGCCAGAACATCAGCGGTAATGCCTTGTGCCCCTTTTTCTTTGGCAAGCCGTGCCAGCATCTGATACAGATAACTTGCAATCCCATATCCCTGATAGGCTTCATCAACAACAAATGCAACATCCACAAAGGGCTTGTTCTTATGTTTTACAAATCTGGCTTCGGCAATAATGGTCTGTTGTTCCGGGTCTCCAACAAGGGCAACAATGGAGAGCGCATCCCTATAGTCAACATTTATGTATTCCTGAATTTTTTCATGGGGCATGGTTTTTATGGGAGAAAAATACCTATAGTAGATGGCCTTATCGGAAAACCGGTAAAATAAACGTCTCATCTGGTCTTCATCCGAGGGTTTGATTGCCCTGAAACGAACGTCAAGCTTATCTTTGAATGTATGCCGCGTTTCAATATCAGCAGGATAAAAATGAGCGCTGTCTGCCAGAAAGATCTGGTCTTTATACAGGAGATTGGCTTTTTTGGCTCTTTCAACAAGTTCGGCCCTGTCTTCGGGATGTGCAATTTCAATAAGGGCCTGTGCCCTTTCCCGGATTGTTTTTCCCCTTAAATGGGCAATTCCCTGTTCTGTTGCTACAAGATCAATGGATTCGGGAAGGCTCAATAAATCAGAACAGTCTTCCACGGAAAGGCGGATATTGGGATTTCCCTGGCGATTTCGGCTGGGAAGGGCAACAATGGTGTAACCGCCCTGGGAGATTTCAGCGCCATTAAAAAAGTCTGCCATCTGTCCCGGGCCTGCTGTGACATTCCCTTTGCTGTTATGAAGGGCCACCCTGCCTGAAAGATCAACCCGTCTTACCGGGAGAATAAAGACAAACCGATGATTTTTTCCGATTTCTAAGGGATGGAAGACTTTGTCAATGCTTTGAAACTCAACAATAGGGTTTTTATCAAGAAATTGCATTAATTCTTTACTGCCCAGGGCATAAGCAGTTAAAGACTTTCCCCTGAAAAGGCCTTTTTTCCGGTTGCTTACAGCACCGCTTTTCACAAGTTCCATTAATGCATCCGTAAAAAACGGCGTATGAATACCCAGATCTTTTTTATTGGCAAGATGTCTGGGCAAGGCCTCGAAAATCGGGCCAAAGGTAAAGGCAAGACAGCTGCCATTCTCAATGACAGAGGCAACATTGGCTGCCAGCTTGTCAAATACAGGCTCCACGGGAAACCTGGGAAAATAAAACGGCGGGTCAATGGATTCAATAACCATGTCAAAGGCATCAAAGGGAACAAAGGTATCTCCAAAAGTGAAAGGGATTTCCTGATTGATTTCACCCACCACCAGATCAGCCTGTTCCATTGCCCTTCTGGCCACATCCACCCCCACGCCCAGGCTGCAGTAACCCGCCTTGTTGGGAGGGGTTATCTGAATAAAGGCAGCATCGATGGGAATTTGCCCTTCCTTCATAAGCAGAGGGATGGCTGAAAATCTTGAGGGGACCAGATCGACCTGGCCGGCTGAGATGGCTTCAGCCGATACCCATCCGGAAAAAAAGGTTTTAAGGCGGTACCGTTTGGATTGTAATGCTTCGTATGAGATGGCATCCCCGAAACTGACAAGCTGGATCAGGGTCAGGTCCTGCAGACCGTATCCATTTGCATGCATGAGGCAGTTCACAAGGGTTCGGGGTTCAGCAGCACCCGTGCCGATAAAGATGTTCATTCCCGGTTCAATTCTTTTTAATACATCGCCCGGAGAGACAATCTTTTTCTTCCATGATGGTGTTTTTTTAAGCATCATATATCCTCTGCCTTCACAAATTCAGACCTTCAAGCGAACTCCATGACGTGATGTCTCCGTTCCCGGCCCCGATCCATCAACTTGAGCTTTGGATTGGGACTAAATTTTGGTTTGTTTTTCATGCCTGATATGATAATAGCATTATAAATGGAAAAAATAAGAAAAATTTTATAGGGGCG
>CALGRI010000067.1 GCA_937880875.1 uncultured Pseudomonadota bacterium
TCTTATGGCCTTGTCAATCTCTTCTGGAATATAAGACGGTTTCGGGCTTTCAAGCAGTTTTTTGGCTATACCAAGTGCCCTTTGTCTTGTATCCTGGCAACCATCCTTTTCCCATTTCCCCCGGGCTTTTTTGTCCGTGACCCCGTTCCCTATATAATATTCTTTTCTTAGATGGGACATGGTGTGTGGAGAAGTCATGAAATCGCCGCCAGGACCTACTGAATCAATCACCTCCAGAGCCAGGTGTTCTTCATCCACCTCAATCCCTTTAAGCACCTTGCAGCAATTTCCAATGATTTCATCATCAATGACAAATTGTTCATGGGCTATGGTGAGCATTGATTCCAGCATTCCGGCTGCGTGGTGGATATAATTGGATCCGCCCATGGATGCCAGAACAGATGTAAAGGCTTTTTCATACCCTGCCTGGGCATCTGGTACTTTGGAGTCGGAAAGACCGGATGAATTATAATTGGGGACTTTAATATGATTGGATAACTGGTGGATGGCTGCATTCATCATTCCGAACTCCACAGCCCCGCCTGAATATCCCATGGTTTTGAGATTTGCCATGCCTGGAATTCCTCCATAGAGAAGGGGAGCACCGGGATTTGTCAATTGGCAGATGGTGATACCGGCCAATTGCTCGGCATGGAGCTGGGCCAGGGTGCCAGCCATGGTTAAAGGGGATGTGGAACCTGCCATGGGTGCACTGGACAATGCCACGGGGATAAAATTACGGATGGCTTCCTGCATGATCCGGGTGGACTGGGTGCAAAGTTTCAGGGGACTTATGGCAAAACAGGCAGTAATCGAGATGATGGGCCTTTTTTTGAGCTTTTCCTTTCCACCCAGGATCATGGCTGCCAATTCCATTACCCTGTGGAGGCCTTCTTCATCGTTGACTCCAGACATAACATGCTTGCCTGATGCGGCCAGGCAGGTATAAAACATATTGATATCATAGTCTTTTTCATCAATATCCGTTGGAATACAGGGCCGAACCAGAAAATGAATATTGGAAAGCTGGTCCACCAGGCGGGAGACCTTGTACAGATCATCCAGGGTGGTGGAACGTATTTTACCCGTATCTGGGTCCAGGATCTTGATGGCAGCACCCCCTGTTCCAAGATGGACACGGTCCTCTGTTAAATTCATATCATTTTTAGGGTCCTGACCGCAGAGCAAAACTTTTTCAGGGGCCTTGGCCACCTGGGTGGTGACCAATTCTTTTGGAAATCTGATTCGTTTCTGATCCTTGTCAATGGAGGCGCCATTGTTTTCCAGCATTTTTATTGTTTCCTCCAGCCCTGCTTCATAGGTAATCCCGGTTTGCTCTAGAATTTTTAAAGATGCTTCATGTATAGTTTTAACCTGTTCTGGTGACAAAGGCTTATATTGTCCTCCCTGTAAACCCATTAAATTCATGACGATCTCCTTGTGTCTTTGCTTGTAGTTTGGTTGCTGGCGTATTTTTTAATAGTTTATCGTCTATATGTCACGGGTTCAATGAGTAGTCAAGCAAGCGGTAGTTGGGGTAAGTGAGGATAAGGAGCTGGA
>CALGRI010000068.1 GCA_937880875.1 uncultured Pseudomonadota bacterium
TGTGAATAGCCAAATCTCAGATCTAAATAGTGTCTGACCGAAAACCTCGTTCAGGTACTAAATAGGAGGTAAATTATGTCAACACTGCAACCCAAGACAGAACAATTGAAAAACGCAATCAAATGGATATCAGAGAAGAGAAAGGAAAATCCTGATATTAAACTTTCCAAATTAGTTGATGATGCAAGCTTTCAATTTGATTTAAGCCCGAAAGATTCCCAGTTTTTGTTAAGGTTTGTAAAGAATGACGACCATTAGAATCCTGCCTGAAATCCTTTCCAATCAGATTGCAGCAGGTGAAGTGGTACAAAGGCCGTCCTCAATTGTTAAAGAGCTGGTTGAAAACAGTATTGATGCCGGTGCCACAAGTATAAGTGTGGAAATTGAAAAAGGGGGGAAATCTTTAATCCGGGTTTCAGATAATGGGTGTGGCCTTTTGCGGGATGACGCACTTTTATCCATTGAAAGATATGCCACAAGCAAGCTATTTACACAGCAAGACCTTTTTTCCATCTCAACCATGGGATTTCGGGGAGAGGCTCTTCCTTCCATTGCATCTGTATCAAAATTTACCCTTGTGACAAGAACAAAAAAATCTGATATTGGAACAAAAATTGATATTGTGGGCGGTAAAATAAGGGATGTGTCTGATGCAGGAGCACCCGTTGGAACCATGGTGGAAGTGAAGAATCTTTTTTTTAATACGCCGGCGCGAAAGAAATTTTTAAAATCCGATAATACTGAAACAAGTCATATTGCCGATATGATATCTGGTATGGCCCTTGGAAATTCTCATATCCAGTTCAGATTATTTTTAAACAAGAACCTGACAAAGAACTTTTCATTGTCTGATGATCTGTTCCAGCGATCTATAAATGTACTGGGAAAAGATGTTTCCAAAAATCTTTACAAGATAGAGTACGCAGATGATTTTATGGATATAAAAGGCTTTGCTGTTGATCCAAAGGTTGTCCGCAGCAGTTCTTCAAAGATTTTTCTTTTTGTGAACAACAGGCTGATTTATGACAGGGGGCTTGTTTCTGCCATTTTTCAGGGATATAAAGGAAGACTGATGAAAGGCAAATTTCCTTTGGCTGTCCTGTTTATTCAAATTCCCTTTGATCAGGTGGATGTAAATGTTCATCCCTCCAAACGTGAAATTAAGTTTTTTGATCATCAAAGGGTCTATCAGGCGGTAGCCCGGGAAATAGGGAAAACGCTTTTAAAATCCCAGGAAAATTTTTCAGAGTCTTTAAAATTTAAAGCAATTAAGACGGGGGTACAAGATCTGTATCAAGGCGGCACAAAAGAAAATATAAAGGACTCTTCCCTTAAAGTTGAGCAATCGGTTTTTGAATGGGGTATAGATTCAAGCTTAGGCCATGCTCAAAAGAAGAAAGGTATTGAAAAGAAAGCAGAATCTTTTCAGCCCTCTTTTTGCTCTTTTTTAGAACCCAATACGTTGAAAATACTTGGCCAGGTGATGGGAACTTATATCCTGGCTGAATCTGAAGCAGGGTTGATGATGATTGATCAGCACGCAGCCCATGAAAGGATTGT
>CALGRI010000069.1 GCA_937880875.1 uncultured Pseudomonadota bacterium
TCCTGTTTAAAGGCGGCAAGTTTCTGGGCTATCAAAGGGTCTGAAACACCAAGGATCTGGGCTGCGAAAATGCCGGCATTATAAGCCCCGGATTTTCCAATGGCCATGGTTGCGACAGGAATTCCCGGCGGCATCTGTACAGTGGCCAGCAAAGAATCCATCCCCTTAAGCGCGGATGAATCTATGGGTACCCCTAAAACAGGAAGGGTAGTATGGGCGGCTATGACACCTGCGAGATGTGCGGCATGACCTGCGCCACAGATAATAACCTTTATTCCTTTTTCTTTTGCCTCAATGGCAAGTTTGGCAGCCCTTTCCGGGGTCCTGTGGGCAGAGGCAACCGTGACAGTGTAAGGGATGTCAAATTTTTTCAGTATGGACAGCGCCTTTTCCATGACGGGAAAATCAGAGTCACTTCCCATGATCACGCTTACCTTCGGGGGAATGGCAAGTCTTTTTAAGGCCTTGGCTCCAATATCTTTGCGATAAAATTGCCCTTCAAATGAAATCTTTGAACAGGCTTCATATGCCCTTTCAATGGCATCTTTGACCGTGTCACCCAGGGAGGTTACCCCAAGGACCCTGCCGCCTGATGTGACGGGTTTCCCATCTTTTACTGCTGTGCCAGCATGAAAGACAATAGTATCTTTAACATTGTTGGCCTCATCAAGGCCGAAGATTTCTTTTCCCGTCTCATAGGCACCGGGATATCCGCCCGAAGCGATTACCACGCAGATGGCCGCTCTCGGGTTTATTTTGGTGGAATAATTATGCAGGGTGCCGTCGCAGCAGGCTTCCATCAAGGGTACCAGATCATTTTCAAGCCGCATGATAATGGGCTGGGTTTCAGGATCTCCCAGCCGGGTGTTGAATTCAAGCACTTTTATCTGGTCTTTATCCACCATAAGGCCTGCATAAAGAACGCCTTTAAAAGGAGTTCCTTCTTTGGCCATACCCTGTACAGCCGGGATCATGACCTCGTTCATGGCCCTCAGGCGCAAGCTATGGTCAAGGACTGGTGCAGGAGAATAAGCTCCCATACCACCTGTATTGGGTCCTTCATCATTGTCAAAAATTCTTTTGTGATCCTGAGATTCCGGCAGGGGCAGGATAGTTTTTCCATCTGTTAAAGCAATAAAAGAGGCTTCTTCTCCCTTCAGGCATTCTTCCACAACCACAATGGCACCGGCATCTCCAAAGGCATTGTCTTTGATCATGGAATCAATGGCTTTATAGGCTTTTTCAAGTGTGGAACAGATGATGACCCCTTTGCCGGCTGCAAGACCATCGGCCTTGACCACGCAGGGTGCACCAAGGGCTTTGGCATAGGCTTTGGCTTTGCCCGTATCTGTGAAGGCCTTTCCCATGGCACAGGGGATATTGTACTTGAGCATATGCTGTTTTGAAAAATTCTTGCTGCCTTCGAGTCTTGCTGCAGCTTTGTTTGGGCCAAACACTTTTAACCCCATTGCTTCAAAGCTGTCCACAATACCTTCCACCAGAGGGCCTTCCGGACCTACAACAGTAAGATCAATTTTGTTTTCTTTGGCAAAGGCGGCCAGAGCATCAATATTTTCTGCTGCAATGGGAACAGATTCTGCAAGGTCTTTTGTTCCTGCATTTCCCGGAGCACAATATATTTTTTCCACCATGGGACTTTTTGATATTTTCCATACCAGGGTATGTTCACGACCACCGCCACCAACAACTAGAACTTTCATGTTGATCTCCTTAATTTTTGTTTTTTATGTTCTTGAATTGATAATGAAATGAGTTTGTCTAAGAGTTTGGTAAAAGAATATCCTGCTACCTCTGCAGACTGGGGGTAAAGACTGGTTGCCGTCATCCCCGGGATGGTATTTGTTTCAAGGACAGATAAATTCTGACCATATAAGATCATATCTGTCCTTGAATATCCTTTTAAAAAAAGGGCCTGGTGCGCTTTGACAGCAAGTTCCTGGGCTTTTTTTGTAATGGTTTCATCAATACGGGCAGGGCATATTTCCAGTGTCGCCCCAGCCGTGTATTTGGCATTGTAATCGAAAAACTCATGCCCTTCTCCCGGGATGATTTCAATGACGGGTAATGCTTCTAATACGTCATTGCCAAGGACACCACAGGTCAGTTCAATACCTTTTATATATTTTTCAATAATCAGGGTATCATCATGCTGAAAGCTTAATTTGATGGCATCTTGAAGATCTTTTGCCTCTTTGACAATTGTCATCCCCACACTTGACCCGGCACAGGCAGGTTTTACCACCAAAGGAAGATCCAATGCATTGATAACCTTTAAAGGGTCAATTGTGTCGGTCATTGAAAATGAAAGATAGGAAGGTGTAGGAACCCCGGCCCCGTCATAAAGCCTTTTGGCAACCAGTTTGTTCATGGCCATGGCACTTCCCAAAACCCCTGCACCCTGGTAGGGAATATCCAGCAGATCCAGGAGTCCCTGAACCGTACCATCCTCTCCAAAAGGGCCATGCAGGATGATCAGGGCGGCATCAATTTTGTCCGCATCAATGACCAGCTGTTTCAGGTCTGTTTTGGGATCATACAGGGTGATATCATATTTGTCCTTATCAAGGGCCTCAAGCACCTGTTTGCCGCTGTTAAGGGAAACTTCTCTTTCCGAAGATACTCCGCCGGATAATAGCGCCAGTCTGGTTTTTTTCATAGTAAATTCCTGTTTTATATTGGTTTTTAAACATCAGGATATTTTTTTAAAATTAATTTTATTAAACCCTTATCTGATTTGCAAGGCTTATTTTCTTGACACATATTAGGCGATGCTGTATCAAATATCATTTTAATTTAAAGAATTTAGATTAATTCAAAGAATTTAGACATGAAATCCAGACAAAGAAAAATTATCATTATCATTATTCTGATCATTTTTGCATTATCAGGTATCTGTGTGGCGGAAAATGATGTGAAAGAGGAGCGGATTTCATCTTATGAAGATCTTTTTGAGGGATTTGTTTATTTTGCTGATAAACAGAAAACTTCTTTAAAAGCCGTAAAAGAAAAATTTGCTTCAACCCTGGATTCGCATTACCTGGGCTTGGAAATTATAAAGATCCTTCTTAAAGGCCCGCAACTTGTCCATCTTGAGGCAACCTGGCCCAAAGGGACAAAAATCAATTCTTTTTTCATTACAGATGACGGGAAGGCTTATATTGATTTGAATCCGGAACAGGGAATGATGGAAAATATGGATACCCAGAGCGAACTTTTGGCAATATATTCACTGGTGAATTCGTTAACATTGAATATATCAAAAATAAAAATGGTTAAAATACTGATCCAGGGACAAGATGCCTTGACCTTGGCCGGCCACATAGATCTTGAATACTTTTATAAAACAAATATGTTGATGGTGAAATGAGTAAAAATATCAGTCAGTTCAGAAATATCGGAATCATGGCCCATATTGATGCAGGCAAAACCACGGTTACGGAAAGAATCCTCTTTTATACGGGAAAGTCCTATAAAATTGGAGAAGTCCATGATGGAGAAGCTGTCATGGACTGGATGCAGGATGAACAGGATAGAGGCATCACCATCACCTCTGCCGTGACCACCTGTGAATGGAAAAATTCTCTTATTCAAATTATCGATACACCGGGCCATGTTGATTTTACAGTTGAGGTGGAAAGAGCATTAAGGGTTCTGGATGGGGCCATTGGTGTTTTCTGTGCTGTGGGAGGTGTTGAACCCCAATCAGAGACTGTCTGGAGACAGGCAGATAGATATTCCGTTCCCAGGATGGCCTTTATTAATAAAATGGACAGAATTGGCGCGGATTTTTTCGGTGCCGTCAATTCCATAAAAAAGAAGTTGATAGCAAACCCTGTGATACTGCAATTGCCCATGGGTTCTGAAGACAGGTTTGCCGGTGTCATTGATTTAATCAACATGAAACAGATCACCTGGGATGATGAGACAAAGGGTGCTGAGTATTCAATTGATGACATTGCCTCTGAATTTGAAGAGATAGCCGACGAATATCGGGAAAAACTTCTTGAAGCTGTATCAGAAGTCAATGATGAGATAATGGAAAAATATCTTTCAGAAGAGGATATTTCCATTGAACACATCAATAAAGCCATTCGCAAAGCAACCATTTCAAGGCAGATTGTGCCTGTTTTTTGCGGAAGTGCTCTTAAAAATAAGGGAATTCAGCCATTGTTGGATGGCATATCCTTATATTTACCAAGTCCTCAAGATGTTCCGCCTATTAAAGGTGTGCACCCGGAAACGGGTGAAGAATTGGAATTTTTACCCCAAAAAAATGGCCCGCTGGCAGCTTTGATTTTCAAGGTTTCCATGATTGAAGGAAGAAAACTTTCTTTTGCCAGGATCTATTCCGGGAGAATCGAAGCAGGCTCCGAGGTGTTTAATCCTTTTTTAAATAAAAAAGAAAAATTATCCAGAATTCTGCAAATGCATGCCAATAAAAGGGAGCGGTTAAAAGAAGCGTCTGCCGGGGATATTATCGGTATTGTGGGGCTTAAGGACTCTGGAACCGGGGACACCCTATGTTCCCAGGATTATCCGGTTTTTCTTGAAAAAATGGAATATGCAGCTCCTGTCATTTCCATTGCCATAGAGCCGAAAACCCACGCAGACCAGGAAAAATTAGAGGAAGTACTTGAAAAGTTCACCATGGAAGATCCGACTTTAAAGGTGAGACTGGATGAAGAAACTGGTCAGACAATTTTATCCGGCATGGGGGAACTTCATCTTGAGATTATTATTTCACGGATGCTCAAAGAATTTAAAACCAATGTTAATGTGGGGAAACCCCAGGTCGTCTATCGGGAAATCCTTACTTCCAGATCAAAAGGTCATGCTGTTTTTGAAAGAGAGATTTCCGGGAAAGGCCATTTTGCAGATATCTATATCTGTCTTGAACCCTTAAACCGGGGAGATGGTATTACATTTAAGTGTAAACCTGGAAATGATAAGATTCCTGAACAATATATTCCTGCCATTGAAAAAGGAATCCGGGAGACCCTTGAAGGCGGATACCTTAGGGGATATCCCCTGGTTGATGTTGCCATAATTATTGAAGATGGCGGTTTTGATGAACGAAGTTCTGAACTTGCTTTTTCTGTAGGGGCATCCATGGCATGTAGGAATGCTTTGGAAAATGGCGCTTTAGGTCTTCTTGAACCGATTATGGAAGTAGAGATTTTTGTTCCGGATAATTACATGGGTGATGCCATATCTGATTTAAATGCACGGGGCGGGAAGGTTGAGTCCATCACATCAAAAATGGGTATCCAGGTGATAAAAGCAGTGGCTCCGCTGGCCAGAATGTTTGGGTATTCCACGGCGCTTCGATCTGTCACCCAGGGCAGGGGAACCTTTTCCATGAAGTTTTCCCGGTTTGATAAGGCTTAGCAGCAATGGGGACAGATTTAAATCTGTCCCCGTTTTACCTTAGCGGATTTTTCTTTTAATTGATCTAATAGTTCTTTTGTTCTTTTGATCTTGGTTTCATCCTTTAAGCTATCCAATGCTTTGTTTAAATGGATAATGGCTGTTTTATTATTATTGATTTTAGAATAATAGACACCAAGATAATAATGGGAATCCCCTGGATTTTTTTCAAGCGACATAATATTTGCCAGGTGATAATATGCTTTTGGATATAAAGATGGGGCCTGATCGATTATGGCATTAAATAGATTTTTTGACTCTAAAAGATTTCTTAACTCAAGGTGTGCGTTTGCCTGGTGAAACCTGGCCATCAAACCCATGACCGGATCCCTTTCAATCCCTTTAAGGACGTTGAGTGCTTTTTGGGGTTCCCCGTTGAGCAGGTATATCCTGCCCATTTCAAGAAGTATCATTGGATCAAAAATGTTAATGGAGAGCGCTTTGTTCAGATGATACATTGCTTTTTCTACCATTAACTTTCTGGCGTAAATAAGTCCCAGACCGTAATGGATGGCAGCAGAATCAGTAGCGAAAGAGTTTGAAGGATTGGTCTTAAGTTGAGTCGTCAACAGGTTATATGTGGGTTCAATATCTGCGTAAAGCCCTAAAAGCCGGTATTTTACCATATCAAATCTGAAATCTTCATGGCATTTTGCCTTATTTTCCATTGGGACGTAGCCTGAAAGAATGGTTTCAACATGGCCAATTCGGCTGCCAGTTCCAGGATGGGTCTTAACATAATCCGGAATATTTTCCACGCCCCGATAGTCTATCGCCCTTATTTTCATTAACCCTGACAAAAGTCCTTTTGGGTCAAAGCAGCTTTCTTTTAAAAACATAATGCCTTTTTCATCGGCTTCAGTTTCATTTTCCCTTGTAAAGGAAAGCATGGCTGTCTGGCCAATGGCAATTGTCCCCTGCATAATTGCTGCTCCGGCATCCCCACCTGATTTGCTGGCGATGATGGCACCTGCCAGCATGCCGGCAAGGCTGCCAATGCTGATATATTTGGAACGGTCAATGGATTCAGATACATGGCGGCTTGCGGCATGGGCAATTTCATGCCCGATGATGCCGGCCAGCTCATCTATGGAATCAAGGCCGGTAATCAATCCCCTATAGACAAAAATATTGGCGGCCGGACTTGCAAAGGCATTAAAAACAGCATCATCCACAATGCGAAATGAATAGTCAAAGGGGCCTTTTGGCAGAAAAGAAAGGATATGATTACCAACCCGGGTGACCATATGGTTGGCAATGGGATCATTTAATATCATTGCCCGTTCCTGTATCATTTCCATGAATTCTTTTGAAATTTTCTTTTCTTCTGGAATGGATATGGCAAAGCTTGTGTTCAAGGAAAATGAAAGGAAAAAGAGTAGGCAAAGAAAGATAAAAAAATACTTAAATGGTTTCATAAAAACATTTAAAACTTTATCAATGGCAACCATGGATGCTGACATGTTTCTTTCCCTATTACTCGAACAATGAATGATCTGTTAATTATTAATAAAATCCATTAAAAAATCAATGTTTTTATCTTTCGCTCCGTTTATAGGGCTCTCCCAGCATGGCTGGTGCATTTAATTTTTTTGGATCTTTTAAACTGATGAGCAATAGAATTAAAAGTGTTGCAATATAAGGGAGCATGGCCAGAAAATTGGGTGAGATTCCAAGAGGCTGCAGCAAATATTGTACGACAAAAATACCGCCGAATAAAAATGCCGCCCATATGGCACGAGCAGGGTTCCACAGGGCGAATATGGTCAGGGCTATGGCAATCCAGCCCCTTCCTGCGGTCATTCCCTCTATCCATGATTTTGAATAGGATATGGAAAGATGGGCTCCTGCAAGGGCTGAAAAACCGCCTCCAATGATAACACTCAAATATTTTAGTTTGAATACATTAACCCCCTGGGTTTCAGTGGCTTTCGGGTTTTCTCCCGTTGATCTGATCTGTATTCCGAGACGGGTTCTTTCAAGGAAAAACCAGGAGGCTAAGGCAAGAAATATGGCAATATAGAAAAAGGGACCCTGGGAGAAGAGAATTTTTCCAAGATAGGGAATATCTGATAAATAGGGAATGACCCAATCTTCCATTTTAATGGAAAGGGGTTTGCCTACATAGGGTTTGCCAAGCATACCGGAAAGACCAAGGCCAAGCATGGTCATTGCAAGTCCTGACACAACCTGGTTGGCCTGCAGGGTGACAGATGCAAAGGCATGTATGATGGAAAACATCATGCCTGCTGCCAGTGCTGCAAGAACGCCAAGCCAGGGCTGGCCCGTTGTCATGGTGACAATAAAAGCTACCACGGCTCCCATTGCCATTACACCTTCAACCCCCAGGTTAAGGATGCCTGACCTTTCACAAATCACTTCTCCTGTTGTGGCAAGGAGTAAAGGAGTTCCTGCAACCATAGCTCTTTGAAGAGTTGAGATGATGATGTCTTCCATCTATTATATCCTTATTTAGTGTTTGAACG
>CALGRI010000070.1 GCA_937880875.1 uncultured Pseudomonadota bacterium
TTTAATTCTTTAAAATCAAACTTTCCAGAATGGCTTTATGCATATGTCTTTTGTTTTCTGCCTGGTCCCAGAACACACTGTCCTTATCTTCAAGAACATCTTCAGCAATTTCCTCACCCCGGTGAGCAGGCAGGCAATGCATCACCATCACGTCCTTTTTTGCCCTGGATAACAGGTCTTTATTTACCTGAAATCCTTTAAAGGCAATGATCCGTTTAGATAATTCATCTTCATCCCCCATGCTCGCCCAGACATCGGTATAAACCACATCTGCATTTTTAACCGCTTCTTTGGGATCATTTGTAAAAACAATATTGCTTTTCTCTTTAACCAATGCTGGTTCAATGATATGAGGATTTACACTATAATTTTCCGGACATGCCACAACCAGGTCAAGGCCGAGAACGCTTGCAGCATTGATCCAGGAATTAACCACATTATTCCCGTCTCCCACCCAGGCAATTTTTATATTCTTATATCCCCCTTTGTGTTCAATTATGGTCATAATATCACTCAATATCTGACAGGGATGAAAAGAATCCGTAAGGGCATTGATCACGGGAATGGTTGAGTTTTGAGCAAACTCTTCTACCAGGGAGTGGTCAAAGGTTCTCATGGCAAGACAATCAACATATCTTGAAAGAACCCTTGCTGTATCCTTGGCTGGTTCGTTCCTGGAAATCTGAGTATCCTGGGTACTCATGTAGATGGGATTACCCCCAAGCTGGATCATTGCTGTTTCAAAGGCCACCCTTGTCCGGGTTGATTTTTTATCAAAGATCAAGCCCAGACTCTTTCCCGTCAATACTTTATCAAGGATACCTCTGCTATATCTTTCCTTTAACTGGATCGCACGGGCAAACAGGTTTTCAAAGTCATCTTTTTCAAGGTCCAAAAGAGATAATAAATCTTTTTTCACAACAATCTCCTAAATTATAAAAGGCTGTCCAATTCTTTTATCAGCCTGTCAATTTCTTGTTTTTCTATAATTAATGGTGGGGCAAATCTTAAAATTTTATCCTGGATTCCATTTATTATAAAACCTTTTTTAAATAATTCTACTACTATAGAGCCGGCATCCTTATCAAGTTCCATGCCCAGCAAAAGGCCTTTCCCCCTGACATCAACAACTCTTGTGTGTTTTTCTTTGAGTTTTTTCAATTCTTCCTTAAAATATTCACCAATCTGACAAACTTTATCCAAAAAGATTTCTTTACTGATAATATTAACCACCTCCAAACCTGCTGCCGTGGCAAGGGGTGTTCCGCCAAAAGTTGTGGCATGACTTCCAAAATCAAACCCTGTTGCAGCATCCTGGGTTGCCAGCATGGCACCTATGGGAAGACCATTTCCAAGCGCCTTTGCAAGGGTCATAATATCAGGTGTGATACCATAAAGTTCATGTGCAAACAAAGTGCCGCATCGTCCCATACCACACTGAATCTCATCAAAAATCAATAAAATTTTCTTATCATTGCAAAGTTCTCTTACAGCGGAAAGATAATCAGGATCTGCAGGAATAATCCCGCCTTCACCCTGTACTGGTTCAAGCATGATGGCACAGACCGTTTCATCGATTTCATTTTTCAAGGCATCAATATCATTAAAGGGAACATAAGAAAATCCTTTAAGCAGCGGATAAAATCCATCCTTGATTTTATCCTGTCCTGTGGCACTCAAGGTGGCCATTGTCCGCCCATGAAAAGATTGTTCCATGGTGATGATCTTAAATCGGTTCTTTTCTCCTTTTTTTTGAAAATATCGCCTGCTAAGTTTTATGGCAGCCTCATTGGCTTCTGCACCTGAATTGGCAAAAAATACCCTGTCTGCAAAACTTTTTTCACAAAGCTTTGATGCAAGATCTGCCTGGGGCATGGTATAAAAAAGGTTAGACACGTGAACAAGGGTGGATGCCTGTCTGATAATTGCTTCCGTGATTTTCGGATGACAGTGCCCAAGACTGCAGACGGCAATCCCGGCTAAAAAATCTGTATATTTTTTTCCATCCTCATCCCAGAGAAAAACTCCCTGGCCCTTAACAAATGCTTTGCCTTGTCTTTGATAAGTTTGAAATACAAAATCATCTGTTTTTTTAATTGAATCCACTTTCACATCTCTTTTATTTAAATGTTAGTCTACAAAGACCTGGGTACCAATACCGGAATCCGTAAATAACTCAAGCAATACAGCATGGGGCAATTTCCCGTTGATAATGTGAGCTTTTTTAACACCGTTTGTTAATGCATCCAATGCACATTCAACCTTGGGGATCATCCCGCCTTTAATCTGTCCTGTGCTTATCATATCTTTAATGGTTGCTGCATCCACAGAAGAAATGAGTTTTTTATCCATATCCAGCACGCCATCCACATCTGTAACAAGTATCAGACGTTCTGCATTTAAAGCTGCTGCAATCTTTGATGCAACAAGATCAGCGTTGATATTATATGTTTCACCATTTTTACCAACCCCAACCGGTGCAATAACGGGAATAAACCCCTTGGCAGTCAGGGTATGAATAATATCGGGATTAATATTAGATACATTGCCCACCATACCGGGATCTATGATTTCAGGTGGTTTATTTTCATCCTCCTGAAAATAGATGGTCATCTTCTCTGCCGTAATGAGCATGCCGTCTTTTCCCGTTAACCCCACAGCTTTTCCTCCCTGCCGGTTAATCCCTGCAACAATATCCTTGTTAACCTTACCACCTAAAACCATCTCAACCACATCCATGGTTTCATCATCCGTATATCTCATGCCCCGAATAAATTTGGACGTAATTCCCATGGAATCCAGAACTTTATTGATCTGGGGACCACCACCATGAACCACAACGGGATTCACCCCGATGTATTTTAACAAGGTGATATCATTGGCAAAATCCTTTTTCAGATTTTCATCCTTCATGGCATGACCGCCATATTTCACCACAATGGTCTTGCCGGAAAATCTTTTTATATAGGGCAAAGCCTCAATAAGTATGTCGGCAACACTGTTCTTCATAGGATGTACCTTGATAAATCTTCATTTTCAACAATGCTCATTAATTGCTTTTCCACAAAAGATGCATCAATGGTAATCTGTTTTTCTTCTATATCAGGTGCCTTAAAAAGAATATCTTCCAAAAGTTTTTCCATCACTGTATGAAGCCTTCGGGCACCGATATTCTCTGTTGTGGAATTGACTTTCTCGGCAATGGCAGCAATTTTTTCAACAGCGCATTCAGTAAACTCAATTTCTATACCTTCTGTTCTCAGCAGGGCAATATATTGAAGCACAAGAGCATTTTTAGGTTCAGTTAAAATCCGAACAAATTCATCGGCACCCAGAGAATTTAGTTCTACTCTTATGGGAAACCTTCCCTGGAGTTCCGGGATCAGATCCGAGGGTTTTGACATATGAAATGCACCGGAAGCGATAAACAGGATATGATCGGTTTTTACAATACCATACTTTGTTGGAACCGAGCTTCCTTCAACAATGGGCAAAAGATCTCTTTGAACCCCTTCTTTTGAAACTTCAGGCCCATAACTTTTTTCTTTACCCACAATTTTATCGATTTCATCAATAAAAATAATCCCGGATTGCTCCACCATTGCTACTGCTTCTGTCTTTATTTGCTCCATGTCAACAAGATGGGCTGCTTCTTCCTGGGTCACAAGTTTTATGGCATCTTTAATTTTTACTTTACGTCTCTTTATATTTTTGGGCATCAAATTTCCCAGCATATCTTTGACATTAATTCCCATCTCCTCAATACCTGAATTGGAAAAAATCTCAACCATGGGAGAGGATTTATCTACCACCTCAAGATCGATTTGTCTTGAATCAAGCTTTCCGGCTCGCAGCATTTTCCTTAGTTTTTCCCGGGTAGATGCCTTTGTTTGATCCTGATCACCCCCCTGCCCCGTTGTAATAATATCAAGATCATTTGATATGGTTGCTCCAGTTTTTGAAGACGGGGGCAGCAAAATATCCAGCAGCCTTTCTTCGGCTATACTGGCTGCTTTCTCCTGTACCGCATCCTGCTGCCTGGTTCTTAAATCGTTCACGGTCAGTTCCACAATATCCCTGATCATGGATTCAACATCCCGGCCCACATATCCAACTTCGGTAAACTTTGAGGCTTCCACTTTATAAAAAGGAGAATCCGTCAAATTGGCAAGCCTTCTAGCTATCTCAGTCTTTCCAACACCAGTGGGGCCGATCAATATAATGTTTTTTGGAGCGATCTCATCTTGAAGATCTTTGTCAACCTGTCGCCTTCTCCATCTGTTTCTAAGGGCAATGGCAACTGATTTTTTGGCATCCTTCTGACCAATAATATATTTGTCCAGCTCTGTAACAATCTGTCCTGGTTTTAAATCTTTCATTATTTTCCTTATTCCTTATGGGGTCAGGCTTGGCTTATTGGCTTATTATTCAAATAAGCCAATAAGCCAAGCCTGACCCCACTTATAATTCTTCCACAGTGATATGATGATTTGTATAGATACACAAATTTGCTGCAATCTTCATGGCTTTTTCCACAATATTCCTTGGTTCCAAATCAGTATTTTCAAGCAGAGCAATAGCTGCAGACTGTGCAGCAGTACTGCCCGAACCAATACTGATCACCCCGTCATCAGGTTCAATAACGTCCCCGTTGCCGGACAAAAGATATGTGTTGTCCTTATCCGCTGCAATCATCATGGCTTCAAGCCGTCTTAAATACTT
>CALGRI010000071.1 GCA_937880875.1 uncultured Pseudomonadota bacterium
GGCCACAACGCATATAAAGATCCGACCATCAGTCCCATAAGAAATGCCATGGTGGCGTTATAATATCTTTTCAAAACCGCATTAAGAAATTTTGCAAATAAAAGGCCACCTGCAATAACACCAATGCCAAAGCACCCTAAAAAGGCCAGGTTGTCCCAATTAAATGTACTTAATTCCGAGATGGCTGAAATAACTTCAAAATACGCTCCCATCAGGATCAGAACCAAAGATCCGCTTATCCCGGGAAGAACCATTGCTGAAACTGCAACCGCTCCGCAAATCAAAGCATAACCATATTCCTCAAGGGTATATTTCCCTGTGAAAGAAAAGGCTGTGACGTCTTGTTGTTTTTTTTCAAAATCCTGGTTTTTCAAAAACTGATCTTCATAAATTTCTGATTTCTTTTTTATTTTTTCGTAGGGATTAACTGCATAAGTCACATATATTGTACAAACCGCACCTAAAATAACAAATAAAATCAGATAAGCTTTTTTCTCCTTCAGCATTTTCACAGGGATGATGATCGACATCAGAATCAACCCGAAAAACAATGCATAGGTAACGCTGAAATGATAAATAATTAGATACTTCATCACACCTGAAAGAGAAACAATGGCAACAACGGCACCCACTATTAATTTAAAAAGAAAAATAAAATCATTATTTCTTAAAAACTCAATAAAAATATTCGATGAGTCTGCTTTCTTTGCTTTAAAAACAATTTTGATGATACATGCTGAAAAATATAGGATATTGACTTTATTAATTTTGTTCAGAATAGAGAAGACACGCTCATAAATTTTAAAAATCAAAAGGAATGTACCGCCGGAAACCCCGGGGATAACGTTTGCCGTTCCCAGACAAAACCCCATAAGGAGCTCTTTGATGGACGAGGATCCTTTGATATTGTTTCTCATCGGTTTTCTTAAGGAACTACTCATCCCACCCATGTTGACCAATCAATTTTACAAATCTGCATGCGCCGAGGTTTGTTGATTTTATACCATCTTCGGTCTTTTCAAGCCGTATCAACTCCTGGGAAAAATTATCCCCCACGGGCATTACAAGCCGTCCTCCGATTGAAAGCTGTTCAATCAGGGGTAAAGGAATCTTTTGTCCGCCGGCAGTGACGATGATGGCATCAAAAGGACCTTCCTCTTTCCACCCCTGTGTCCCGTCTGAATACCGGGTGATAATATTATGGTATTTAAGCTTATCAAAAAGCTTTCGCGTCTGTAAAAACAAGACGTTACTCCTTTCGATGGTATATACTTTATAGACAATCTGGGCCAGGACAGCTGCCTGATATCCTGATCCAGTGCCAATCTCAAGCACTCTTTCGTGGCCTTTCAGCGCAAGGCTTTGAGTCATCTCTGCAATAATATAGGGTTGGGAAATGGTCTGGCCCTCTCCAATGGGTAAAGGGAAATCTCCATGAGCACTGTCGGCAAGGGCCTCACTGACAAATAAATGCCGGGGCACGGTACTCATTGCCGCAATAACCAAAGGATCCGTTACCCCCCTTGAAGCAATCTGTTTTTCAACCATTTCACGACGGCGGCTGGCATATTTTTTGAGTTCATTTTTCATGTCCACCTTAATACCAGCAACCACTGCCCTCGTCAAGAAGATACAGTCCTTTTGCATCCTGTATTCTTACCTTGATTTTTATCCTTAAAATCAGTATTTATACCCATATGAACAAGCTTCAACAAATAAGCAGGGCAGTTTTCATGTCCTGGGTTCTTTTTTTCATCGGCGTGATCGGATATATGGTGATTGAAAAATGGAATTTCCTTGATTCAGTATATATGACTGCCATAACCGTGACAACTGCTGGGTTTATGGAGGTTCATGAATTAAGTTCAGCCGGAAGGATATTTACCAGCATTATTCTGATCGCAGGTGTTGGCTATTTTTTTTACATTGCCGGACTTATCATACAATCCGTAGTTGAAGGGGAAATACAATCAATTTTAGGGAGAAAAAGGTTGGATAAAAAAATCAGTAAATTGAAAAACCATTATATTGTCTGCGGATACGGCCGTATAGGGAGAGTATTGTGCCAGCTGATAAAAGAAGAGACAAATGATATTGTTGTAGTTGAAAAAGGTGAAAGTCTTGTTGACGTATTGGAAAAAGATAAAATGCACTATCTTAAAGGGGATGCGTCTGATGAAGAGATCCTTGAAAAAGCCGGCATTAAAAAAGCGTCATTTCTGATTGCTGCACTTGGAACGGATACTGCCAATGTTTTCCTTGTATTAACTGCAAGGCAGCTAAATCCTGATATTTATATTATGGCCCGGGCCAGTGGGACTGATGTTAAGAATAAACTTATGATTGCCGGGGCCAATCGGGTTGAATCTCCCTATGATACCGGTGCTATATCCATGGGGTTAAAGTTGTTAAGACCCAGTGTCAGCAGCTTTCTTGATATAGCGCTATCCAGGAAAAGTGAAGCCATTCAAATTGAAGAGCTTTTTGTGCCAAAAAGCTCCAAGTATACCAATGTTGTTCTTAAAGATTCCGGGATCCGGCAGGATTTCAATCTCATTATTATATCCATAAAAAAAACGTCTGGAGAAATGCTTTTTAATCCCCATTTTGAAACCTTGATTGAACCAGGGGATACTGTCATTGTTATGGGGAAAGCCCCTGATTTGAAGAAATTCGCAAAAGCCATCAATCCTGAGGAAAATTAAAAGGACTATATTTTATAAATTATCCGCTTATCAGTAATAATAATATCAACGGTAAATTTTCTTGATTCCATCTGGATCTGATCAACAATCTGTTCCTCATAGGCAAGGGATACTTTTCTGCATGTTTCAGGCAGTTTTGTTATCAGCTTATTATAAAAATTATTACCAAACCCTATTCTGCCACCTTTATCATCAAATGCAAGGCCCGGGATAATGGCAATGTCAATATCTTCCAATGATATCTTTTTACATTTTTCAATATCCGGTTCAAGGATATCATTGGCGCTCGTTACAAGGTCTTTGTCGTAATTATTGATTTTATAAAGGTTAATGGCATTTTTTGCATAGGCAAAGACGGGTAAGGCAATTCCCTTTTCTATCTGCAATGCTTTTTTAATAATTCTTTCTGTGGGAATTTCATTACTGATTGGCGAATACAAAAAAACCAGATGTGCTTCCATGAAGTTTGCAAACTCAAAAAGCTTATCTTCAATCTTTTTATATTTCTCAAAAAGCTCTTCTTTTGTAAAATTCTCCAACCGATTTGCCACCAATGTCAAATTATTTATTTTCCCATTCTTTATTTCATCCATCTATGTTTTCCCTTTTATTCCAAAAAAAGTTTTTAGAAAATATTATACACCTTTGCCAAATTGTCAACCTGCAATAATCATTGACTGTTTACACACCTCGTGTTATCAGGTTACAATTGTCGAAGAATCTTTTTAAATAAGAACTTAAAGCGTTGTGGAAGAGGTAAAATAACAAACAAATGTTGGATTTAAAATATATAAAAAACAATCTGGAAGCTGTTAAAAACGGCATGGAAAAAAGAAGGGCTAAAATAGACTTTGCCTTGCTTTTAAAGAATGATGATAAAAGAAAAAACCTGCTTTTGGAAATAGAAACACTCAGACATAAAAGAAATGTCGTTTCCGATGATATCGCAAAAATGAAAAAAGCAGGGGAGAACGCCACCTCTTTTATTGAACAAATGAGAGCCGTTTCTGAAACAATAAAAAAACTGGATAAAGAGCTTTCAACGATAGAAGAAACCATACATAGTTTTCTTATTTCTCTGCCGAATATTCCCCATGAAGATGTCCCTGTTGGTAAAGATGATACTGAAAACAGGCTTGAAAAAACCCATGGCAAACCAAAGAAATTTGATTTTAAAGTAAAGCCCCATTGGGAAATTGGTGAAGACTTGGGTATTCTTGATTTTACAAGGGCGGCAAAACTGGCAGGAGCTAGATTTCCCCTCTATCTTGGAAATGGCGCCAGGCTTGAAAGAGCACTCATCAATTTTATGCTGGACACCCATATTTCTCACCATGGCTACACTGAGACCCTGCCTCCCTTTATTGTAAACAAAGCCACCATGACCGGAACCGGCCAATTGCCCAAGTTTGAAGAAGATCTTTTTAAACTTGAAGGGTTGGATTACTACTTGATACCCACATCTGAAGTCCCCATGACCAATATTTACGCCAATGAAATTATTGATGAATCAATGCTTCCCTGCAAGTTTACAGCTTATACTCCCTGTTTCAGATCCGAGGCCGGCTCATACGGCAGGGACACCAAAGGTTTAATTCGCCAGCATCAATTTAACAAGGTGGAACTTGTTAAATTGACAACACCGGAAACCTCATTTGAAGAGCTTGCATCCCTGCTTTCCAATGCTGAAAAGATCCTTCAGCTTCTTGAGCTGCCCTATCATGTTGTAACTCTTTGCACCGGAGATTTGGGTTTTTCAGCAACAAAAACCTATGATATTGAAGTCTGGATGCCGGGCCAGGATGATGGTGGTCTATACAGAGAAATCTCCTCCTGTAGTAATTGTCTGGATTTCCAGGCCCGGCGGGCGGGCATACGATTTCGAAGAGAAGGTACAAAAAAACTGGATTATGTGCATACCTTAAATGGTTCCGGACTGGCTGTAGGAAGGACATTTGCAGCCATATTAGAGAACTATCAGCAGGCTGACGGATCTATTATTATCCCTGATGTATTGGTGTCCTACATGGGTGGCCAAACGGTGATTCATCATGATGCTTGATTTCTTCCCAGAGGATATAAAACCTCATATCATACCAAAGACTCGAAGCGGTCAGTATTATAAATGCCTGGGATGTTCTGCTGAATATTCAATAGAAAAATTATTATATGTATGCCCTGAGTGTAATCAGGTCCTGCTCATTGAGGATCGAAATGCCAAGTTGTTACAAAAAATTCCAGGCAAGGTCTGGCAGAAAATATTTGATTTCAGAAAAATGTTGAAAATACCTGCTCTCAAGGGGATATACCGGTATCACGAATTTATTGGGCCCAGCATTCCTTTGGAATCTATCATTTATCTTGGTGAAGGCCACACCCCTGTTATTGAAGCCAGTGAAAACCTGAAAGCAAAGATTGGGCTTTCATTTTTCTATAAAAATGACGGACAAAACCCCAGCGCATCTTTTAAAGATCGTGGTATGGCAAGTGCCAT
>CALGRI010000072.1 GCA_937880875.1 uncultured Pseudomonadota bacterium
TAATCCTTTTTTGTTTTTAACGATTATCCATATCTATGAATACACATTCATCATGTCCGCAATATTCGCCGACATATTCTGCCCCTGGCCTGTAAAGGGAAGGTTTCGGGGCTGCCATGGCATATTGTTCTTCAATGACATGGGCTGCCCATCCACTCACCCTTGAAATAGCAAACAAAGGGGAAAAAAGATCTGTGGCAATGCCCATGGTATAGAAAAGAGAGGCACTGTAAAAATCCACATTACTATAGATATCACTGTGTTTTTTTGCCTTGAACGCAGCCTTTCCTTTTTTCTCAAGCTCTCTTGAAAGTTCATACCATTGGGGTTGTTTGGCGATCTGTCCCATTCTCTTGCTCATGGGCGCAATAATGATGGCCCGGGGATCATCTGTCTGGTAAACGGCATGACCCAGTCCCATGATGAGTTCTCCAGAATCTAATATGTCATTGATGTAGGCATCGATTTTTTCAACAGACCCGATTTCTTTTAACATTTTCATGACCCTGACATTGGCACCACCGTGCAGGGCGCCTGAAAGAGAACCAATGGCTGCAGATATGGCAGCATATATATGAGCCCTTGTGGATGCCACCTGCCTTGCAGTAAATGTGGAAGCATTAAATGAGTGTTCCGCATGGAGAACAAGGCTTGTATCAAAAACCCGGGCGGTTTCATCATCAGGCTTTTCACCGTTTAGCATATATAAAAAATTTGCCCCATGGTTTAAGTCATTGTCTGGTGGAACCACGTTTTTTTTGTTTCTGATCCGGTCCCAGGCAGCTGTAATGGTCGCTATTCCTGCAATGAGATTTTCAGCACTGAAAAGTATATTTTCAATGCCGGATTCCCCAATAGTCTCATCGGTTTGTATCAATAAAGGGGTTGCCATTTGCAGGACATCCATGGGGTTCATTTTTACTGGAAGCGTTTTAAGAAAAGAAAAGATGTTTTCCGGAACCTTTCTTTTTTGTTTCAGGCTTTGATTAAAAGCTTCCAATTCTTGTTTTTTGGGAAGTCTTTCATACAATAAAAGAAAGCAGACTTCTTCAAAACTAGCATTTTTGGCCAGGTCTTCAATTAAAAATCCACGATATATCAGCTTTCCTTGTTTTCCCCGGACATCGCAAATTTTTGAACTGGCCACATCAACACCGCGAAGGCCGGTATTCTTTACCGGTAATATACATTCATCCATGAGTCTTTCCTTAAAAATTAAAATATTTTTTCAGGGGGCCTTCTTTCAGGGATATATTCTGATTCGATTTCATTGTTATGAAGTGCTTTGGATATATAAAGGCCGCAAAAACAGGCCCCGAATTCTTCCAGGTCAGGTGCACGGTATTCACAGGGACATGTGATGTCTTTGTCCTTTTCCCTGTCACCACAGGCAAGTCTGCAGGGGCAGGCCATATATCCATACCGGTCATTATTTAAAATAAGGGACTCAAGAAGCTCAAACACCAGGTCCTTATCCTTATTAAAATAAATACCTTTTGCTTCCTGGGACTTTTTTAATGCTGTGTATAATTGTTCAACTTTCATCTTTAATCCCTAAAGCCTCCTTGATTTGTTTTTCTTTATATCCGACAATGACAATGTCGTTAATTTTAATGGTTGGAAAAGAACACCGGGGGTTCAGCTCTCTGATTTCCGCCAGAATTGTTTTTCGTTCTTGCCCTTCCAAATCATCCACCGCTATATAGGTAAATTCAACATTGCATTCAGAAAGAAGCCTTTTGGTTGATTTGCAGTGGCTGCAAGTACTTAATGCATATAATGTTGTTTTGTTCGTGGCCATTAATTTCTCCTTTGATGTCTGTGGTGTCGGGGGTCAGGCCTGCGTTGTTGCGTTATTTGACAAATAACGCAACAACGCAGGCCTGACCCCATTTGTTTATTTAAGATAATAAATCTTGCACGATTTATACCAGATTTGCAAGTTTAAAGTAAAATTTGGACTGTGTGATTTACATGTTAAAATCTTGAATAAATATGTTGAAAAATTTTTAATATAAATTTGGCCTGGATTTTGCTAATGTATTTTTATAAATACAAAAGGAGAAAATCAATGAATCAATGGTATTGTTCTGTTTGTCATACAAAATTAAACAGTGAAAAAAAACCCGACATTTGTGAGGTTTGTCATGCAGACGATAGAATGATCATGAATATGGAGGATGTCCCCCAATCCCTTGAACAGGTCAGGGATTTGGCCAGGACAAAGCTCAAGGGGATCTGTGCTGCATATCCCTCATGTGACGGCAGTTTTGATAAAATATGCCAGCGGGAGGCCTATGGAAAACCCATCGGGCTTGGCGGTGTAGGGCAGGGACTGTCTTTCAGGGCAAATTCACAAGCCCTTGCAGATATCCAATTTAATATGTCGGTATTGGGAGATCATTTTGAGCCGGATACTTCCTGTTCATTTTTGGGTATGGATCTCAAATTTCCGGTATTAGCTTCGTCTACAGCAGGGGCTCAAAAATATAATGATGCCCTTGATGAAACCATGTTCTGCACATCTGTCTTAAACGGGTCAAAAGATGCAGGCACTATCGGGCTTCGGGGGGACACCTGGTTTTATACACTTGAGGACAACCCGTCATTGAATGCCATGAAAGCATGCAATGGTTATGGCATACCCATATTCAAGCCAAGGGCCCAGGATGTTTTGAAAAAACTTATTGAAAAAGCCGAAACCTATGGCTGCAAAGCAGTTGGTATTGATCTGGATGGCTGCGGGTCTACCATTATGGCATTGCATGGGCAGCCTGTATTTAAAAAGAGCGTCAAGGATATTGAGGAATTGGTAAATTTTACATCCCTGCCCTTTATTACCAAAGGTATCATGCTCCCGGACGAGGCACTAAAGTGTGCAGATGCAGGCGTTTCAGTTATTTCTGTATCCAACCATGGCGGCAGGGTCATGGATTCAACACCGGGAGTGGCCACCATGCTGCCCTTGATCCGAGAGAAACTTGGAAATTCTGTTACGATTACAGCTGATGGAGGCGTAAGAACCGGATATGACGTGTTAAAAATGCTTGCACTGGGTGCAGATGCCGTTCTTCTGGGAAGGGATATTATTCGGGCCGCAGTTGGTGCCGGAGCCCTTGGGGTGCAACTGCATCTTGAACATATTAAAAAAACCTTGAAAAAAGCCATGTTTATGACTGGAACAAAGAATGTTAAAATGGCGGATTCAAGAATCTTATTCAAACAAAATTGAACAAAGGAGGAAAAATGGGAAAAGTTTTAATCGTATATGCATCACGGGCAAATGAGACACAAGCAATTGCAGAATTGGTTGCAGAGGGTGTTCGCATCTCAGGACACGAGGCTGATGTTAAAAATACAAGCCAGATTAAGAGTGAAGACGATTTAAAAGGATATGATGGCTATGTATTGGGCTCTGCAACCTATCATGGTGAAATGATTACATCCATGAAACAGATTCTGTTTATAGCAGAAAGAGCCGAGCTTAAAGACAAACCCGGTGGCGCTTTTGGTGCCTATGGATGGAGCGGAGAGGCACCTGGAAGGATTTTTGATACCATGGCAAATATCTATGGGATGAAAATGGTATCAGGTCCTTTGATGCTCAAGGCAAGCTGGGTGGGAGGCGGCATCAAGGCTGCCCAGGACTATGGAAAGAGTATTACAGCAATGATTTAAGGACAACAATTGGAATCACAGATTGCAAGAATTCTTTGATTAATGACACATTTTTGTATTGTTTGTTAAGGATCGTTGATACGATAACATGAGACATGAATGTCTCTCAGATCTTTTTTTAGTTCAGATCATTTATGAAATAGTACAATTTGTTTAGCCCGAGAAAGTTTTTGCAGGAAAGACACATGATTTTGATCGACTGGTATGATGCTTGCTTTAAATAGTAAGTATTAAGTATGTAATAAAAAAACCAGGAGGGATAAAGAATGTCCAAATTAAAAGTTGAAAAAAAATATAAGGAAGATGTCCAAATACCCACTTTCTACTTTGCTTTGAAATCTCAAAATGAAATCTATTTTCAAATGGCATCTATTTTTAAAGAAGTCGGCAACAATGAAAACGAATTGGCGAAAAAATTTTTTAACGAGATTTTAATGAATGATTCCTCTAAGATTTTTCTGGAAAAATCTTTTTAAATGACATATAAGGAATTAAAAATCCAAATTTGATTTTGTTTGTCTGAATTTCTATTTTGCCTTTGTAAATAAGAAACATTAATTTAACATAAAAAAAGGAGAGATGAAATGGCTGAAAAACTCGGTATTTATAAATGTAGTAAATGTGGAAATATCGCACAGGTACTTCATGGAGAAAAACCGTCCATTGTTTGTTGTGGACAAGACATGGATCTTCTGGCTGAAAATAAGGTAGATGCAGCACTGGAAAAACATGTGCCTGTGATTGAAAAAGTTGATGGGGGATATTTAGTAAAGGTCGGAAGCATTGCCCATCCCATGGTCGATGCTCACTGGATTGAGTGGATTGAACTTGCTAGCTGTGAAGGAAACTATGTGCAGAGAATGATGCTGACACCCACAAGCCAGCCTGAAGCCACATTTAAAACTGATTCCAATGAGGTCGTTGCAAGGGCCTATTGCAATCTCCATGGTCTTTGGAAATCATAAGAAATAATGGGGTCAGGCTTTCCTTATTGTCGTTATTGAGAATAACTACAATAAGGAAAGTTTGACCCCGCCTGTTTACTCCATCAATTTTCCTGCAAGAACCCTGATATGGCTCATTTCTTCCTTAATAATATCATTAATCTTTGATTGTCCAAGTTTTGCAGAAACCAGTTCTTTCATTCCAAGATAAAAGGCAATGGAATCTTTTTCTGCCTGGATAGCTGTGCTCAATATTCCTTTAAAGCTGTTGTCAGGCTGCTCTTTTTCAAAAAAGACCCGGGTATCAGCAAGCGCTTTCAGGTAAAGGGCATTTTCATCATCAGGATCAAAGGTGGTGGAAAATGCTTCTTCATCTTTTAATTCTTTTTGCATATTGGCAAAGGTTGTTTCATGAACGTCTTCCATCCTGGCCAACTCAAGGAGAAATTGTTTGTGTTCCTCTTTTTCCACCTGTTTTGCAGCATCCCGGTAAAATATCGCACCATTTTGTTCAATTTTTATAGCAATTTCAAAAATATCATTTGCGTTAAACTCGTTAGCCATCTTTTCCTCCGG
>CALGRI010000073.1 GCA_937880875.1 uncultured Pseudomonadota bacterium
GTGTCTTCATCTTTATACTCTGATGCCATAACCAGGCGATGGATGGAATCGATATAGGATTCCTTGATTTCATCATGGGCTTTTTGGGCGTCCAGTTTGAGATTTCTTTCCCGCACAACTCGATTGATCCTGAGAATTATTTCTCTGGGTGAAAAAGGTTTTTCAACAAAATCACTGGCACCGATATTGATGATTTCATCATATTGGTAGCTGTGTATTTGGCCGGTCATTACAATGACATCGGCGGTAAATTTCGATTTGATCTTTCTGGCAAGCTCAATCCCATTCATTACAGGCATATCAATGTCGGTAACCACCACATCAAACATCTGCCCGGAAAGCATTTCCAATGCTTTTGCACCATTTTCTGCAAACCAGCAGGAATAGCTTGTTCTTTCCATGGTATTTTCCAGCAGGTCTCTTATCATAGGTTCATCATCAACAATTAAGATATTGGCCTTGGGAGATTTTTGGGAAACAAAATTATTCATTATGGGCTGCCTTGATTATTATATGGAATATCTTCACGCAAATAATGCATTACCAGTTTACAGGTAAAATTGTCAAGCAGGTATTTTCCGATAATTTCCAATTAGGAATCACTGTTTATTTTTGCCTGCATTTTGTCACTGAACCGCTTGACGTGATCCATGATAATGGCAGAAGCTGTTTTTGCATCATTGACTTTCATGGCATCAATGATCTTTTCAAAGTCTGTGAGGTTTTCAAGGGTTCTTTCCTTGTTCATGGGAAGGTATTCAGCATAATACCGATGAATATTGTCGTGGATACTTTTCTGCACAAACTGGAATACAGGGTTCCGGGTCATGGTGCCGATATAGGTGTGCATTCTTTCATCCGTCTTTAGAAAATTTTCCCAGTCATTTTTTTCGTAGCAGGCTTTTGCCTGATTAAACAGTGTTTCCAGTTCCTTGATGTCTTTTTTTGTGGCGCGGGAGGCGGCAAGTTCCATAAGGCTGCCCTCGATTTTGATTCGAAATTCAGCAAGATGTTCAAGAGATACCCCTCCTGAACGGATTAAAAGGGCAAGGGACTCAACAATGGGATCGGTACCAATATGTTTTACTATGGCTCCGCCTGAGACACCCAGTTTAATTTCAATGAGCCCTTTTTGCTCAAGCACTCTTAAGGCTTCCCTTAAGGTTCCCCGGCTGGTGTTGAACATGTCTTTTAATTCCCGTTCCGGCGGAAGTTTGGTGCCCGGCATAAGCTTGCCATTAAGAATGGCGCCCTGTATCTGTTCAACCACATCCTGGAATACTCGGTTTTGCTTAGCTTCTTTAAACATTATTGGGTCCTTAAGGGACGTCTATTTAAATTGTTCTATTCCGGAAAAAGCTCTATATAAATTAAAATGTTTTAAAACATCTACATCATCCTGGGTCAACTGGCAAGTTACAATTCTGCTTAATAATTCTCCAAGCCCTGGGCCTAACATATAGCCCTGGCCGCACATTCCAATGGCATTAATAAAATTAGGAAATTCTTTTGTTTCTCCGACAATGGGGAACCCGTCAGGTGTCATTGGGTATTGTCCCCGCCAGGTTCGCCTGACTTTAAGGTTGGCAAGTTTTGGAAAAAGAGCTATCATTCGTTTTGCCACCTGGGGCAGGAATACAGATGTGGCTTCACTGGCTGTACCTTTCATCAGATGCCTGGGTGTCAGGCAGAAAACCACCTGACCTTCATTATTCTGATAAAAATAAAAATTGGCTGAATCTTCTGTAGCCGGGTCCTGGGAAGGTCTTAAATCAACGATCATGGGACCGAAAAATCTTTGAACCGGTTCTGTGATGGCGCCTTCATGGCTGTCCGGTTCCACGGGAAAATCAAGGCCGATCAATTGGCCCATCTGACGGGCATAATTTCCTGCGGCATTGATAACCTTTGCAGCCGTGTATTCGCCTTTGTCAGTTTTGATTTTTATTTCTTTATCATTTAAAATAGAGATGGCCAAAACTTTTTCTTTGAATTTATATTGGGCACCATATTCAAGACTTTTAAAATAAAAGGCATTAATGGCAAGCAAGGGTGAGGCACTGCCGTCTTTGGGCGAATAGGTGGCTCCTTTCAGGTTTTTTTTGTTAATGCCGGGGACGATTTTAAGATATTCTTTTGGGGTCAGCCAGTCGATATCCAGATTAAAGGATTTCTGGATTTTCATTAAGTCCTTTAACTTTTTGGCATCTTCATCTGTATAGGCAGGAAAACTGTATCCATTCTGAATCCAGCCGATATCATCACCATGGATTTCTTCCCAGGTGGAAAAGATTTCAATACTTCTCTGGCAGGTGGTAATTTTGCCTTTATCAGAATGGGTGGCCCTGATGCCGCCGATGGCTTTTTTGTTCTGGCCTTGACCTGGCGATGGCAGCGCATCAATGACAAGAACCTTGATATTGTTTTTGGCCAGGGACAAGGCTGCAGGAACGCCAACAGAGCCTGCACCGATAATGATGACATCATAATTTTTCATTATTGACCTCCATTGGCAAATTTGCCCAGGGGAACTTCAACAAAAAGGGGTCGTCGAACATTTTTAGTGATATCTTCCCGGGCGGTTTTCTCTGCCCAGAAAATCTGGCTCATCAGGTTTTCACAGGTTTTATACCCGCATGGTCCCATGCCGGCCCTTGAAATGGCCTTGATCTGATTCATATCTGTAATGCCTTTTTTAACAAGTTCCCTGATTTCACCTGCTGTAACTCGCTCACAAAGGCAGACCACCTCATCGTCCCGGATATGATCATGGGGGATTTTTTGGGTCAGTTTCTGGGTAATCTTTTTTGTTTGTATGGTAAAGGCCACTACTTTTTTGGCAATCTTTTTTGGTACCCGGACCCTTACAATCTGGGTGCGGTCGCTGTCTTTTGTTGTCCTTGCGCCAAGGGCCTTATAGGTTCCCAGGGATTTGCCATTCACGTCCACCAGGGCGAGGCTATCATTTTTTTTAACTTCAAAGTTTGAAACTTCATAGGGGAGAAAAACCACAGGGTTTTCATGGTCTTTCCTGTAATCCACAAGGGTGATGGCAAGACCCGGGCAGATGGTAAGGCATTTCATGCATCCTTTGCACTCGCCATTAAATTTGGGAAGGCCTTTAATGGGATCTCCCTGCATCTGGATGGAGCCTTCTGCACAAACCGTGCTGCAGGGGTTGCAGGGGATTTCCTGTTTGCAGTGAATCACAGGGAAGATTCCTTGTTCGTCAGCAAGGGCATAAATTTCCTGAACAGGTCCTGGATGGGATTTTAAAATTTCTGCCTTTTCATACCAGGACTCAGGGATTTCTTTTGCATCAGGCTTGAAGTGCTGAACAACTTTTACGCCCGCTATTTTACCATTGAACATGGCAGAAGAGGCTTCTGCAATTTCAGAAGCATCCCCTGCCGCAAACACCTTGATGCCGGCAGAGCGGGCTTCCTGCGTGAATTCAGAAACAGATTCAAGACCGACTGCAATCAAGATAGTGTCACACTCAAAGGTTTGTTCCGTACCTTCAATGACTTTAAAGTTTTTGTCGATTCCGGCAATGGTGATGGAAGAAACCGATTCTTTTCCATTGGCAGATACAATGGAATGGGAAGTGTATATGGGAACACCAAGCCGTTTTAGCTTGTCTTCATGAACTTTGTACCCCCCGCATTGGGGAAGGGCTTCTGCTAGGCCCACGACATTTATACCGGCCTGTAATGCATGGTATCCTGCAATAATACCCACGTTACCGCCTCCGATGATAAAGAGTTTTTCCGTGGGTTTGACAAGATCCCGGTTCACAAGAGTCTGGAAGGCGCCGGCACCATATACCCCGGACAATGAATTGCCTTTGAATCTTAAGAATTTTTCCCTGGCCCCGGCAGCATTTAAAATTACTTTTGGGGTGACAATTTTATAGACCCCGTCTTTGAGTATTCCCACTTTTTTGTCATCAAATACATAAAGCGCAGTACTGTTTTTCCATACCTTAATATGGGAACCAGTTTCAACCTTTTGGGCCAGCATGCGACCGATGTCCATGCCGCGCATGCCGGCATGGGAGTCTTCCTGGGAACCAAAAAATTTATGGGTCTGCAGAACAAGCTTTCCGCCAAGTTCATTTTTATCATCCACAAGAATGGTGTTGATCTTATGTTCTTCCAATTGAATAGATGCTGACAATCCTGCAGGCCCGCCGCCAATGATAAGCACATCAATGGCTATATGTTCAATATTGCTGATTTCAGGGTTTTCATCCACGTCAGGAAGTTTTGGCAGGCCTTTAACACTTTCCACAATCATGTTTTCTTTGACAGGTGTCATACACGCTTTAACGGGGATGCCATTGGCAATGACCGTGCATTTTGCACATTGGCCATTGGCACAAAAAATTCCCTGGGCAGAACCGTCTTTATGGTGATGACCGAATATTTTGATGTTGTTTGCAAAAAGTGCGGATGAGATCATCTCATCTTTTATTGCCACAAGTTTTGATTTGTCCCAATAAAAAGAGACAGTCTCTTTTTGGGGAACATCTAAAATCGGGTGGGCTTTGATTCTGTTATTTGTCATATTCTCTCCTGCTATATTTAAAAAGAATATCAGAGATATTCTTATACTATTTTAATATGTCAATGGTTAAACCATTCAAAATTGTTTGTCAATGGAATTTTCTAATTGCTTGAATCCTGAATTTAAACTAAACCCCCAGATCGTGATCCTGTGAAACTGGAAATTAATTTAAAATGAATTTTACAAATAGGTTGGAAAAAGCATTGTCGGTCAGGCTTATTTAAGATTTTTTTATCTTATAATTGTTGTGTGGCGGTTTTTTTGTGACAGCATTTTTTTGTTTTTCCTTATTCACAGCATTTTTTTCAACAAATATTGGGGCCATGGAAAAAGGATTCAACCCCGTATAATACATCAGAGTTGAATAGGTTGAAGGGGATGGAGTAAAAATCTGAACCTGTTCAGGTGTCATCTTAAGCTTTTGAATGGTAAATTGTTTTAAAGCATCCATGTCTTTCATATTACACCCGGGGTGGGCAGCGATTAAATAATAGGTTAGAAATTGTTTTTTTTCAGCTTTTTTACTCAATGCATCAAATTTGTTTTTAAATTGTAAGAGCATGTCAATATTCTGTTTGCCCATTAAGTTTAAAACATGGGGCATAGTATGTTCCGGTGCTATTTTCAT
>CALGRI010000074.1 GCA_937880875.1 uncultured Pseudomonadota bacterium
ATGGAAAACATGGTTGTTTAATTTCAAATATGTTATGATCCTTTGGAAAAATGATACCCCAAACTTTGAGCAAACCCTTAATAAAAAGGAGTTCTTCTCATGCACTGGTCTGATGCAGTTAACTCGACCTTACCTTGTATTGTAAAAATCGAAACTCCCACGGGTCACGGTACGGGGTTTTTGTGTTTTCACAATGAAGCCACATCCATGTATGCCATTGCCACGGCAGGACATGTGATTCACCATGCTGACAAATGGATGGAACCCATCCGGATTTATAACCACGATGGATCAAAATCCCTGCTCTTGAAAGCAAATGCGCGCCATATCACCATGGGAGAACTATCAGACTCTGCTCTCATTCTTTTTTCAAAAACCCAGGACCTGTTTGCACACAACTCTCCCCTGCCTTTGTTGGACCAGGAATATGTCCTCAGGGTCGGCACCCAGGTCGGGTGGATCGGATTTCCCACACTGGAACCGGATACCCCTTGTTTTTTCTCCGGCATGATATCCGCCCGCCAGGACCATAAAAACGCCTACCTGATTGATGGTGTTGCCATCAATGGCGTCAGCGGGGGACCGGTACTGCATATAGACGACGAAGAAGAAGTAAAGGTTGTGGGAACAGTCTCTGCCTACAGAATAAACAGGACCAGTGGAGAGACCCTTCCAGGCCTTCTCATTGCCCAGGACCTGTCCCTGTTTCACGATGTGATCACCCATATCCAGTCCGTTGGGGCAGAGCAAAATGGAAAATAACACTTAAAGAGGGATTTATGTTAACTGTATATGCTGCCAAATGGTGTCCACATTGTACAAAAACCATTGAATATCTGAAAAAAAACAAGCTTGAATTTGAATACATTGAAATAGAAAACCAGCCGGAAACGATCATTCAGAAAATCATCCAGGTCAACGGAGGGGATGATTGGGTTGTGCCAACCCTTGAATTTAATGGGAAATGGAGACCTGGTAAACTCTATAACGAAAAAGAGCTGGCCTCTGATTTAAAAAAATTAGGATTAAAATAGCCGTTTTTTAACTCCCGTCACACGCCATTTTTATTGGTGTGGCCCAACCATATCCTCATATCTTTTTTCGATTATCAGGGCCGGCTTTAACAACATGGTCACCACAAACATTCCCAGTCCCAGGACACCAATGGTAATGAACAATTCCACATGGCTGGGCGAATAACTGATGATCTCACCCATGGGAGACGGAACAAGCCCCGGAACAATAAGACCGATGCCTTTTTCAATCCAGATACCCACAATAAGCAGGACCAGAGCGGGCATCAAAAAAACCTGACGTTCCCTAAAGGGGTTGAAAGCCAGCATAAGTGTCCCCAGGACATTGATGGAGATGGCCGTCCAAATCCAGGGCACAAGCGAATTATGCCCCTCAAGCCCGAAAAACAGATACATGGCCGACTGGCTGTGATGGGTGGGGAAATAAAATTCCTTGAAAATTTCGGAAAACAGCATCAACAGATTTATCACGGCCGCAGATACAATGATGATCCGCAGTTTATTAAAAATCTTGTTGTCGATTTTATAGTCCGTTGCTGAATTCACCACATGAAGCACCAGGGAAATAATGGCAGGCCCGGCAGCAAATGCCGAGGCCAGAAACCGGGGGCCCATGAGCGGATTGTTCCAGAACGGTCTTGCCGGAAGTCCCTGGTATAAAAAGGCGGTGACCATGTGGATTGCCACGGCCCACCCTATGGAAATAAAGATAAAGGGCTTGTAATATTTACCCACGGGTTCTTTGCCCTG
>CALGRI010000075.1 GCA_937880875.1 uncultured Pseudomonadota bacterium
GATTTCTGATTTTGCTTGTATGATTCCTTTTCAACGTCTGATGCTAATAAATCTGTTTTGTCAGGAGTTGATAAAAAAGGTTTTGAAATAATGGCGGCTTCTTCTGAGTTATTGGCTTTTTTCTGCGTGCCAACCACCTCGTTTTCGTTGTTTGAATTAGAAAGGACAGGGAGATTGCCAGGTTCCTGCGTTTCCAAGGTAGGTGTTTGGGCTTTATTGTGAGGGTTGGAGACGGGATTGTTGTATGCGTGTTGACAACCAGCGGTGATCCAGGCAATCATTAAGAATAAAGCAAGCTTGGTTTTAAACATTTTTTCCTTGATGGTTATGTTAATATATTTTGATGGATTAATTATAAAATTAGGCAAAACTTGTCAAGGATATATATCTTTTAATTTTGGTCTGGTGGGGTTTTTGTTTTATAAACTGTAAAAAGTTCTTGTATCTTTTATTTTATTTGTGTAAATTGAAAAGTTATTTGATTTTAGTATTCTGTTTTTATGAAGATTATTCAAGGCGGCATGCAATTTGGATATTGCTTGGATTAAATTTTGGATTAAATTCAAATAATAAAGAAAGTAAATTCAGAGTAAAAAAAAGAGAATTCAGGGTGTAAAATTAATATTTGAAGCCCAATACTTAAAAATATTTTAAATTTAGAGTTGATTATCTTATTTTGTTCTGCTATTATCTTTCGGTCTTTTTGTCGTAACAAAATGTTGCGGCCTGAGATGAGCCGATATAGCTCAGTTGGTAGAGCATCTCACTTGTAATGAGAATGTCCTCCGTTCGATTCGGGGTATCGGCTCCAAAATAAATTGGTGGGGTTCCCGAGTGGTCAAAGGGATCAGACTGTAAATCTGACGGCTCAGCCTTCGGAGGTTCAAATCCTCCCCCCACCACCAGTGTGTTGTGTAGGAGATCATAAAGTATTGTTTTTGGTGGATCGTTACTACATGGCTAATATGGGTTGATTAGATTAGCTAATTTAGTTTCTTTATCCGCGGGAGTAGCTCAGTTGGTAGAGCTTCAGCCTTCCAAGCTGAATGTCGCGAGTTCGAATCTCGTCTCCCGCTCCACTTCTTTGGATCTTCACTGGAATAATGGTTTGAGTTAAATTTGATTAATTTGAATCGCCTATCGGGCCCATGTAGCTCAGTCGGTAGAGCGCTTCCTTGGTAAGGAAGAGGTTCACCAGTTCGATTCTGGTCATGGGCTCCAAAACAACGGCAGGAGGAGTTAAGAAAATGGCTAAGGAAAAATTTGAGCGGACAAAGCCGCATGTGAACATAGGAACAATTGGTCACATTGACCATGGTAAGACTACGCTTACAGCCGCGATCACAAAGCATTCAGCATTAAAAGGCTATGGTAAGTATGTTCCGTTTGATGAGATAGACAAAGCGCCTGAAGAAAGAGAGCGTGGTATTACAATAGCCACGGCCCATGTAGAGTATGAGACAAAGAACCGTCATTATGCACATGTGGACTGCCCGGGTCATGCTGACTATATTAAGAACATGATTACAGGCGCAGCCCAGATGGACGGCGCAATACTGGTAGTAAGTGCTGATGACGGCCCTATGCCCCAGACAAGAGAGCATATCCTTCTTGCCCGTCAGGTTGGTGTGCCCACAATTGTTGTGTTCCTGAACAAATGTGACATGGTGGATGATGAAGAATTGATAGAACTGGTTGAGATGGAGCTTCAGGAGCTTCTGGATACCTATGAGTTCCCTGGAGATATAACACCGATCATTAGAGGCAGTGCGCTTAAAGCACTTGAAAGTGATGATGTGGACAGCGAAGAAGTCAAATGTATTTTTACGCTTCTTGAAACACTTGATTCATATGTACCGGAACCTGAAAGAGATATTGCAAAACCATTCCTGATGCCCATTGAGGACGTGTTCAGTATTTCAGGCCGCGGAACCGTTGTTACCGGAAGAATTGAACGTGGTATTGTTAAAACCGGTGAAGAGGTTGAGATCGTAGGTATTAGAGATACAGCCAAGACCGTATGTACCGGTGTTGAGATGTTCAGAAAACTTCTTGATCAAGGCCAGGCAGGAGACAATGTTGGACTTCTTCTTCGTGGAACCAAACGGGATCAGGTAGAAAGAGGTCAGGTTGTGGCCAAACCCGGAACAATCAACCCTCATACAAAGTTCAAAGCAGAGATGTATGCATTGAGCAAAGAAGAAGGTGGACGTCACACTCCGTTTTTCAGTGGTTACCGCCCCCAGTTCTTTTTCAGAACAACAGATATTACAGGTGTACTGACATTGGATGAAGGCGTAGAAATGATCATGCCTGGTGATAATGCAAGCATTAACGTAGAGCTGATTAATCCCATTGCAATGGAAAAAGAGCTCAGGTTTGCAATCAGAGAAGGTGGACGTACTGTTGGTGCCGGTGTTATCGGTGAAATTGTAGAATAAACGTCCTTAAGGAGTTAATAATGAACAGAGTCATCATTGCTCTTGCCTGCACAGAGTGCAAGAGAAGGAATTATACAACGACAAAGAATAAGCAGAAAACTCCTGATAAGATAGAGTTAAAAAAATACTGCAAATTTTGTAATAAACATCTAATGCATAAAGAAACAAAGGTTAAATAGCAAAAGTATATGCAGGTCAGTAGCTCTAATTGGCAGAGCACCGGACTCCAAATCCGGCGGTTGTGGGTTCGATTCCCTCCTGGCCTGCCACATTTTTTCATTTTGCAGTCTTAATTTGAAAAATGATTAAGATTTCAGGATAAACTTAGGAGTTGTATGTCACGATTACAGAAAAAAAAGCCTGTAAGTGAAAAGGCAAAGAAAAGTATAGAAACGGAAAATAAAACTGATTTCCCTGACAGCTCTTCAAAGCTTTCAAATACAAAATCATCCATAGTGGCAAGTCCTTTAAAAGCAAAGTCAGAAAAAAGTTTGGTCGATGCTAAGGCAGGAGCACCAAATTTTTTCCAGAAAGCAATGGAGTTTTTAAGAGAAGTCAAGGTAGAGTTAAAAAAGGTAACCTGGCCTACTCGAAAACAGACCACAGGGACAACCATTGTTGTGATTGTTTTTGTTTTTATTCTTGCAACGGTTCTCGGATTTTTTGATTTTGGTCTTTCAAAGCTTGTTCAGGTTGTCCTGACATAAAACAAGGGAAGTAACATGTCTCTAAAATGGTATGTAGTACATGTGTATTCAGGTCATGAGCAAAAAGTAAAAGTTGCTCTGGAAGAAAAAATAAAAGCTTCCAAGCAGCCTGAAAAATTTGGTGAAATTCTTATTCCGACTGAAAATATTGTTGAACTTGTTAATGGTAAGAAAAGGGAATCTTCAAGAAAGTTCTACCCTGGGTACATTCTGGTTAGAATGCATCTGGACAATGAGACATGGCATATTGTAAGTTCTACTGCAAAGGTTACTGGTTTTTTGGGTGGGAAAAATAAACCGGCGCCGATAAGTGACAAAGAGGCTGAAAACATTGTTGATAAAATGCAGCAGGGGAAAAATAAGCCTCAACCTAAATACTTTTTTGAACCAGGGGATGAGGTCAGAGTTATTGACGGACCATTTTCAAGTTTTATCGGTACAGTGGAAGATGTATCACCTGACAAGGGAAAGATTAAAGTGTTGGTGAGTATTTTTGGACGTGCAACCCCTGTAGAACTGAATTTTATACAGGTTACCAAAATATAGTATGGTTAATATAGTTAAGTTTTAGGAGTTCAAAACAATGGCAAAAAAAGTAATGACACAAATAAAGCTTCAGGTTCAAGCAGGAAAAGCTAATCCATCTCCGCCTATCGGGCCTGCCTTAGGTCAGCACGGCGTTAACATTATGGATTTTTGTAAGGCTTTTAATGCAAAGACCGCTAATGACATAGGATCTATCATTCCAGTCGTCATCACCGTATACAAGGATAGATCATTCAGCTTTATTACAAAAACACCACCAGCATCCAGGTTGTTGTTGGCTGCAGCAAAGCTTACAAAAGGGTCAGGTGTGCCCAACCGGGATAAAGTTGGAAAGGTCACCAGGGATCAGCTTGTTGCAATTGCGGAAACCAAAAAAGAAGATTTAAATGCCTCAGATATTGATGCTGCTGTAAAGATTATTGCAGGTACAGCAAGAAGCATGGGGATAGAAGTAATTTAACTTTAAGTAAAAGAGTGATGAAAATGCCAAAGCGGAGTAAAAATCATACAGAAGCACTTAAAAAGGTCGATAGAACGGTTCAATACGATCCACTGAATGCCTTGGAACTGACGGTTTCTTCCAGTTATGTAAAGTTTGATGAAACCGTGGATGTTGCAGTGAGGTTAGGCGTTGATCCGCGGCATGCGGATCAAATGGTTCGAGGAACGGTTATATTGCCCAACGGACTTGGTAAAGAAGTAAAAGTATTAGTCTTTGCAAAAGGTGAGAAAGAAAAAGAAGCCTTGGATGCAGGGGCAGACTTTATTGCCGATGAAGAGACGATTCAAAAGATTCAAGACGGCTGGTTTGGTTTTGATAAAGCCATTGCAACTCCTGATATGATGGGGGCAGTCGGAAAGCTGGGTCGGATATTAGGGCCCCGTGGCCTGATGCCCAATGCTAAAACAGGAACGGTAACCTTTGAACTTGAAAAAGCAATCAATGAAGTGAAAGCAGGTAAAATTGATTTTCGGGTTGAAAAAGCAGGTATTGTTCATGTTCCAGTCGGAAAAATATCTTTTGGTGCACAAAAATTAACTGAAAATGTTAAAGCCTTTTTAGATAAATTGGTGGCGCTGAAGCCTGCAGCCAGCAAGGGAATTTACTTAAAAACAATTAGCATATCTTCAACAATGGGACCTGGCATAAAAGTAGATCCCATGTTGATAAAATAGATTTTGTAAACCTGTCATAGACAGTAGGTGCGCTTTTATTGTAAAGCGCATAATCGGATTTGCCGGCCTGCCGAGATAGAAGATAATATAATTTTGTTTTGGTTTAGTTGGCACCTTCGGAAAAATACATTTAATGGAAGGAGGTGTAAGAAAAATGCTGAATATTTCCCAAAAAAAAGAGCAGGTTAAAAGACTCTCAAAAGAGTTTTCCGAATCTGAAATTTTCATTCTGGTTGATTATAAAGGTCTGGATGTATTGAAAATGACCGACCTTCGTGCGCAACTCAGGAATGAAGGCATCCACATGGAAGTTGTTAAAAATACATTGCTGGATAGAGCATCCGAAGGTACAGATGCGGCCTTGATGAAAGATTTTTACAAAGGGCCCAATGCCATTGTTTTATCAAAAGATGATCCTGTTGCTCCGGCTAGGATTCTGGCTAAGTTTGCAAAGGACAACGATAAACTTGAGATTAAAGCAGGTGCTTTATCAGGGAAGCTTCTCACTATTGAAGAGATAAACCAACTGGCTAAAATGCCGTCCAGAGATGAGCTTCTTGGGCAACTGGTTCGTACACTGAATGCGGTTCCAACCTCATTTGTTACAGTTCTTTCCGGTGTTCCAAGATCTTTTGTTAATGTCCTTAATGCGATTCAAGATCAAAAAGAAGCTGCATAAATATTTTTACTTATAATTTTAGAAAATACATATTTTATAGTTTTATTTTAGGAGAAAAAAATGGCTGATATCACAAAAAATGATGTAATTGAATTTATATCCAACATGAGCGTTCTTGACCTTTCTGGACTTGTAAAAGAGCTTGAAGAAAAATTTGGTGTATCTGCGGCAGCACCCGTAGCATTTGCCGGTGCAATGTCTGCTGGTGATGCTGTTGCTGAAGAAGAGCAGACAGAGTTTGATGTTGTTCTTGAAACCTTTGGGGACAAGAAAATTAATGTTATCAAAGAAGTAAGAGCTATTACAGGGCTTGGTCTTAAAGAAGCTAAAGCTCTTGTCGAAGAGGCACCAAAAGCAATCAAAGAGGGGATTTCAAAACAAGAAGCTGAAAAAATTAAAGAACAATTAGAAGGGGCTGGTGCACAGGTTTCTGTAAAATAATTTTTGCAAAATAAGTTAGCTTACAATAGTTTTAAGTTGCATAAAATTTATGCGGGGGCAAGGCAAAAGTGCCATGTCTCCGCTTTTACGGTTGGAAAAACTCACACTGGGAGATATCATGACCGGAAGTCTTTTGATAAATAAGCGTATTAGAAAAGAGTTTGGCAGCAGAAGAAAAATCATTGATATTCCTGATTTAATAGGGATGCAAAGAAGTTCTTACGAGGGTTTTCTTCAAAAAGGTGTTTTGCCTAAAGAAAGGGAAGAAAAGGGACTTCATGCCGTTTTCAAATCTGTTTTCCCCATCAAGGATTTTACAGATACATCATCCTTGGAGTATGTATCATATTCCTTTGGCGAACCAAAGCATTCCATGAAAGAATGCACTTCAAGGGGAATGACCTATGATATTCCGGTAAATATCAAAGTCCGGCTTGTTGTTTACGATCATGATAAGGAAAGCACTGTTTCAACGATCCGGGACATCAAAGAACAAGAAATTTATTTTGGCACCATACCATTGATGACACGACAGGGTACCTTTATTATTAATGGTACTGAAAGAGCAGTTGTAAGTCAGTTGCACAGATCGTCCGGCGTATTTTTTGATCATGACAAAGGAAAAAAATATTCTACAGGGAAAATTATATACTCTGCTAGAATAATACCTGTTAGAGGTTCTTGGATTGACATGGAAATTGATGCCAAGGACATTGTTTATATTAGAATAGACAGGCGAAGAAAATTTCCTGTATCCATCCTTTTTAAGTCCTTTGGTTATACCAGTGAAGATATCTTGGATTTCTTCTATAATAAAGAACATATTAATAAAAAGGCTGGGTCGTTTTTTAAAGAGTTTTCCCAGGAAAATCTGGCACGGCAAAGGGCCAGCTTTGATATTAAATCTCCAAAAACCGGAGAGGTTGTTGTCAAAAAAGGAAGAATTTTTACAAAACGAGCGTTAAAACAGCTGGAAGATGACGGGCTGGATTATATCCCCATCGCAGAAAGTGAGTTGCTTGATAAAGCCTTTGCTCAGAGTATTATTGATGAAAAGACAGGGGAAATCCTATTTAAAGCCGGAGATATGATTACTGAAGAAAATTTTAAACTTATAGAGGAAAAAGGTCTCAATGAGTTTAATATTCTTTGTGTTGATCCAAGAAGCTCAGATGCCATGAGGAAAACACTTTTTGCTGATAAAACTCAGAATAAAGAAGAAGCTTTAATGGACATTTATAGACGTCTTCGACCTGGGAATCCAGCAACAATGGAGGTGGCCCAGGATTTTATTGACCATCTTTTTTTCAGACAAGCCTATTATGATTTGTCTAAAGTAGGAAGGTTGAAAATGAATCATCGTCTTGGGATTGATACTAAGATTGATGTAAAAACCCTGCGAAAAGAAGATGTTCTGTTAACGGCGGCTACATTGATTGAACTCAAAGATACCCAGGGAAAGGTCGATGATATTGATCATTTGGGAAACCGTCGTGTTCGGGCAGTGGGCGAGCTTCTTCAAAACCATTACAGGATTGGTCTTGTACGGATGGAGAGGGCTATTAAAGAAAAAATGAGCATGCAGGAAGTGGATGCCATGATGCCCCACGATTTAATTAATCCCAAGCCTGTTTCAGCGGTTGTCCGGGAATTTTTTGGTACCTCCCAGTTATCCCAGTTCATGGATCAGACCAACCCCTTGTCTGAAACCACACATAAAAGAAGATTGTCCGCACTTGGGCCCGGCGGGTTGACAAGAGAAAGGGCAGGGTTTGAGGTCAGAGATGTTCATCCATCCCATTATGGAAGAATTTGTCCCATTGAGACGCCTGAAGGCCCGAATATCGGCTTGATTGTTTCGCTTTGCACCTATGCAAGGGTGAATGATTTCGGGTTTATTGAAACCCCTTTCAGGATTGCCAGCCAAGGAAATGCATCCAAGGAAATTAAGCATCTGACAGCCTTTGAAGAAAAGGAACATCCTATTGGTCAGGCAAATGCACCCCTTGACGTGGATGGTAATTTTATCAATCCTTTGGTTTCATCGCGAGTTGGCGGTGAATTCGAAATGATTGAAAATAAAGATGTAAAATTCATGGATGTTTCACCAAACCAGTTGGTATCTGTGTCTGCATCCTTAATTCCGTTTCTTGAAAATGATGATGCCAACAGGGCGTTGATGGGATCGAATATGCAGCGCCAGGCAGTTCCGTTGATCAAGAGTGAAGCTCCTCTGGTCGGCACGGGAATGGAAAGTGTTGTTGCCAGGGATTCCGGCGTGACTATTGTGGCCGATTACGACGGTATCGTTGTTGATGTGGATTCCAAACGGATTGTTGTACGAAATAATGATACCGAAAGCAGTAATTTTGAAAAAGCGGTCTCTATATATGATTGCTCAAAATTTATACGTTCTAATCAGAATACCTGTTTTAATCACCGCCCCATCGTTGTAAAAGGGGAAGTTGTAAAAAAAGGCCAGGTAATTGCAGACGGCCCATCCACCGAGATGGGAGAGCTGGCCCTTGGTAAAAATGTTACGGTCGCTTTCATGCCCTGGGATGGATACAATTATGAAGACTCCATCCTGGTGAGTGAGAGGCTGGTAAAAGATGGTGTTTATACCTCTATTCATATTGAAGAATATGAAGTCCTGGCACGGGATACTAAATTGGGGAAAGAGGAAATTACCCGGGATATTCCCAACGTGGGTGAAGAAGCCTTAAAAAATCTTGATGAAAGCGGTATCATCCGACTGGGTGCTGAAGTTAAATCCGGGGATATACTTGTGGGTAAAATCACACCAAAAGGAGAGACACAGCTTTCCCCGGAAGAAAAACTTTTGCGGGCTATCTTTGGTGAAAAAGCAGGTGATGTAAAAGACACATCTCTTTGTGTGCCGCCGGGTGTGCAAGGTAAGGTTATTGATGCAAAGGTCTTTTCAAGAAGAGGCCTTACAAAAGATGATCGCACAAGACTTATTGAAGATGATGAAATTGAACGGCTTGAAAAAGATAGAGACGATGAAATTAAAATTATTTCTGATGTGGCACGGGAAAAAGTTGAGTCCATCCTTGTGGGCAAAAAACTCATTACAGATCTTGAAAAAACAGGTAAGATCCTGGTTAAATCCGGGACCAAGGTAAAAGCGGGGTCTTTGTCAGGAATTCCAGTGTCTGTGCTTGTCAATGTTGCTGTTAAGGATGCAGTGGCCACTGAAAAAGTGCAAATTATATTAGAGAATGCCCAGGAACAAATTAAAAAGGCAAGAGAACAGTTTAACAGACAGGTATCCCGGTTTGAAAAAGGGGATGATCTTGCTCCTGGTGTATTAAAGATGATCAAAATCAGTGTTGCCATGGAAAGAGTTCTTTCCGTCGGTGATAAAATGGCAGGCCGTCATGGAAATAAAGGTGTTGTTTCAAGAATTTTAAGAGTGGAAGATTTACCATATTTTGAAGATGGAAGAACGGTGGATATGGTACTCAATCCATTGGGTGTACCATCTCGTATGAATGTTGGTCAGATATTGGAGATTCATCTGGGGTATGCCGCTTATGGCCTGGGGCAGCTAATTGATGAATACCTTAGTCAAATGAAGCTGGACAAATTAAGGGAAAAAGTAATTCAAATTTTTTCTATGACTGAAAATCAAAAGAAGGATATGAAAGAAGACACGCTTGCAAAGGATATTGAAAAGATGTCTGATGAAGAGCTTGTTGATTTCGCATCACTTTACAAAAACGGCGTGCATATGGCAACGCCTGTTTTTGATGGTGCCAGTGAGGATGAGATTAAACAGCACATTGATATGGCTGGATTAGATATATCCGGGCAAGCAATGCTTTATGACGGCAGGACCGGGGAACCTTTTGAAAAAGCAGTAACCGTTGGAACCATGTACATGCTTAAGCTTCACCATCTGGTTGATGACAAACTTCATGCACGTTCCATTGGTCCATATTCCCTGGTTACCCAGCAACCATTAGGTGGTAAAGCCCAATTTGGCGGACAAAGACTTGGTGAGATGGAAGTCTGGGCAATGGAAGCATATGGTGCTGCCCATGCCTTACAGGAATTTTTGACTGTCAAGTCCGATGATATGATAGGCAGAACTCGAATGTATGAAAAAATAGTAAAAGGCCAGAATGTTCTTGAGCCTGGAATGCCTGAATCTTTCAGGGTTCTTACCAAAGAATTGAATAGTCTGGGTTTGGACATGAATCTTTTAGAAGGAATTAAATAAGGAGAAGATTTTGGACAATATATATGATTTCTTCGCAAAACCAAAAGATCCTAAGATTTATACGGGCGTTCAAATAAGCCTTGCATCTTCAGACCAGATTAGAGAGTGGTCTCATGGTGAAATAAAAAAACCGGAAACAATAAACTACAGGACATTCAAACCTGAAAGAGACGGACTTTTCTGTGCAAAAGTTTTCGGTCCCACTAAGGATTATGAGTGCAATTGCGGTAAATACAAACGCATGAAACATCGCGGGGTTGTTTGTGAAAAATGCGGTGTTGAAGTGATTCAGTCAAAAGTGCGGCGGGAGCGAATGGCTCATATAGAACTTGCGTCTCCTGTCTCTCACATCTGGTTTTTAAAAAGTCTTCCCAGTAAAATTGGCAATGCACTTGATTTGACATTAAAAAACCTTGAAAAAGTTCTTTATTTTGACTCCTATATTGTCATTGACCCAAAAGATACAGGCCTTAAAAAACTTCAACTTTTGTCCGACGATCAATATTATGAAGCCCTGGAAAATTTTGGAGATGGGTTTGAAGCCGGCATTGGTGCAGAAGCGATATTGAAGCTGTTGCAGGAGATTGATCTTCAAGCCGTTCATGATGAGCTTAAAGAAGAGATCAGCCTGACCAAATCCGTTGCCAAGAAACAGAAGATGTCCAAACGTCTTAGAGTAATTGATGCGTTTTTGACATCCGGGATTGAGCCCACACGGATGATTATGACGGCCTGCCCCATCCTTCCTCCTGATTTAAGGCCTTTGGTGCCCCTTGAAGGCGGGCGGTTTGCCACATCTGATTTGAACGATTTATATAGAAGGGTATTAAACAGAAACAACCGGTTGAAAAGATTGGTTGATCTGAATGCGCCGGATATTATTGTCAGAAATGAAAAAAGGATGTTGCAGGAAGCTGTGGATGTTCTGTTTGACAATGGCCGCCATGGCCGAGTGGTTACAGGCACCAATAAAAGGCCGTTAAAGTCATTGAGTGATACGTTAAAAGGAAAACAGGGACGTTTTAGACAGAACCTTCTCGGTAAGCGTGTGGATTATTCCGGCCGTACGGTTATTACAGTTGGATCTGAGCTGCGGCTACATCAATGCGGTATACCTAAAAAAATGGCTCTGGAGTTGTTTAAACCATTTATTTATAATTATCTTGAACAAAAAGGCCTCGTATCAACAGTTAAGAGCGCCAAGAAAATGGTTGAACGCGAGGAGACCGAGGTTTGGGATGCCCTTGAATCGGTTGTAAAAGAATATCCAGTGATGCTTAACAGGGCTCCAACACTCCATCGTCTCGGGTTTCAGGCCTTTGAACCCGTATTAATCGAAGGTAAAGCGATTCAACTTCACCCTTTGGTTTGTCCTGCATTTAATGCAGACTTTGATGGTGATCAAATGGCGGTTCACGTACCGCTTTCTCTTGAGTCTCAGCTTGAGGCAAGGATCATGATGCTATCCACCAATAACATCCTGTCTCCTGCAAACGGTCAGCCGATAATTGTGCCAACCCAGGATATCGTTTTGGGTATTTATTACATGACCCGTGCCGTTCGGCTTCAAAAGGGCGAGGGGGTAATTTTTTCAGGTATTGAAGAAGTCAGACATGCATTTGACGCCGGTGAACTTGGCCTCCATGCTAAGATTAAAGTCCGAATTGATGGGGAAATGTACGATACCACCACAGGTAGGATTCTACTTTGGGAAACAATCCCTGGGGATACGCTTTTATCACTGACGAGAATCAGAACTCAAACCCTTGAGTATTGCGAAGCTGCAATGGAAGAATTAAAGACTGGAAAAGACTTTAGTAAGGTTTTAACAAAATATTCTGATGATGAAATTAAAAAAACCAAAGGGAAAACAGATTTTCTTACCAGAAAAGAATTTAAAAATATGTTCCAGGTGTCTGAGATTGTTGTTGAACAGCTCTATGGCCTGAAACAGGATCAGTTTACTGATATCAGAAAGGTTGGGGATTATTATACCATATTTAAAGTAGACGAACGTAAAACTACCCTACCCTTTAATCTGGTAAACAAGCTGATGGATAAATCTTCCATTGTAAAATTGATTGACTATGCTTACCGAAATATTGGCCTTAAGGAAACGGTTGTCCTTTCTGACAGACTTAAGGATATTGGTTATAAATATTCTACTTTGGGGGGACTTTCAATCTGTGTGGATGATATGATTATTCCTGATGAAAAATGGGATATCATTGCAAAAGCTGAGAAGAATATTGAAGATATAAAAGATCAGTATTCCGAAGGATTGATTACCCAGGGTGAGAAGTATAATAAAGTGGTAGATATCTGGGCGCAAGCCACGGATGATATTGCCAATGCCATGATGGAAGTCATGAAAAACCCGAAAGGCTCCACGGATACTGATGCACCAGAAGAATTGAATGCGGTTTATGTTATGGCAGATTCAGGTGCCCGTGGAAGTAAAGACCAGATGCGCCAGCTGGCCGGAATGCGTGGGTTGATGGCTAAACCTTCTGGTGAGATCATTGAGAACCCTATTACAGCCAATTTCCGTGAAGGGCTGTCAGTCCTTCAATATTTTATATCAACCCATGGTGCGCGTAAGGGTTTAGCTGATACTGCCTTGAAGACAGCAAACTCAGGGTATCTCACAAGACGTCTGGCCGATGTAGGTCAGGATTGTACCATTGTTGAACCCGATTGCGGTACCATTAACGGTATTGAGGTGGAATCTTTATACGAGGGGGGTGAAGTCATTCAAACTCTTGGTGAGAGAATCCTTGGAAGGGTTACCCAGGAAGATATTCATGACCCCTACTCAGATGAATTTATTGTTGGGGTGGATACCGAGCTTTCTGAAAGTGACGTTAAAACCATAGAAGCAGCTGGTGTTCAAAAAGTTAAAATTCGTTCCGTTCTTACCTGTAATTCAAAGCATGGAGTTTGCTCCAGATGTTACGGACGAGATCTGGCCCATGGTGTAACTGTTGAAATCGGTCAAGCCATTGGTATTGTTGCAGCTCAGTCCATTGGCGAACCTGGGACCCAGTTGACCATGAGAACCTTTCACATTGGTGGTACAGCTTCAAGAAAAGTAGAGGTTACAGAAATTAAGGCCAGAGTCGGTGGTATATTGAAATACAATGAAGATATCCAGACCGTAATTTCTGCCCAAAACCACGTCATTGTAATGAACCGCAAAGGCGGGGGCATCACCATTGTTGGAGAAGAAGGGCGTGAGAGAGCCAAGGAGACGGTTATTTATGGTGCTACCCTCCATATCCCTGATGGTAAGGAAGTCGAACCCGGTGATGTGATTGCCACATGGGATCCGTTTACAACGCCGATTATCACAGAAGTTTCCGGCCGTATTCGATTTGCTGACATAGAAGTTGGTAATACGGTCCAGGAGCGGATTGATCAGGTAACCGGTAAAGTTTCCCGTACGATTATTGAAGGTAGAGATAGTGAGATTCGACCCAGAATTATCATTAAGGATAAAGAGGGTAAAGGCGTAAAACTTGCGAATTCTAAAGCAGCCATGTACTATCTGCCGGTGAATGCCATTCTTACTATTGATGAAGATGACCAAGTCATGGCTGGGGATGTGATTGGAAAATTGCCTAGGGCTACCACAAAAACTAAGGATATTACCGGTGGTCTTCCAAGGGTTGCAGAGCTTTTTGAAGTTAGAAAACCAAAAGATCCTGGAATGTTGACTGAAATAGATGGGTATGTATCTGTTACAAAGGGCACAAAAGGAAGGCAGAAAGTAACGATAACTCCGGCAGATGTTGGAGAAAAGAAAGAGTACTCTGCTCCTAAGGGTCAGCATGTAACTGTTTATGATGGCGACTATGTGAAAGCAGGTGACCCGCTAATTGCCGGAAGTGCGAACCCACAGGATATTATGAATATCAAGGGTGAAGTGGCATTGGCAAAATACCTGGTGGATGAGGTCCAGGAAGTTTATCGACTTCAGGGTGTAAGAATTAATGACAAGCATATTGAAGTTGTGATCCGTCAGATGATGAGACGAGTTAAAGTTATTAGTACAGGAGATACCAATTTCATACCCGATGAACAGGTGGACAGAATCCATTTTGAAGATGTGAATCGGGAAGTTGCCATGACGGGTGGAGAGCCTGCAAAAGGTGAACCTTTGATTCTTGGTATTACAAAAGCATCATTGTCTACGGACAGCTTTCTTTCTGCTGCATCATTTCAGGAAACAACAAAAGTGTTGACCCTTGCTGCCATAGAAGGAAAGTATGATGGCCTTAAAGGATTGAAAGAGAATGTTGTAATGGGCCGACTCATCCCTGCTGGAACTGGTTTCCCCGGATACAGCGATGTTGAAGTAGGTTTTGGAGTGGGCGTACAGGTGTGATTAAAAATAAAAAAACTTGACATTTCGAATAAGTGAAAGTAGAATTGAATATTTTGTCGTGTATGACAATGGTTAAAACTTGATAAGGAACGTAAGGGGAAGTTATGCCGACCATTAATCAGTTGGTTAGAAAAGGTAGAAAAAAGGCAGAAAAAAAGGTTAGTACGCCTGCTTTGAAAGGTGGACCTCAGAAGCGTGGGGTTTGCACCAGGGTGTACACTTCAACTCCAAAGAAACCTAACTCTGCTTTGAGAAAAGTAGCCAGAGTTCGTTTGACTACTGGAATGGAAGTTGCTGCATATATACCAGGTATGGGCCACAACCTTCAGGAGCACTCTGTTGTTCTTGTCAGGGGTGGCAGGGTAAAGGATCTTCCAGGTGTTCGCTATCATATAGTCAGGGGTGCTCTTGATACCTTAGGTGTTGATGATAGAAGACAGGGTCGATCAAAGTACGGAGCAAAAAGACCTAAATAAATATTAAAAGATTTAAATTTAAGTTATGGTGGATATGAATGATGGCTGTAAAAGAGATTAACCTTGATAATTTAACAAAAAATGCAACCCAGGAAGAAAAGCTTGCTGCTAAATTTGTTAATTGCGTTATGAAGCAAGGGAAAAAAAACGCAGCTCGCAAAGCAGTAAAAACTGCCTTGTTGATTGCACAAGAAAAAATTGGTGAGCCTGCTCTGGATGTTCTTAAAAAAGCAATTGACAATATCAGGCCTGCGGTTGAGGTTAAATCCAGGAGAATCGGCGGTTCGACATACCAGGTGCCGACTGATATCAAACCCAGCAGGCAGACAGCTCTCGCTTTTCGTTGGTTGATTAACTTCAGCCGTAATCGTTCTGAAAAGGGATTTGCAAATAAGCTTGCTTCAGAACTGCTTGACGCTTGCAACGGACGTGGCGGAGCAATGAAGAAAAAGGAAGATACACACAAAATGGCAGAGGCCAACAAGGCATTTGCACATTTTAGATGGTAACTAATATTTTGAATATCCTGATAACATTCCACAGGAGGAGTTAAGAAGATGGCTAAGGAAAAATTTGAGCGGACAAAGCCGCATGTGAACATAGGAACAATTGGTCACATTGACCATGGTAAGACTACGCTTACAGCCGCGATCACAAAGCATTCAGCATTAAAAGGCTATGGTAAGTATGTTCCGTTTGATGAGATAGACAAAGCGCCTGAAGAAAGAGAGCGTGGTATTACAATAGCCACGGCCCATGTAGAGTATGAGACAAAGAACCGTCATTATGCACATGTGGACTGCCCGGGTCATGCTGACTATATTAAGAACATGATTACAGGCGCAGCCCAGATGGACGGCGCAATACTGGTAGTAAGTGCTGATGACGGCCCTATGCCCCAGACAAGAGAGCATATCCTTCTTGCCCGTCAGGTTGGTGTGCCCACAATTGTTGTGTTCCTGAACAAATGTGACATGGTGGATGATGAAGAATTGATAGAACTGGTTGAGATGGAGCTTCAGGAGCTTCTGGATACCTATGAGTTCCCTGGAGATATAACACCGATCATTAGAGGCAGTGCGCTTAAAGCACTTGAAAGTGATGATGTGGACAGCGAAGAAGTCAAATGTATTTTTACGCTTCTTGAAACACTTGATTCATATGTACCGGAACCTGAAAGAGATATTGCAAAACCATTCCTGATGCCCATTGAGGACGTGTTCAGTATTTCAGGCCGCGGAACCGTTGTTACCGGAAGAATTGAACGTGGTATTGTTAAAACCGGTGAAGAGGTTGAGATCGTAGGTATTAGAGATACAGCCAAGACCGTATGTACCGGTGTTGAGATGTTCAGAAAACTTCTTGATCAAGGCCAGGCAGGAGACAATGTTGGACTTCTTCTTCGTGGAACCAAACGGGATCAGGTAGAAAGAGGTCAGGTTGTGGCCAAACCCGGAACAATCAACCCTCATACAAAGTTCAAAGCAGAGATGTATGCATTGAGCAAAGAAGAAGGTGGACGTCACACTCCGTTTTTCAGTGGTTACCGCCCCCAGTTCTTTTTCAGAACAACAGATATTACAGGTGTACTGACATTGGATGAAGGCGTAGAAATGATCATGCCTGGTGATAATGCAAGCATTAACGTAGAGCTGATTAATCCCATTGCAATGGAAAAAGAGCTCAGGTTTGCAATCAGAGAAGGTGGACGTACTGTTGGTGCCGGTGTTATCGGTGAAATTGTAGAATAAGTTAGGAAGAATACTTCTATCATGTTGAAAACCAAAATTAGGATCAGGCTCAAAGCCTATGATCATAAACTTCTTGATCAGTCTTCAGTAGATATCGTTGATACCGCAAGGAAAACAGGTGCCAAAATTGTTGGGCCGGTGCCCCTTCCGACACGGATAAACAAGTTTACTGTATTGCGTTCCCCCCATGTGAATAAAAAATCACGGGAACAATTTGAAATCAGAACGCATAAAAGAATGATGGATATTATAGAACCAACCCAGCAGACAGTTGATGCGTTAATGAAGCTTGATCTTTCGCCGGGCGTGGACGTAGAAATTAAATTATAGTTCAATAACAGGAACCAATTATGAGTGCTTTACTTGGAAAAAAAATCGGAATGACCAACATCTTTTCCGCAGATGGAAAACTTGTTCCTGTTACTGTTGTGCAGGCCGGACCCTGTGTTGTTACCCAGGTTAAAACAAAAAAGACAGATGGATATAATGCCCTTCAGCTTGGATTTGATGAAAAACCGGTTGAGAAATTGAATAAACCCATTGCAGGGCATTTGAAAAAAACGGGTGACAAAGGATTCCGTGTTTTAAGAGAGTTCAGAACCGATGATGCTGAAATAGTTGAACCAGGTGCAACCATCGGAATTGATATATTTGTTATTGGCGACAAAGTAAATATATCTGGAATTTCAAAAGGGCGCGGTTTTCAGGGAACCATTAAACGACACGGTTTTAGCCGTGGCCCTGAAACACATGGTAGCAGAAACCATAGAAAACCAGGGTCTATTGGAAACAGTGCCTGGCCGGGAAAAGTTATTAAGGGGAAAAAACTTCCGGGTCATATGGGTACAAACAGAGAGACTATAAAGAATCTTACAATTGTGGATATTAGGCATGAAGATAACCTCCTGTTGATTAAAGGCCCGGTGCCTGGTTTTAAAACAGGAATACTGGAAGTGTTAAAGACTGATAAAAAGTAGTGAGATTGAGTATTGAAATTTGAGAAGTGATGAGAAAATGTCTGTAATTTGTTCTTCACAACTAAAGAGGTCAAAGCTCACAACTTAATGTAGGACTAAAATGCGGCTATGGGTATTGCAACTTTATCGCAGTGATGCATAGCTGATCAAAATTTATGAGGAAGAATATGGCTACTGTAGATGTATTAAACAGTGCAGGTAAAAAAGTGTCTGAAACTCAGCTTTCTGAAGAGATTTTCAACACGCCCATTAAAAAAAGTGTTCTTCACGAGGTTGTTCGGTCCCAGCTTGTTGCAAAACGAGAAGGGACGGCTTCGTGTAAGACCAGGGGTATGGTGAGAGGTAGTACCAGAAAATTGTTTAGACAGAAAGGGACCGGTAATGCACGTGCCGGTAGTGTAAAATCCCCTTTAAGAAAGGGTGGTGGAGTAATTTTTGGGCCATCTCCAAGATCCTATGCGATCAAGGTACCCAAAAAAGTAAGGAAACTTGCCCTGAAAATGGCACTAAGCTCAAAGGTAGAGGATAATACCATTTATATAATTGATGATTTCAACCTTGAAACCATCAAGACCAGGGAATTTGTCAATGTACTCAATGCATTAGACCTTTCTGATCTGTTGATTGTTTCTGATGCAGAGGAAGCAACTCTTTTGCTTTCTTCCAGAAATATTCCAGATGTCAAAGTGATAAAAACCGAAGGTCTCAATGTATATGATATTTTAAAGTTCAAAAACCTTCTTTTAGTAGAATCGACCATTAAAAATATCGAAGGGAGGTTGAGCTAAGATGGAACAATATGACATTATTAGAGGACCAGTAGTTACAGAAAAAACTACCCTTCAAAAAGAATTGAACAACCAGGTGACACTCAAAGTTGATAAAAGAGCAAACCGGGTTGAAATCAAAAACGCTGTTGAGAAAAGTTTCAATACCAAGGTAAAGCAGGTCAGAACCTTACAGGTAAAAGGAAAAGTAAAACAGCGCGGCAGAATCATTGGCAAAAGAAAAGACTGGAAAAAAGCAATAGTTACACTTATGCCAGGACAAAGAATTGATTTTTTTGAAGGTGTTTAAAGAGGTATATATATGTCAACAATAACTAAGACAAAGCCGACATCTCCCGGACGACGCTCTCAGGAATACCTTTCTTTTGAAGAAATTACCAAAACCAAGCCTGAAAGACAGCTGACTAAAAAGCTAAATAAACGTGCCGGTCGTAACAGTTATGGAAGAATTACAGTTAGGCACAGGGGTGGCGGAGCAAAAAAGAAGTATCGTATAATTGATTTCAAAAGAGATAAAGATGGTATCCCAGCAAAGGTATCAGCCATTGAGTATGATCCGAACAGAAGTGCGAGAATTGCTCTTCTGGTTTATGCAGATGGTGAAAAAAGATATATTCTGGCACCTTTGGAGGTAAAAGTCGGTGATATCCTGGAAACAGGATCAGAGGCTGATATTAAACCGGGTAACTGCATGCCCCTTGAAAATATTCCTTTGGGTACAAGAGTTCATAATATTGAATTAAAAGAAAACAAAGGTGGGCAGATTGTCAGAAGTGCTGGTGGCTATGCACGGCTTATGGCAAAAGAAGGAACTTATGCTCAGGTTCTCCTGCCTTCAGGTGAGGTAAGGATGATTCACCTGAAATGTAAAGCCACTGTTGGTAGAGTGGGTAATGAGAAACATGGTGACGTAAAGATCGGTAAAGCAGGTCGATCCAGATGGATGGGAAAAAGACCATCTGTTCGTGGTGTAGCCATGAACCCGGTTGATCATCCTATGGGTGGCGGCGAAGGAAGATCTTCAGGCGGCAGGCAGCCTTGTACACCCTGGGGTGTACCGACAAAAGGCAAGAGAACCAGAAATAATGCCAGAACTGATAAATATATTGTTAAAAGAAGAGCCAAGAGAAAATAGGTAAAAATAAATAGGTGATAAATTATGCCAAGATCATTAAAAAAAGGACCATACATTGCACCACAGCTTTTAAAAAAAGTTTTGGAAGCAAGTAAATCCACACGCAACAAAGTTATCAAAACCTGGTCACGCAGATCTACTATATTCCCTGAAATGGTTGGTGTGACATTTGCTGTACATAATGGTAAAAAATTTATACCCGTCTTTGTTTCAGAAAATATGGTCGGTCATAAGCTGGGTGAGTTCTCACCGACTAGGACATTTTGGGGTCACGCAGGAGATAAAAAATCCAAGAGATAATCTCTTGTTCGATTAAAGGATATTGATATGGAAGTTAAAGCAACTACAAGATATACAAGAATTTCACCTTTTAAGCTTAGGTTGCCCATTGTTGAAGTAAAAGGCAAAAATGCCGGACAAGCTTTGACTCTTTTAAAGTTTATGCCGCTCAAGGCCGCAGGAATTATTTATAAAACCTTGCAGTCAGCTGTTGCTAATGCTGAGCATAACAATGAGCTTGATGTGGATAAGCTGGTTGTCAAAAATATTTTTGTTGATCATGGTCCTACCATGAAACGGTTCAGACCAAGAGCCAGGGGAAGAGCAGCCAGAATTTTAAAAAGAAGTAGTCATTTAACAGTAATTGTTGAAGATATTGACAATAGGAGGAAATAAGCTTGGGCCAGAAAGTACATCCTACCAGTTTAAGATTAGGCATCATCAGGACCTGGGATTCCAGATGGTATGCAGACAAAGATTATGCCTCTTTTGTTGAAGAAGATTTCAAAGTCAGAAAATTTTTGAAAAAAAAGCTCTTTCATGCAGGAATTTCAAAAATAGAAATAGAACGATTTTCTAAACAGATTCGACTGAGAGTGTTTGCAGCAAGACCCGGTATTATTATTGGGAAAAAAGGATCAGAGATCGCACTTCTCAAACAGGAACTTGAAAAAATGTTAAACCCTTCGGTGCTGATTGATATCAAAGAAGTCAGACGGCCTGAAATTGATGCTCAACTGGTAGCAGAGAATATAGCCCTTCAGTTGGAAAGAAGAATTGCTTTCCGACGAGCGATGAAGCGAAGTGTGTCCTCTGCCATGCGGTTTGGCGCAAAGGGAATAAAAATTATTTGTGCTGGTCGCCTTGGGGGTGCTGAAATGGCAAGAACCGAGTGGTATAAAGAAGGTCGTATTCCTCTTCACACCTTAAGGGCTGATGTTGAGTACGGGTTTACCGAAGCAAAAACCACATACGGGCTCATTGGAATTAAAACCTTTATATTTAAAGGTGAAGTATTAAATCCTGGTGAACAAGCTTTGGCTAAATAGAGGCGACCAAGAAAGGTAAAGTTGGGAGAAATAAAAAATGCTTAGTCCAAAAAATGTAAAATTCCGAAAACAGTTTCGTGGTAGAACAAAGGGCTCACCAGATAGAGGTAATACATTAAGTTTTGGTGACTTTGGCCTCCAGGCAACTGAATGCGGTTATGTAAATGCAAGACAAATTGAAGCAGCAAGGGTTGCCTTAACCCGGCATGCAAAAAGAGCGGGTAAAAGTTGGATTAGATTTTTTCCTGACCATCCTGTTACCAAAAAACCAGCAGAAGTCAGAATGGGGAAAGGTAAAGGCGCAACAGATGCATGGGTTGCCAGAGTGAAACCTGGTAAAATTCTTTATGAGATGGAAGGGATCTCAAGAGAAGTTGCCATAGAAGCCATGAAACTTGCCGCTAGAAAACTTTCCGTAAAAACCCGTTTTGTGGAAAGGAGTAAGTAGATATGAAAGCTAGTGAAATTAGAGAGATTGGAGCAGATAAGATTAAAGAAAAGCTTGTTGAATTAAAAAAAGAGCTTTTTAATCTTCGCTTTCAAAATAATGTAGGACAGCTTGAGAACACAGCGACACTTTCAAATGTCAAAAAGGATATTGCAAGGTTTTACACAATATCTAAAGAAATGAATGTAAATATTAGCTAATTTGCGAAGAAACTACTATGGAAAATATTCAAAAAAATAAAAGAGAGCTGATAGGTCTTATAGTATCAGACAAAATGGATAAGTCGGTAGTTGTTCAGGTTGAAAGATTTGTTCAGCACAAGGTTTATAAAAAATTTATGAAACGGTATAAAAAATACCATGCTCATGATGAGATCAATGAATGCAGGATCGGTGATACAGTTAAAATTATCGAGACAAGACCTTTGAGCAAGCTAAAACGGTTCAGAGTCAGTGGAATCGTTAAAAAAACCGTTTGATTAAAGGAGTTGAGAAATGATTCAGAGTGAAACTAGATTGACTGTGGCAGACAACTCCGGTGCAAAGGAATTGTATTGTATAAAGGTACTAGGCGGATCCAAAAGACGATATGCCAGCATTGGCGATATCATTACCTGCTCTGTTAAAGAAGCTATTCCCAATGCAAAAGTTAGCAAGGGAGACATTGTTCAGGCAGTGATTGTCAGAACCAAGAAGGAAATATCCAGGGTCGATGGCTCAATGATCAGGTTTGATGATAATTCAGCTGTTATTTTAACAAAATCAAATGAACCGGTTGGTACACGTATCTTTGGTCCGGTAGCAAGAGAGTTAAGGGCAAAACGATTTATGAAAATTGTCTCTCTGGCTCCTGATGTGCTTTAAGTATCAGGTTATTGGAGAAAAATCGTATGGAAACAATGAAAAGTAGAATAAAAAAAGAAGACAAGGTTAAAGTGCTGACCGGCAAAGATAAGGGCAAAATCGGTAAAGTGCTGAAAGTCGTTAAAAAGACAAACCGGGTCCTTGTTGAAAATATGAATGTGGTTAAAGTTCATCAGAGACCAACACAGGCGAATCCACAAGGTGGTATAGTGGATAAAACCATGCCGATTCAAATTTCCAACCTGATGGTTATGTGCAATGCATGTGTTAAACCAACAAGAATTGGAATGAAATTATTGGAAAATGGAAAACGGGTAAGAATCTGCAAAAAATGCAATCAGCAGATAGATTCTTAAGACCAAAGGCGGAGAGAATACATGTCAACCCTTAAGGAAAAGTATAATAACGAGGTTGTTCCTCAGCTTCAGAAAACCTTTAATTATATAAATGAATTACAGGTGCCAAAGCTTGAGAAAATTGTGTTAAACATGGGGCTTGGAGAAGCGGTAAGAAATCCCAAGATCATTGAATCAGCTGCATCTGAACTGGCATTGATCGCCGGCCAGAAAGTAGTCGTTACAAGAGCAAAAAAACCGATTGCAAATTTTAAACTTCGTGCTGACCTTCCCATCGGGTGTAAGGTCACATTGCGCCGTAAAAAAATGTATGATTTTTTTGACAGACTTGTGAATATTGCTTTACCACGTGTCAGGGACTTTCGAGGAATATCGCCAAAAGCGTTTGATGGCAGGGGCAATTACAGCCTGGGTATTACAGAACATATCATATTCCCGGAAATAGATTATGATAGGACTGAAAGTATTAAAGGTCTTAATATTACTATTGTAACGACAGCTAAAACTGATGAGGAAGGCAAAGTATTCTTGAAGTTGCTGGGAATGCCTTTCAAAAACTAAGGATCTTAAGGAGGAAAGCTTGGCTAAAAAAGCTTTAATCAACAAGGCACAGAGAAAACCAAAGTTTTCAGTACGTGCATATAACAGATGTCCCTTATGCGGTAGACCAAGGGGATTTATTAGAAAAGCTGGTATTTGCAGAATTTGTTTTAGGAAACTTGCATCCGAAGGCAAGCTGCCAGGCGTTACTAAATCAAGTTGGTAAGGCAAAAAACTTTTTAAACAAAATTATATCAGCGGATTTTAAGGAGATTTCAAATGGCAAGTAGTGATCCAATTGCAGACATGCTGACAATCATAAGAAATGGTGGTAAAGCAGGATTTGTTAAAGTGGATATCCCCGGATCAACAATTAAGTTGGCAATGGTGCGGGTGCTTAAAGAGCAAGGATATATCAAGGACTTTAAATTTCTTGAGAATGAGACACAAGGAAGTATTCGTGTCTACATAAAATATGTATCTGAGGGAAAACCCACAATTTTTGGTATTGAGAGAGTGAGCAAACCATCTTGCAGGGTTTACTATAAATCAAAACAACTAAAGCCGGTTTTAAATGGCCTGGGCATATCTATTGTCTCAACATCCAAAGGATTGATGACAGATAAACAGGCTAAAGAAGCAAATGTCGGTGGTGAAATTCTTTGTAACGTATGGTAGTACAGGAGTAATTTATGTCTAGAATAGGAAAAAAGCCGGTACAGCTTCCAGATAAGGTCCAAGTTGCTCTAAATGGTGATATGATTTCAGTCAAAGGACCTAAAGGGCATCTTGAACGACAACTGCATCCGGCTGTCGAAATAAGTATAAATGATGATATAGTAACTATTAAAACAGATGCAAGCGACAAGAAAAAGGTGGCTTTGCAAGGGTTATTCAGATCCCTGATTTTCAATATGGTGACCGGCGTTACTGCAGGATATGAGAAAAAACTTCAACTTTCCGGTATTGGTTATCGTGCAGAAATAAAAGGTAACAGTCTTATACTCAATGTTGGATATTCCAACCCGGTTGAATTTACACTTCCCGAGGGGATTTCTGCCAATGTTGAAAATAATACCCAGATTATTTTATCAGGAATCAATAAGGAAACGCTCGGCCAGGCTGCGGCAAACATAAGAGATATCAGACCGCCTGAGCCTTATAAAGGCAAAGGCATTATGTATGCAGATGAAAGAATTATGAGAAAAGCTGGTAAGACTGCAGGTAAGGACTAAAAGGCGGGAATATAAAGATTATGGGAAATACAGCACCAAGGCTTAAAGCAAGGCTTAAAAGAAAGAAAAGAGTTAGAAAAAATATTTTTGGTAATCAGGAACGTCCACGATTAAGTGTGTTCAGAAGTTCAAAGCATATATACGCCCAGATTGTTGATGATGTCAGCGGCAGCACACTTGTATCTGCTTCTACTCTTGATAATGAGTATAAGGAACATAGGGTAGAGGGCAAAAAGGTGGAAATTGCAAAGGCAGTTGGAAACCTCGTCGGCAAGAGAGCTCTTGATAAAGGAATTAAAAAAGTAGTCCTGGACAGGAACGGATTTTTATATCATGGGCGCATAAAAGCGCTTTCAGACGGAGCCCGTGAAGCCGGATTGAATTTCTAATTAAGGAGGAACACCATTGGCAAGACAGCAGATGGAAGATAGTGGATTAATTGATAAGGTTGTCAGGATCAACCGTGTTGCAAAAGTTGTAAAAGGCGGTAGAAATTTCAGATTTAGTGCACTTGTCGTTGTCGGTGACGGTGAAGGCAGCGTTGGTTACGGCCTGGGAAAGGCAACAGAAGTACCTGAAGCAATTAAAAAAGGCCTGGAAAAGGCAAAAAGAAATATGGTTAAAATTTCTTTACTTGATGGAACTGTTCCTTTTGAAGTAGTTGGAAAAGCGGGTGCTGGACGAGTATTGCTGAAACCTGCTTCTCCTGGTACCGGCCTTATTGCTGGCGGCGGAATCCGTGCAGTCCTTGAGGCAGTGGGAGTAACCGATATTCTGACAAAATGTATTGGAACACATAACACCCAAAATATTGTCCGAGCAACGATGGCAGGCCTTCAATCGCTTTGTACAAAAGAAGAAGTAGCAAAACGTCGTGGCCTTAGACCTGAAGATATATAAGAGGTTGTACAAATGACTGGTAGAATAAGAATTACACAAATTAGAAGCACAATAGGAAGACCTGCCAAACATGGTCGGATTATTCGTTCTCTCGGATTGAGAAAAATGAATCATATGGTTGAGCATAATGCTGACCCGGTTATCCTGGGACAGATTAAAAAAGTTTCTCATCTCGTTAAAGTAGAGGAGGTGTAATATGCAGCTTCATGATTTAGCACCTGCACCCGGTTCCAGAAAAAAAAGAAAAAAAGTAGGTAGAGGCCCAGGGTCTGGTATGGGTAAAACCTCCACAAGAGGGCACAAAGGTCTGAAAGCAAGATCAGGCGGCAGCGTACGACCAGGATTTGAAGGCGGTCAGATGCCGATTTATAGAAGACTTCCTAAAAGGGGTTTCTTTAATATATTTAAAACAAACAATGCTGTTTTAAATGTGATAGATCTGGATAGATTTGAAGATGGCGCAACAATTGATATTGATGCTTTAAGAGAAGCCGGCATGGTAAAAGGCCGTCGTGATGGCGTTAAAATTCTTGGCATGGGTGAAATAACCAAGAAATTTTTCTTGAAAAATATTATTGTTTCCAAGACTGCCAAAGAAAAAATCGAATCTACTGGCGGAAGTATTGAATAACTATATAATAGAAGTGATGTAAGGGACCTATAGATGATCCAGAACAGCTATCAGAATTTATTTAAACTCCCTGAGCTTAAAAGAAAGATTTTCATTACAATAGCATTGCTGTTTGTTTACCGTGTCGGGATTCATGTCCCAACACCAGGGGTTGACGGCGCAGCACTTTCCTCTTTTTTTGCTGCAGCTGAAGGAACCTTGTTTTCCATGTTCAATATGTTCTCAGGTGGTGCATTGGAAAGATTTTCCATATTCGCATTAGGAATCATGCCTTATATAAGTTCTTCCATTATTTTAGAACTGATGACGGTAGTTGTACCGCACCTTGCACAGCTTAAGAAAGAGGGTGACGCAGGTCGAAAAAGAAAAACACAGTATACCCGTTATGGGACGGTTCTCCTGAGTATTATCCAGGGGTTGGGTATCAGTGTGGGGCTAGAATCCATGACATCTCCTGCTGGTGTTGCGATTGTTCCATATCCAGGGTGGGGATTCAGATTGGTCACCATCATTACTCTTACCGCTGGTACGTCCTTTATCATGTGGCTTGGAGAGCAAATTACGGAAAGAGGAATCGGAAACGGGATCTCCCTGATTATTTTTGGCGGTATTGTTGCACAGATGCCATCTGCAATGGGTAACACCGTACGGCTGATGACGACTGGAGAATTGGGAATTTTTGCAATTCTTATCCTCATTGTTCTCATGGTTGCTGTGATCGCTGCAATTATCTATATGGAGCAGGCACAAAGGCGGATACCGGTTCATTATGCCAAACGTGTTGTGGGTCGAAAAATGTATGGGGGGCAAACCTCTCATCTTCCATTAAAAATAAATACCGCCGGTGTTATACCGCCAATTTTTGCATCTTCTATCATTATGTTCCCGACTACTTTGGCACAATTCACCAATTTGCCGATTATGACAACCGTGGCAGCCATGTTCAGTCCTGGAACGATCTGGTACTATCTTCTTTATGTAGGATTTATTATTTTCTTTTGTTTTTTCTACACAGCAGTACAGTTTAACCCTGAAGATGTTGCCGAAAATATGAAAAAGAATGGCGGGTATATTCCAGGTATCAGGCCTGGTAAAAGTACATCTGAATACATTGATAAAGTGCTGACAAGAATTACCCTTGGTGGCGCATTGTATGTGTCTGCTGTCTGTGTTCTGCCAACCTTATTGATGAGTAAGTTTAATATCCCGTTTTATTTTGGGGGTACAGCCCTTTTGATCGTTGTGGGTGTGTCCATTGATACCATCTCCCAAATAGAGTCTCACCTGATTACCGGTAATTATGAAGGCTTTTTGGGAAGATCCGGTAGCAAGAGAATAAAAGGCAGATCCTGAAACGGTCTAAATTGATTGGAGATTTTTAAACGATGGCAAAAGAAGAACCTATTAAAGTTGACGGGAAAGTACTTGAGACATTGCCTAACGCAATGTTCAAAGTTGAGCTTGAAAACAAGCATGTATTGTTAGCTCATATCTCAGGTAAAATGAGAATGCATTTTATCAAGATTCTACCTGGGGACAGGGTAACTGTAGAAATTTCACCCTATGATTTAAGTCGGGGTAGAATTACATATAGATATAAATAAATATTTGAGTTTATACAAATTAAAATATTAGGTTAGGAGTTAGTGGATGAAAGTCAGAGCATCTGTAAAAAAAATCTGTAGAGATTGTAAAGTAATAAAAAGACGTGGTGTCATAAGAGTTATTTGTATTAACAAACGCCATAAACAGAGGCAGGGATAGGGGGAAAGAAATTTGGCACGTATCGCAGGAGTTGATTTACCAAGAGATAAGCATGCATGGATAGCTTTGACCTATATTTACGGAATAGGTAGAAATAGATCAAAGTTAATACTTGAAAAAACCAGCATTGATCCTACTACAAAAGCAAATGACCTGACCGAAACACAGGTTAACGAGATCAGAAAAGTCATTGATGCAGAGTATAAGGTTGAAGGTGAACTTAGAAGTGAAGTCTCCATGAATATTAAGCGGCTCATGGACCTAGGTTGTTACAGAGGATTACGCCATCGTAAAGGTCTTCCCTGTCGTGGCCAGAGAACCAGCACAAATGCTAGAACAAGAAAAGGTCCAAAAAGGACTGCGGTTAAAAAGAAAAAGTAGGATAATACAAAAGGTATAATAATTATGGCAAAAAAGTCTAAAAAAGTTGTATCCAAAAAACGGGTACGAAAGAATATTTCTACCGGAATTGTGCACATTCAATCTACTTTTAATAATACAATCGTCACGATTGCCGATGAAAATGGAAATACTATTTCATGGTCCAGTGCAGGAGTCCAGGGATTTAAAGGCTCCAGGAAAAGCACACCCTTTGCTGCCAAGCTGGTAGCAGAAGATGCAGGTGCAAAAGCAATGGAACACGGCATGAAAAATGTTGGTGTATTTGTTAAAGGCCCCGGACCTGGTCGAGAATCCGCTTTAAGGGCATTGCATGCGCTTGGATTCAATATATCCATGATCAAAGATGTTACCCCGGTTCCCCATAATGGATGCCGTCCGCCAAAAAGAAGAAGAGTATAAGTTTACCGGTTTGATAAAGGAGAAAAACATTGTCACGTTATAGAGGTTCTGTTTGCCGACAATGCAGACGCGAAAATATGAAGCTTTTTTTGAAAGGCGATAGATGCTTTTCAGATAAATGCAGTTATGATAGAAGAGGATATCCCCCTGGACAGCATGGGCAGAGAAGAAGTAAATTATCAGATTACGGAATTCAGCTCAGAGAAAAACAGAAAGTCAGAAGACTTTATGGAATTTCAGAAAAACAGTTCAGGATTTCTTTTAAAAAGGCCGATAGGCAAAAGGGAATTACAGGTACAAACCTTTTAAGCCTTTTGGAAACACGCCTTGATAATACCGTTTTTAGAATGGGATTTGTTAATTCCAGAAATCAGGGCAGACACTTTGTAAGACATAATCATTTCATTATAAATGGAAAAAAAGTAAATATACCGTCTTACCAGGTTAAAAAAGGTGATGTGATAGAACTTCGCGAGAAAAGTAAAAAAATTCAAACTATTTCAGATTCTTTGGATGCCATTGTAAGACGCGGTATTCCACAATGGCTTGAAATAAAAAAAGAAGATTATAAAGGCGAAGTTGTTGGCGTTCCGGTTCGAGAAGATATTACGCTTCCCATCCAGGAACAATTAATTGTAGAGCTTTATTCAAAATAGGTAATCCAGTATATGGTTTATCCCAATATTTATTCAGGAGATATAAATGTCATCTGAAAAACTTGCATATGTGAACTGGCGAGAGATGATCAAGCCTGAAAAGCTTGATGTTACAACAACTTCAACGTATGGTAAATTTGTATGTGAACCCCTTGAAAGGGGATATGGTATCACTATCGGAAACTCTTTGCGACGTATTATTCTTTCATCCATTTATGGCGCAGCTATAGTATCCGTTAAATTCGATGATGCGCTTCATGAATATAGTGTTATATCTGATGTTAGAGAAGATGTTTATGAAATCATCTTAAACCTGAAAGAATTAAAACTCAGGGTTGATGACATTGAGGACAAAATATTAACATTGAGTGTCAAGGGTGAATGCGAAGTCACGGGTGCAGATATCAAGAGCCCAGACGGAAAAGTTGAAGTCCTTAACACTGAACAGCATATTGCCACGCTTTCCAAAAATGGTATATTAAATATGACCATGGTTGTTAAAACCGGAAAAGGCTATGCTCTTGCTTCTGCTAACAAGGATGAGGATTCACCCATTGGAACCATACCGATTGATAGTGTGTTTTCTCCTATTAAACGCGTGAAATATGTTGTAGGAACGTCTAGAATTGGACATAAGACTGATTATGACAAGCTCACCCTTGAAGTATGGACCGATGGTTCTGTTACGCCGGATAATTCGATTGCATATGCTGCAAAAATTCTCAAAGAGCAAATGAATCCATTTATTAATTTTGATGAAAATATGGAACCCGATCATGCTGATTCAAATTCAAATGAAGCGGATAAAGGATTTAACGAGAATATTTACAGATCTGTGGATGAGCTGGAATTATCTGTCAGAAGTTCCAATTGTTTGAAAAACGCCAGAATCCACACCATTTATCAATTGGTTCAAAAAACAGACAGTGAAATGCTTAAAACGAAAAATTTTGGTCGAAAATCCTTAAATGAGATAAAGGAAGTCCTTACTTCCATGGACCTTACACTTGGCATGGACCTTGAAGGTTTTGAACCACCAGAAGATGAGAACAATCAGGAAGGAGAATTCGTCCATGAAACATAGAAAATCCGTATTAAAATTAAACAGAACCTCAAGCCATAGAAAGGCTATGTTCAGAAACATGGTAACTTCTCTGTTCAAACATGATAAAATTAAAACTACCGAAGCAAAAGCAAAAGGGTTAAGAGGGATAGCCGATAAAATGGTGACCCTTGCAAAAAGAGGTGATTTGCACGCCAGAAGACAAGTTCTTGCGTTTATTCGGGAGAAAGATGTTGCCCATACATTGTTTAATGAAGTATCAGAGAAGTTTAATTCAAGACAGGGTGGTTATACAAGAATTATCAAACTTGGCCCAAGAAAAGGGGATGTTGCTCCAATGGTGCAGATTGAATTGATTTTCGATTGATATCCCAAACTTAAACAATTATAAAAATATTAAAATCCCTGGCAGGTAAAATGCGCCGGGGATTTTTGTTTTATTTTTCAGGTTTTAAAATCTGGTAAAATTATTTGTAACCGGATTTTAAAATAAGGGCGGTCCACATGATCTATAATTTTAAAAATGATTATACGGAAGGGGTGCATCCCCGTATACTGGATGCATTAAAACAAACCAACCTGGAGCAGCATGAGGGGTATGGTGAAGACAGATATTGCCGTGAAGCAATCCAGTTGTTACGCCATAAAATTCAAAATCCCAGTGCAGATATCCATTTTGTTTCCGGTGGAACCCAGACCAATGCCATCGTTATTCCATCGGTTTTAAAATCCTATGAATCTGTTATATCAACCTTTACAGGTCATATTAACACCCATGAAGCCGGTG
>CALGRI010000076.1 GCA_937880875.1 uncultured Pseudomonadota bacterium
CAAGCAATCCCATGGTGACGGGCCAGGTACCTGTGGCAAGCATCAATAAAAAACAGTATGCACAGAATGGCATATACCCGGGCACTTCCGGGATGCCGGCAATTATTTCCAGTATGGATTTTTTCTCTGGCCCGCTTTTTTCTATTTCCGGAATTTTTGAATAGAGAAATATCTGGAGAATAAGAAGGCAGGTGAAGAAAGTCAGAATAAGCTGATAGGTTCCAAGGGATGTACTTCTTTCCAGGATAAATGTGAGGATAAAAGAACAGCCAATGGCAAAAATCTGCCAGGAAACCCGCATCGTCCCGAAAAAAGATCCTCGTATTGCTTCTGAAATCAAGGGGCTTAAAAGGGCAAACCAACCTGATAAGAGTGCAGAAACTCCAATGCTGAACAAGATAATTCCACAGACAATAAATTTGATTGATGTCTGTGTATCAAAAAAACCAGCCAATATGATGAAAGAAAACCCCGCAATTGTTAGAACAATTCCTGATATTCCGATTTTTTTCTTACCGTAACGGTCTGCATAATAAGCAAATGGGACTGATAAAAAAAACAGAATAACCGAGGGCAGCGATAGCAGGATTAATACATCGGAACTTTTTAATCCCATCTTTAAAAAATACGAGAGTAAAAACCCATTTTTGAAAAACAGCTGGGGCATGATGCTTGCGCAGACAGAAAGAACAATGGTCATCATGATTTTATTTTTAAATATGTTCATGCAAACCTTGAAAAAGAATAGTTTTTAAATTTCATACTATGTTGATTCCGGCCTGCATTTGATGCCTATTCGCCTTCAAATTCTGTGATGGAAAACACCTTACAGTCTTGAATCTGATCTCTTCCTTTCAACTCTGGAAGCTCGACGATAAAAGCGCATTCAATAATATCAGCACCCAGTTTTTTGACAAGCTTTACTGTGGCACCAACCGTTCCGCCAGTGGCAATCAGATCATCGACAATGATGATTTTTTCACCCTTTTCAACAGCATCCTCATGAATTTCAAGGGTATCTTCACCATATTCAAGGCTATAGGTTTCCTGGATGGTTTTCCAGGGCAGCTTTCCTTTTTTTCTGACAGGGACGAACCCGATACCCAGTTTATAAGCCAGGACTGCGCCAAAGACAAAGCCTCTTGCATCAATCCCCACAATCTTGTCAATACTCATGTCTTTATATCGGTCATACAGAATATCACACGATTCTTTGAACGCCTGGGGGTTTTGCATCAATGTGGTCAGATCTCTGAATATCACCCCTTTTATGGGCCAGTCTGAAATACTTCTTATGGTATCTTTTAAATCCATTCCTCTTTCCTTTGTATTTTATTTTGTCTATTTTTATTCTTTTAATTCTTCAATTACATTTACAATCAATTTTATTACATTATGAGCATTCTGATCAAATACTGCCAGGATCTCTTCCCAGGTAACAGGTGCTTCATCCCCATTCCAGCAGTCATAATCCGTGGACATGGCAATGGCAGCATAAGGTATGGCCACTT
>CALGRI010000077.1 GCA_937880875.1 uncultured Pseudomonadota bacterium
TGAATTTCCTGCGAGAAGTGGGTGAAGTTTGTAAAGACCTTCGATTCAGGTTTATGGCCGGGGTGCAGGAGGCAATTTTTGACAGCCCTGGTTTTGCTTTTGTTGCAGACAGTATCCGCAGGGTGAAAGACCGGTTTGAACAAATTTTAATCGCACGCAATGACGTGAAATTTGTAGTCGCAGAACGACTTTTGAAAAAAACGGCGGAACAGCAATCCCTGATACGAGAATATCTTGCGCCGTTTACAAAATTCTACGGGAATATGAATGAAAGAATAGATGAGTTTGTCCGCCTTTTTCCCGTACACCCGGATTATATAGATACATTTGAAAGGGTCACCGTAGTTGAAAAAAGAGAGGTTTTGAAAACACTTTCCCTTGGGATGAAAAGTATCCTTGATAAGGAAGTCCCCCTGGAAGAACCGGGCCTTCTGGCATTTGATGATTATTGGAAGACTCTCAATCAAAATGCATCTTTCAGAGCCATTCCGGAAATACGGGCAGTGATTGAATGCAGTCATGTATTGGAATCCCGTATTGAGAATGCAATCACTCGAAAGCAATACAAACCCATGGCAATTCGTCTGATACATGCGCTTTCTGTCCACCGGCTGACAACAGGGGATATCTATGCACCCATGGGGGCTACTGCTGAAGAATTAAGGGACCGGTTATGTCTTTTTGATCCGCTTGTTGCCGAACTGGGTGGGGATGAACCAGATAAAGATATGCAGACCCATGTGGAAACAGTTTTACGTGAGATCCACAAAACTGTCAGTGGACAATTCATCTCTTTTCAGGCAGACAATCAACAATATTTTTTGGATCTGAAAAAAACAGATGATTTTGATGCCCTCATTGATAACAGGGCAGATACTCTTGGTGATCCTCAACTGGATCGGTTTTATTATGAAGCGCTTAAACGTGTCATGGAATACCAGGACGCTGCTACATATGTGACTGGATATAAAATCTGGCAGCATGAATTAACCTGGCAGGATCATAAAGCCGCCCGGACCGGTTATCTGTTTTTTGGTGCGCCAAATGAACGGTCAACGGTTGTGCCGCAAAGAGATTTTTATCTTTATTTTATTCAACCGAACGACCCTCCAAGGTTTAAAGACGAAAAACAAAGCGATGAACTGTTTTTCAAATTAAAAAATACAGATGATGACTTCAAGACCTCGTTAAAAAGATATGCGGCTGCACTTGATTTGGCATCAACCTCATCAGGTCACGCCAAAGCTACCTATGAATCAAAGGCAAATGGATTTCTCAGGAAATTGGTTCAATGGTTACAAAACCATATGGCTGATGTATTTGAAGTGACCTATCAGGGCTGCACAAAGTTGATGACCAAATGGGCTCAGGGAAAATCGATTCGAGATCTAACTGGATTATCTCCCAATGAAACCATAAACTTTCGGGACCTTGTAAATACCATATCCGGAATTTGTCTGGCACCGCATTTTGAAAATCAGGCTCCGGACTATCCGTTCTTTTCCATACTGATTACCGGTGCGAACCGTACCCAGGCCGCACAGGATGCGCTAAGGAGTATTGCAGGACAAAAACAGACCAAACAGGCAACCGGGGTGCTGGATGCCTTGGGCCTGCTTGATGGAGAAAAAATTGATCCTTATCGATCAAAATATACCCGGTTCATACTCGATTCCATTAAGGCAAAAGGCCATGGACAAGTCGTTAATCGAAATGAAATCATTCAGGACGATCATGGCCTGGAATACATGAATCCAGAGGCATCCAGGCTGGAACCGGAATGGGTGGTCGTGATCATCGCATCCCTGGTCTACACCGGAGAAATCGTTCTTGCCATACCCGGTAAAAAATTTGATGCAACGTCTTTACCTCAGCTTGCCGCGACGAAATTGGAAGATCTTGTGCGTTTCAAACATCTTGAACAGCCCAAAGACTGGAATATCCCTGCATTAAAAGCGCTTTTTGAAATAACAGGGCAGCCCACAGGTATGGCCCAGCTGATCACCCAGGGGAAAGAAGAACCGGTCCAGAATCTTCAACACGAAGTGGGCAGACTGGTCAAACGTCTTGTAATGAGCCAACAGTTTATTCGTGAGGGATTTTCTTTTTGGGGACTTGATATTCTAAATATCACAGGTGCAGGCAATCAGGTTGATGCTTTGAATAAAGCAAAAGAATTTTTTGAATCCTTACAAGCCTATTCCTCTCCTGGAAAACTTAAAAATTTCCGATATAGTGCAGATGATGTTCTTGAACATAAAAATGCCATTCAGATTGCAGATGAATTGGATGCACTTCGTGAATTTGTTATGGAACATGCTTCTCAGGCATCTTGGCTGACAACCGCAGAAGCTGTTTTGCCGGCAGATCATGAATGGACAGAAAATATGAAAATGGTAAAAAAGGATGTACTAAACACCCTTAAAGATGCCGATCTGTCAACCCTGGTGATAAAATCCAATGAAATTGGAATGAAGCTTTCACAGCTGAAAAAAGAGTACATCTGTGTATATATCGACCTGCACACCAAGGCCCGCCTGGGCGTGAACGATGATAAGCGAAAAGTCTCATTAATGGGAGATCAACGCTTGCAGGACCTGTCCAAGCTTGCCGGTATCGATATTATGCCGCGGCAGCAGCTGACCGAATACCAGAATAAACTGGCTGGATTGAGAAGCTGTTTTGCCCTTCTGGAAAAGGATCTGGATGCAACGCCGATATGTCCGCATTGCGGATTCAAACCCTCCATGGAAACCAAAACAACCTTGAGCACAGGCAGCATTGATCGGTTTGATGATCAACTGGATAACCTGGTGGAATCCTGGACAACAATCCTGTTTTCCAATCTGGAAGATCCGATTACCCAATCCAACATAGACCTGCTGAAGGTCGATGACCGCAACTGGCTGGACGCGTTCATTAAATCCAGGCAATTGCCGTCACCGCTTGACAGTAACTTTGTCCATGCATTGAAAGAAGTCCTGTCCGGCCTGGTGAAAGTTTCTCTGGATATTTCAGATTTGCAGACCGCACTTCAGGCAAACACAGGCCCTGGAACGCCAGCAGAGATCAAAAAACGGTTTGAGGATTATATTGATAATTTAACCAAAGGCAAAGACCCGGCAAAAGTAAGGATCGTACTCGAATAGGATACCGAATAAAGGATTTTTATTTTTAAGGAAGATAATATGAAGAATCAAGAGAGCCTGTTTAAGACAAAAATAGTTCCAGGCAAGCCGGGCAGCGGCAAGATGTTTGATGAAGAGTTTGTGTTTGAGGCAGGTCCGGTTACTTGTCTTGGTTTGAAATTTGAGAATGACGATGCCCGTAGAGATCATTTTACAAAAATCCTTCGCCAGAAACTAATAGATTCTGAATTTAGACAGATTGAAGGTTTTCCTATTGGGAAAGATGAGGATATTCTTATCTTAAGTGACCCGCCATACTATACCGCTTGTCCGAATCCTTGGATCGAAAATTTTATTGCAGAATGGGAAGCTCAAAAGCCAATTCAGGAAGAAGGCTATCAATATCATCGTGAGCCCTTTGCTGCTGATGTGAGTGAAGGCAAATATGATCCTTTATATCGAATGCATCCTTATCATACCAAGGTACCACATAAAGCAATCATGCGTTACATCCTTCACTACACGAAGCCCGGAGATATTGTCTTTGATGGCTTTTGCGGAACGGGAATGACAGGAGTAGCGGCGCAAATGTGTGGAGACAAAGATGAGGTTGCTTCTCTTGGATATCAGATAAAGCTGGACGGTTCTATTTTAAAAGAGGAAACAGATGAGAAAGGAAATAAAATTTGGGTGTGCTTCTCTATGTTAGGTGCTCGGAAGGTGATTTTGAATGATTTATCACCTGCAGCAACGTTCATTTCATATAGTTATAATAACCCATCAGATGAATTATCAACTAAAAATGAACTGAACCGAATAATTGACGCTGCCGAAGAAGAGTGTGAATGGATGTTCGAGACTGTCCATCCCAATGGCGAGAAGGGTAAAATTAATTCTGTTATATGGTCTGATGTTTTTGTTTGTCCAGAATGCACTTCTGAACTTGTTTTCTGGGATACAGCAGTAGATATTGCAAACGGTAAAGTTCTTAGCTCATTTCTGTGTCCCAAATGTTCATCGACATTGACCAAGAGAAATCTTGAACGTAGTTGGACAACCTCATTTGATCCATTAATCAAAGAGTCTATAACTCAGGCCAAGCAAGTTCCCGTAAAGATTAATTACACTGTTAGCGGGCGGAAATTCGAAAAGATCGCGGACCAAGACGATTATGCTTTATTGGCAAAGATCGGACAAAATGGAGCAGATTTCATCAACGACTCAACTATAATACCTGAAGGTGACAAAACAGGAGAAGCTTTGCGGATAGGATTTTCCCATATCCACCATCTATACACGACAAGAAACTATAATGCTCTGTCAGCGTTCAAGCGGTTAGCAAAAAAAAGTAGACTTTGGATTCCATTAACAATAGTTGCTTTTAGGATAACAAAACGATACGGATTAACTTATCAGTCCGGGAAATGGGGGGCTGGAGGTGGGCCTCAAAATGGAACTTATTATATTCCGTCCTTGATAAAAGAACTGAATATTATACGTATGCTGAGGGAAGCCGTAAATAAGATTGTGTTTAATTCTAAAATAAAGTCATCATGTATTACAAGCCAATCTGCTTCGACTCTCAAAATACCAGATAACTCGCTTGATTATGTTTTTATTGATCCTCCTTTTGGATCTAACCTTAATTACTCCGAGCTAAACCTTGTTTGGGAATCATGGATTGGGGTGAAAACGGATAACAAGGAGGAGGCAATTGAGAACAAGACTCAGAAAAAAGGTTCTAACGAATATCGATGCCTTATGACTTCATGTTTTAGAGAAGTGTTTAGAATCCTTGCTCCAGGCAGATGGATGACCGTTGAGTTTTCAAACACAAAAGCATCAGTTTGGAATAACATTCAAACATCAATTAATGAGGCAGGATTTGTAATTGCGAACGTATCTGCATTAGACAAGCAAAAAGGGAGTTACAATGCTCAAACAAATCCCACCTCTGTCAAACAAGACCTCGTAATCTCAGCCTATAAACCAAACGGTGGCTTCGAAGAACGTTTCGAGAAAGAAGCACAGACTGAGGAAGGCGTATGGGATTTTGTCCGAACCCATTTGAACTATTTGCCGGTAACCAAAAAGCAAGGCTTTGATATTGTAGCTATACCAGAGCGTGATCC
>CALGRI010000078.1 GCA_937880875.1 uncultured Pseudomonadota bacterium
ATCATTTACTTTTAAGGGTGCGGCAATGCGAACCCTTCCTGTTGGCGGGTAAACAGCCAGATGTATGTTTTTGATGTTTTTGCGAACCACATCAATTTTGAAATTGCTGATTAAAATTTGCTCCATTAATAGTCTCTTTGATTTTTAACAAGATTGAATATGTACTCTGCCGTTGGATCTTCTATTTTAAATTCATCCAGAACCTCTGTTATGGTATATTTAACCGCCTTTGATTTCTGTATATTATCTCTCCATCCGTCTTTCTTTGTTGTCATAATTTTATGGTTCAATTCGTTTGCGATGGATTCATTTTTGCCAAGGTTGTCATACAATGCCCTTTTAGCGTTTGTATTTAATGAAAAAGGATATCCAGGATCAGTGTCTGGCTTCTTTACTTTTTTTGAAAGGGCAATGATGTTCTGCAAATACGTTTCATATTCCAGGGAAGCTTGTTTTCGCAGCCGAATGAGTTCATCCAGAAGCACACTCATTTTCTCATAATACATGGGGTTAGTCGGTCTTTCTTCAATGATGACTTTGCGTAGATTGTTTTCTATGGCTTCTGCCATTGCATCCTTATTATCGCGGATATTTTTGGGCAAATCTTTGATGGCATCCCGGCCTTTTTCAACCAGCAATTCCACCAGACTCATGTCGTCAAAATTGGCAAGCATGCGGCCTTCTTCTGCCCCGATGTAGCTGTCAATCAAATGCCGCATGGCAGGCTCATACTGCTTTAAGTCTATATAATCACCACTGGCAAGTTGTATTTCTTTGCGCAGGTTTTCAAAGTGTTTAATGTCATTTTTGATTTGCTGTATTTCTTTATCAATAAACCCTGCCTCTTTCATTTCATCTGCGATATTGGCATAGGCCCGAATGAGTGCAATGGTGAGTTTGTATAGGGAAACCCTTCTGGGTTCGGTGTCTTTGAGTTCCTCTGTGTTTTCAGTATTTTTGCCACAAAAATAATGGATATGCGCCAGGGTGTCTTTTGGTGGTTCTACAGCTTCACATAATGCTTTTATGGATTCCAAAGCATCCTCAAGTCGTTCCTTGCCTTTTTCCAGACGGTCTTTTAACAGGCCTTCAATATCCGCTTTTTCATACCCTTCAAACACTTCGGAAGTATAATCCTTGAAAACGATCTCCAGACTCTTGAACAAATCCATGTAGTCAATGATGTAACCATATTCCTTATCATCACCATCCAATCGGTTCACACGGCAAACAGCCTGAAAAAGTCCATGATCCCTGAGTTTTTTATCTATGTACAGGTAAGTGGCTGATGGTGCGTCAAATCCTGTGAGCAGTTTGTTTACAACAATCAGCAATTTCATCTGGGCAGGTTCTTCTACAAATTTTTTCTTAACCTCTTTTTCAAACTGCTCAACCTTCTTGATCGCTGTATCAGGGGCTTCATTAAAATAGGCTGCCAGCATTTTTTGATAAATCTCAAACCGCTGCAATTTTTCTGTGTAGCCTTCGCCTGTTTCTTCTCCTTTAATGTCGGCATGAGTGGGAACGAAGGATGTTATAATCGCCGTGTTTTTCAACCCTGCCATTTGAAACAGCTCATAATACCGGCAGGCGTTGTATATACTGTCTGAAACCAATATGGCATTGCCATGGCCATTTTGCAGGCGTTCTTTTTTCTCCATGTCCAGCATCATGTCAATTACAATTTTTTCCAGGCGGGATTTGGAACTGAACACTTTTTTCAGGGTGCCCCATTTCTGTTTCAATTCAGCTTTGGCAAAATCAGTAAGTCCGCGGGTTTTGAGTTCAAACCATTCGTCAATCTTTTCCAATGAGGTTATTTTTTGCTCAATGTCCCGGGCTTCATAGCGCAAATCCAATACCACCCTATCGTTTACAGCTTCGTCAAATTTGTAGGTATGAATGTATCGGCCGAAAACTTCCAGGCTGGTTTGTTTGTCTGATTTTAATAAAGGGGTTCCGGTAAATCCTATAAATAATGCATCGGGTAAAAATTGTTTCATTGCCACGTGCAATTTGCCTGTCTGTGTCCGGTGACATTCGTCAACAAATACATATATATCGCCTTTGGCTTTAAAGTCGGACGGGACATTGCTGCGCAACTCCTGCACATAGGCTTCCATATCTTTTTCATCCACTTCTTCCTTGCCGCCAAATTTGTGAACAAGTGAACACATCAGCAAAGGAGAGCTGTCATTGAGTTTATTCAGCAGATCTTTTCCACTCCGGGTGCGGTAAATATTTTCCTGAACACCTTTGTAAACTTTTTCTATCTGTTCATCCAGTTCCTCCCGATCGGTAACAATCAGCACCCTGGCGTTGGGATTGGTTTCTCTTAACCATTTGGTGATCCACACCATGGTCAAACTTTTGCCGCTGCCCTGGGTGTGCCAGATGATACCGCCTTCCCCACGTTTCACAAAATCCTGGGCCGCTTTAATACCGAAATATTGATTGGATCTGGCCAGTTTTTTTTGTCCTCTGTCATAGACAATAAAATCGTGCAGCAATTCTAAAAACCGCTCCTTATTCAGCAGTTCCAGCACATTTTTATCCAGGGGATAATCGTATTTAGCCGCCCTGTCACGGATAGGCTGGGTCAGTTCCAGTAAATAGGGATGGTCTTTATTTGCTTCTTGGCTGACCTCTTTCCATTTTAAAAAGTATTTTTCTTTGGTATCAATGGCTGCATGGGCAAGGCCTTCTATGTCATTGCCTGCCATGACATACTGAATGGTGCTGAAAAACGGCTTGATAAAAATATGTTTCTGATTGTCCAGGTTTTGACGGATGCCTTCAGATATGGATACGGTGCTGCGTTTGAGTTCCAGAACACCCAGTGCAATACCGTTGACATACAAAACAATATCCGGCCGTTTTTTGTGGATGCCTTTGATGGTCACTTCTTCGGCAATGGCAAAATCGTTTTCCAAAGGGTTTTGCCAATCAATAAGCCAGACGGTTTCTTTGTTTTGTCCTATCTCGGGCTGAACCGTCACCCCATAGCGAAGAAGCGAATAGACCTCCTTGTTCACATCATACAGTGATTTGCTCTGGTCATTGGCTGTTTTGCCAAATTCATACAAGGCTTTTCCGATCAGGTCAGGGCTGTATTTTTTCCGGGTGAGATATGCGCTTAAGATATCTTCTTCAATATTGCTGTTTTCTTCCCTTTTTTCCCAATGCCCAAGGTAGCGATATTTCAATTCATCTCGGAAAAGGTCAATAACCCTGTTCTGGGTTTCCCGTTCTTTTTTCCCTATTTTACTCATGGTCTTTTGCTCTTATTTTTTGTTGGGCAATTTCAATGGCTTTATGCAATTTTTCCTGCAACAATTTTTTTGGTGGCAATATAGTTAAGTAGTCGGCTACCCTGATATTGCTTTTATCCAACTGCAACAGCTCAATGTGTTCTTCGTTTTTACCCGTGCATAAAATCAAGCCAATGGGGGTATTTTCGCCTTCAACCTGCTCATATTTTTCAAGATAGCGCAAATACAATTCCATCTGTCCCTTATATGCAGCTTCAAATTCACCGATTTTCAGATCAATGGCTATCAGACATTTTAACCTGCGGTGATAAAATAAAAGGTCTATGTAATAGTCCCGGTTATCAATTGTAATGCGTTTTTGACGGGCCATAAATGCGAAATCACTACCCATCTCAATGATAAAATGCTGCAACTCGGCAAGGATAGATGTTTCTAAATCTCTTTCAGAATAGGTATCTGCCAGACCTAAAAAATCAAGAAAATAAGGGTCTCGAAATACCAGTTCAGGACTGAGTTTTTGTTCGGTTTTCAATTGCTCAAGATCGTTTTTTATGGTTTGCTCGGGCTTTCTGCTGATGGCGGTGCGTTCATAGAGCATGGATTGAATGCGGTCCTGCAATTGCCTTGACGACCATTTTTCAATCTTACATATTTCAATATAAAAACCGCGTTTTAACCCATCCTCCATTGAAATAATGAGTCTCAAATGTGTCCAGCTCAATTGTGAACGCAGTGCGTGCACAATTTCAATGTCCGGAAAAATCTCAGCCATGCGGATACAATGGTGCAGATGCCTTTTGCTCCACCCTTTTCCATATTCCTGGGTTAATTGTTCCGACAGACCGGAAATCAGTTTTTTCCCATATCCGGCTCTTTCATCCCCCAGGATTTCTGTTTTTATTCGTTTGCCGATATGCCAGTACAATAAAGTGATTTCTGCATTTATGGCCAATGCTGCATTTTGCCTGCTCTGCTCAATCAGCTTTTTTATGTCTGCAGCAATGGGCTGAATATTGTTTATTTCCCGACTCATATCAACCTGATCCTCCCGGTTAATAAATTCTGCATCATGCCCTGCTTGATCATTTTATATTTATTCAATTTCTTTTCCAAGGCATTTATTTCTGTGTCCATGTCGGA
>CALGRI010000079.1 GCA_937880875.1 uncultured Pseudomonadota bacterium
TCTGCCTTCATCAGTCAGTCTTGTTCCGGTTTTTTTATCAGAAAGGACAATTGGTTTTCCAAAATTCTTTTCAGTGGATTTGATCTTGCTCCAGACAGCTTTGTAAGACATGTTCATTTCTTTTGATGTCTGATTAATTGAGCCTGTCCGATCAATGGAATAAAGGATTTGCATCCTACCATTTCCCATGATGATGCCTCCATCATCGCTGATAAGTATCTGATTTGATCTGAACTTCATTTGTTGCCTTTGTTAGAATTTAATTTTTGCCTTGACCTTATGTTAGTCTTAACATAAGGTCAAGGCAAAATTCATTTATTATGACAGGAAACAATGAATGGAAGATTTTGAAACACTTTTAAAAGGGTCTGCCAAAGCCCACGGGCATCTTTGTCCAGGACAGGTAGTGGGGGTCCGCATGGCAATGCTGGGCTGTCATCTTATCGGCCTTGATGAACCAAGGACTCTGCCCCAGATAAAAAAGCTCATTGTCTATGTAGAGATGGACCGGTGTGCAACAGATGCCATATCCTTTGTAACCGGGGTAAAACTTGGAAGACGTTCTCTGAAGTTTGTGGATAACGGCATAATGGCAGCCACGTTTGTCAACCTTGATACCCAAAAAGCATTCAGGATAGCTTCCACAGAGGGATCAAGAGATCTTGCTGCTGTATATGCGCCTGAAATTATGGATAAAAGTCTGCAACAACTTGAAGCTTATAAAAAAATGGGCCTTGATGATCTCTTTATTGTTGAAGAGGTATCTGTTGATGTGCCTGCTTGGGATATGCCCGGCCCCACCAGATTCAAGGCTTTGTGCGCAAGGTGTAATACTATTGTCAGGGATAAACGCGAAGTCTTGAAAAATGATGAAATCCTCTGCAGGAACTGCGCTTTTGGTTCCTATTATCACCTTTTAAAGAAAAAAGAAAAAAATAATGATTGAAAAAACTACTCTTTTGCCCTTTAAAACAATACCTGTTGACCCTGATGATGTTACAAAGGCCAGTATAGAAAAAGCATGATTTGATAAAGTTTTTTATTCAGCAGATGTGCTGTCTGGGGCAATGTTTCTTTTGGGATATAATAAAAACACTTCTATAATGGGGCTTCCTGCCCGTGGTCTTTATCATAAAACAACTATTTTTGATCTGATTCTGCCAAGGCTTATGGCAGGCGAAAGACCGGGAAAAAGGGATCTTGCAAAACTTTGCCACGGAGGGCTATGCCTTAACTGCAACCCATGCAGGTTTCCAACATCCCTCTGTGACAGTATAAGTGAGACACTTACCTTTTGGGAAATCGTAACTTTTCAATAAATATGGGAAGAAATTATACTGGAAACAGATTTTCTTGCATTCTATCCCTGACAGAATAATCACTCTTCCCGCTTGCTTTTTTATGGCACATTTTACATTATCGCGCCACAATGTTTTTTTATATGGCACAATAATGCAAAATGTGCCATATTGTTATGCAGTTCCGGCAATCCGTGTGCAGCGTTTGATTAGGGTTATTTTTTTTCTTTTTCTATCAACCTGTGGTTTTCTTTTGTTGATTCAGACAATAATAGAACTTTTCCCAGAACTAGGCCATCCTGCTCTATCATGTCTACACCGCTTGCAGTGATTTCTATCTCTCCGCTTTCATTTCGTTTAATATGACCCTTTTCTTTTAAATACCAGAAGTGAAACTTGATTAAATTTTCCGGCCAGTTTAACATTTTTTCAAGACGCCACAAACCAATACCAGAGGCGGATGAATTCTCCCTGCATTTAATATATAAAATAGAAAGTAGACACCGGCGACTATGTATATCTTCATCATATTTGTTGGGCGACGATACTTCAGAAATAGCTTGCCACTGATGGGGTTTTTTTTCTTCATATGTAACATCATATGAAGCGCGTTTTTCTGGAGTCGATAGCACGTGATGGGCTGCGTTAATAGTCTCGAATTTAACGAGATTTCCTGTTTCTTTGTTATCTGGGTGATACCGTTTTGCCAGTAATCGATAAACGCGCCCAATAGTTTCTAAATCAGCATTGGGGCTTATTTGAAGGTCCTCATAATAATCGTCAAAGGCAATATTATTCATTCCACGACTCCTCAAGTATGGCCTTGCGATAGCCATTTTAAAGTTTTAATATGACTAAACATTTAGGAAAAAAGATTGCTTTATCACATAACAATCAATCTCAAATTGGCTTGTATGTCAAGCATAAAAGACACCAGGGATATTTTTTTACTAGAAAAAGGACTATGGCGCATTTTTTCGACACACTTCACCCTTTACCCTTAATTCCGGCTTGATCTTATCCATCCATTTTGATCCATTTTAAATCTATGTGACAAAACGCATCAGCTGATCAGATGTCAATGCTATAATGCCAAACATAAGGTGAGTCATGACCTTAGCATAACCGCGAACTCTAACCATTTTTCCTCCAAATTCATCTTTGAGCCGACCATTGACCCTCTCTACATTGGATCTTTCATTGTAGCGGATATCTGCCGGGTTTTTAAAATTTATAACACCAAAACGATGGGCCTCTTCTTCGAGTTCCAGTTTTCTTTCTTACCGGCTTTTCTCGGGCATCAATTGATGTGGGATCCCTTGATATAAGGTTCTGATGTATAAGAATTATATTTTTTCGCTGCACTGCTCTGCCCAGGCAA
>CALGRI010000080.1 GCA_937880875.1 uncultured Pseudomonadota bacterium
GAGCAGAAACACCAAGCTGGTATAAAAGCGTTTTGCTGGGTGCAATTAAAGCAAGTTACCGCAGTTATGAGTTACAGTGTTTAAAGTACTTGTAACATAAAGATAAAAAAAATAACAATGTTGATCAAATAAATTTATTTATTTTATTTTTCAAAAATTGTTCTTCCTGTTCCCGCCAGTTTTGTCCCTGGAATTTCTTATCATAAAACCCGCCCAGCCTGTCTAACAGCCTTTCCCACGGATTTTTTTTCTTTTCTATTGCCTCAAGTACATCGGCAACAAAGAGTTCTATATCAAGCATCTTCTCTTTGGGAGCAAAGTAGGCAGCGCCGTCTTCGATAGATCTCTTAAGGCTTTCTTCTGTTAAAGCATGGGCTGTGAGCATAAGTGCGGGAATTCCCTGGTTGTTCGCAACCTTAAGCAGATCAAATCCCTGTACCCCCATGATATCCAGGACAGCCATGTCATAATTCTGGTCTTCCAGCATCTTTCTACCCTCTTCAAAAGAGGATGCCGTATCTATTTTACACAAACTTAAAAGTTCAATTAAAGATTCAAGCACATCTGGTTCATCATCCACGATGAGAATTTTTTTTCCTTCAAGTAACTTTTTTGGTTTCACTGGGTATCTATCTCCTTCTTATACTGAAAATTATAATTTTACAGTATAAGAAATTTATTCACTATTTAAAAGTGCAAAATCATAAAAGCACTATGATTAAAATTTTATTTGTGCAACTTTAATCTGCCAGTCTCATCATTAACTCGGGAAGCCACAAAGCAATCTGGGGAAACAACATGAGCAGACCCATGCCGACAACGAGAATCCCAATAAACGGCAGAACAGACTTGTAAATGTCTGATGTCGATATCTCCGGCGGCGCAACGGATTTGAGATAAAACAGCTGATATCCAAAAGGTGGCGTAACATACCCCATTTGCATATTGATTACAAAAAGAATTCCAAACCATACCGGATCAAACCCCAGACTCTTGACAATGGGAAAACAGATGGGGGCAAGAATAAAAATGATTGCAAAAGGATCAACAAACATTCCCATTAAAAAGGACAAGCCCATCATTGACAGGAGGACAAGCCAGCGGTTCATCCCCGCTCCCATCACCAGATCACCCAGAAAGACGGCCCCTCCGGCCCTTGCATATACGGCACTGAAAAACATGGCCCCGTAAAAAATCCACATGGTCAGACCGGTAATCCTGAAAGTCTCCACCGTGACTTCTTTTATCAGTTTCCAGTTAAAGCGTTTATGAATTGCAACAGAAATTAGAACCGCCACCACACCAAGCGCGCCTGCTTCAGTGGGTGTTGCAATGCCGAAAAAAATTGATCCAAGAACCGACATGACAATCAACAAAGGAAGGATGACCATTTTAAGAGACGCAAATTTCTCCTTAAGGGTAAATTTCTCAGGGTGGGCCGGGCATAAGTTGGGGTTTATCCATCCCCTTATACCGATATAGGCGATAAAAAGGCCGGCAAGAAGGATTCCCGGTCCGATCCCGGCCATGAATAACTTGCCCACGGAGATATTACCGACCATGGCCAGCAAAATACTGATAATACTGGGCGGGATCAATATCCCAAGGGTCCCTGGGCCGGCTATGGATCCCAGTGCAATTCCCTTGTCATAGCCCCGTTTGAGCATAGCCGGAAGGGCGACGACTCCCATGGTCAGTGTTGCAGCAGCACTTACACCTGTCATTGCTGCAAAAAGCACACAGATAACAACCACCCCCATGGCAATGCCGCCTCTTAATGAACCCGACCAACGGTGTATGGTCTCAAAAAGGGCTTCGGCAATACCGGACTTCTCCATCAAAAGTCCCATGGCCATAAAAAGCGGGATCGCCACAAGGACAATGCTCCACATGCAGCCGAATGTGTTGTAAACGACCATCATCAAACTGCCGGGTCCCCACAGGACAAAAGAAACCAGGACCGAAACACCCCCTAAACTCCAGGCAAGGGGTACTCCCAATAGCAGACAAACAATCAGACCACCAAACATTATCAAAGTTACTAATTCAATACTCATACTTTTTCCCTGTAATAACGATATAAAAACTGCGCCATAAATTCGCCAGTTCCTGGAGTATGATCAATAAAGCCCCTATGGGAATCATCATTTTAATCGGATAAAGGGGCGCACGAAACGGTGTATTGCACGGTTCTAACCGCATCATGGATGACCAGGCATAACGGGACCCGTACCATAACAATGCGCCGCAGAAAAAAAAGAAAAACACAAACCCGATAATATCCAGCACCGCCTGTGTCCGCATGGAAAAGCGAGTGTAAATCAAGTCCATGGAGATATGGTCCCGGTTAAGGCTGACATATGCCCCGCATATAAAATAATAAATTGCAAAGATACGCTGAGTTGTCCCGTGGGCCCAGATGGTAGGGGCATCAAAAAAATGTCTTGCCACGATTTCATATACCAGTACCGCCACACCGGGCCATAAAAGGTAAGCAAAGATTACCCCAGACCACTTACTGATGCCATCAATGATTTTAAACAAGCGTTTCATTATTCCCATCTGCTTTTATATTTTTAAGATCGGACCCAGGACAGGAACGCGCTGTCCCTGCCCTGAGTCCGGATTGTTATGAAACAAGTATAACCTTTTTGAATAAAAGAACTAATCTAAAAGTCCAAGGTCGGCCATGTATTTTTTGAGTATTTTTGTAGCTTCTGCAAAATCAGGATCTTTTGCAGAATACTTGTCAAGAACTGCCAACGAGTGCTTTCTCATTTCCAGTTGATCTGCTTCAGACAACTTTGTAAAGGTGAAACCTTTTTTAGCGAGCTGTTCCCGGTACTGGACATCATGCACATAATAGGAGGCTGTGAAAATGTCTGATGCATAGGAAGTGCTCTGGATGAGTAGCTGCTGCAGGTCCTCGGGAAGGGCTTTCCAGGCATCCATGTTCACATGCAGACTCCAGGCATCCACCGGAGTTATCGGAGTTTCCAAGAGATACTTTGTGGGTTCATGGAACCCGGAATCAGCCTGGCTGCTTAAAGGCCCCGCAATAACGCCGTCGATCACACCCTTTTCCAATGATCCGTAAATCTCTCCCCAGGGGAAATAAACGGCAGACGCACCCGCCTGTGCTGCCACCTCGGCATAAACGCCTGTAGCTCTAAGCTTCTTGCCCTTGAAGTCTGCAGCGGTATTAAGGGGGAACTTGCTTAACAGGACTGCGTTATTTGAAGGAACAGCACCGACGTAAAAAATATTATGTTTTGCATAGGCCTTTCGAACAATATCTTTTAGTCCCAGCTCATTATAAAGGACCTTGAAATTCTCCAGGGTCGGTAAGGTGAAAGGCGGCAGGCCGCTGGCATAAATCGCCATGGGCAGCTTGCCTATCCAATATGGACCATAGCTGAAATCTATCTTCAGCGTTCCTGTGGAAACCGCATCAAATGTTTCCATTACCGGCATGATTTCCCCGCCGGCCATGGGGGTGAGGACAAGCCTTCCCCCGCTTGCTGTCTTAAGATCGGCACACCACTTTTCAAGGACCTTCCAATCCCAGGTCCCGCGGTAAAGCGGATATGTCATATCCCACTTATATACCTTGTCTTTGTCACTGGCCTCAACAGTGTTAAATCCTGTAGTTAAGAAGACAACCATTACGGAAAACAATAAAGCAATTGTACAAAATTTCTTCATTTTAAGCTCCCTTTAATTAATATTGATTATGTTTGAACTACCCCCTGACCCTAAAGTGTACAAAAAATATAAAAAAACAGCTTAAAAACAGCTGTTCTCCATTTCTTAGTTTGGATTAACCATCAGCATTTTCTACGATTTCCTGGATTTTTCTTTGGACATCCGGTTCAAGAGGCTTTGGCTTGTGTGTTGCCAGAATTTGCTTTAACCTGTCCTTTGCCTTTGCCTGAATATTCTTGGATCCTTCTTGCTCCCATGCTTCTCTTCTTATCCTGGTTCCCAGAGTCGCATCCCATTGTTCACCCTTGAAATGTTTCATGGTATGGGGATGGGTAAGGAATTCTCCGCCTGCACCTACCTGTCTGATAACATCAAGGGCCAGGGTCTCCTTGTTTACCTCGATACCCTTTAACAACCGGTTAATAAAACTGCATATTTCATTACCGATAATTGCCTGTTCAGGATATGAGGTTTCCGTGTTCTCCAAGGCTGAGGAGGTCGCTTCGATAACAATGTCAGTGCCGGACAATGCCGAAAACAGATTTAACATTCCGGTCTCATATCCCACCTGGGCATCCAAAGCATTGGACCGTGTTGTGGATCCATGGACTGCATGGGGAACACCGTATCCTTGAAGCATCTGGGCAAGAGCACTGGCCATTAATGCTGTTTCGGGTGAGGCAAATGTAAAATCACCGGACCTCATATCCGAAGACCCGGCATATCCCATCAGCCTGACAGGTGCACCAGGATTGACGAGCTGGGTTAATACCAGTCCTGATAAAAGCTCTGCCACTGAAAGTGCCAGGGTGCCGGCAAGGGTCACCGGAGCTGATGTGCCTGCTCCTGGTATCGTATAGATCTGGAAAGGGATGTTGGAACGGCACATTTCCATCAAACAATCAATTCGAGCAGGTTCAAATACAAAGGGACTTATCATGCCGAAGCTACAGGTGAACATGGGTCTTGCCTTTAACGCTTCGCGGCTTCCGGCAATGGCGATTCCCATCTGAATAAGATCCCTTGCGCCGGCGCCATCATAGGCGGTTGCAATAACGGGCTTCAGTGTGTTGTTCAGCAGCGCCTGGGATATGTGTCGGTCCAGTGATTTTTCAGGAACATCCCCGGGATAAATTTCAGGGTAAATCATATGGGAGTTCTCAAGGGCATCATGGATTAAAACATTGTTTTCCAGATCCTTTTTTACAGCAGGTCTTCTTTTTCCAGTCTCAATATCCATGATAAAAGTGGCGCCGTGGCCACCGCTGTAATGAACACCGTTGAACGACTTAAAATCATATTTAGGCTCCCTTCCGCACACCGTTATAAAACGGGGAGCACTATTCAGGGCCTTTTCCACAAGCGACATAGGGATCTGAACCATCTGTTTTTTAAAGTCCACGTCCGCACCGGCCTGCTGAAATATATTCAATGCTTCCTCATGCTGAACCTTAAGGCCTGGATCTTTCAGAATTTCCATGGCTGTCTCATCCACCATCTGGATATCCTTTTTGCTTAGAACTTTAAGGGTTCTTCCTCCCAATGGCTTTATACCCATAATATCATCTCCTGTTTGTTTATATTTTAGTCCAACAATAAAACATATTCATATAAATTCGGTTTAACGCTATTTGTCATTGTTTCGTGAAAATTAATTCTAACCGCCAGAACTAAATATATGCAATTCTGATGCCAATATCTTTGGAAATTGAAGCAGCTGTGAGATTTAGGGCTTTTCCTTTTTCGCCAAGGCCCGGTAGTGCAAATTGTATATATAGTAAACAGCTTTTAATGTTACATTTAATTTTAGTCTAATTATTAAACAAAACTTAAAAAATATCATGGATCATACTGCTGATCAATTCAATTTAGGTCAGTTTAGGGCAAAAGTATCGGGGAAATTGGAGGGCACAAAAGCATTCCTTGCTTTAAGCAGATGTCCTGACAATTCACGACCGGCAATCTTTTGTGCCAATTTGGCCGTTTCTGCAATTGCATCAATGTCGATACCGGTACTCACTCCAATTTGGTCGAACATGTAAACCAGGTCCTCTGTCGGCACATTCCAGGCACCGACTTCCATAACAGGCGCCCCGTAAGGCGTGCCGCTTAATCCGCTTATGGCTGTATCAAAAGTACGGATACCTGCTTCATAGGCGGCAAGACAGTTTACTAATCCCAACCCCATGGTGTTATGAAAATGAACCGACAGATTTGTCTCAAGCTTGAGTTCCTGCAATGCAAAAACAGTCTCCTTAACCTGTTTGGGATTGACCCTTCCAGGTGTATCTATAAGAGAAATTTCATTAACTCCCAAAAAGGAAAGTTTGCTGACAAGCTCCACAAGGTTATTGATTGGAATTCTTCCTTCATATTGACACCAAAATGCAGAAGTTAGAAACGCTCTGACGGTCTTTCCTCTTTCCTTACAAGCCTGGATGATGGCCGGAATGGTTTTGAAAAGCGTTTTTTTAATAGTGGTACCCAGAAGGGCCATGTTAAACGATTCGCTTCCGGCAATCATAACCCCGATTTCATCAACAGTGGTGTTTAATGCCCTACGGCAGGCAATTTCATTGGGCGTCATTCCAATAAGGGTGACCCCGGGCCTTTTGTCGATGGAATTGACAACCTTTTCAGCATCTGCATATTCAGGCCGGATACGGGGATGGGTAAAACCGACACAATCAATCTTAGTCACACCGCTTTCCATAAGGCTGTTTACAAGAGCGACTTTTTCGTGAGTACGTATTTTGGGCAACCCGACAGGTCCGTCTCTGGGACTGGTATCAACAATTGTAACTTCTGCAATTGATTTCAAATTATAACTCCGTTGAAAATAAATTTTTTATTAGAAATTTGTCTATATAATTTTTTACCTTTTAACTTTAATTTATAAGCACAAATCGTGCCTACCCCCCCCCTCAATATTTTTTACTTTTTTCCTTCCGAACCGGTCCTTAAATTTGATAAGGTAAGCGGTTACTCGATATTGTATAGTTTCAGTTTTGAATAAAATGTTCGGCGGCTGGTCCCAAGGATTTTGATGGCCTTGGATTTATTTTTTGCATGCTGCAATACATCCTTGATAATTTGTTTTTCCGCATATTGAACTGCTTTGATGAGCAGATCGGAATCATTTTCATCCTTGAAATAAAAGTACCGGGATCCGGTCTTTTCATGGACCGCCTCTTTTTGAGGCAGGAGGAAATCGGGAAAATGGTTCGGGGTTATCACCGTCCCCGATGCCATGGTTACCATATAGTCTATCACGCCTTTCAATTCACGGACGTTTCCGGGCCAATGATAAGATTTAAGACCTTCAAGGCAGTTGGCAGAAAATATTAAGGTTTGCTCCATTTTTTTGGAATGCATTCCCAGAAAAAAATTTGCCAGCAAAGGGATGTCCCCTGGGCGTTCCCGCAATGAAGGCAGGTTGATCGTAATCGTGTTCAACCGATAAATCAAGTCCTGGCGGAAATGATTTTCTTCTATCATTTGTAAAAGATCCTTATTTGTTGCAGAAATAATCCGGACATCAACTTCAATATTTTTCATACTGCCAACCCGTTTGAAATGCCCTTCGTTCAATACTCTCAAAAGCTTTGCCTGTGTAGGTAAAGACGCATCCGCAATTTCATCCAAAAAAAGTGTTCCATGATTTGCTTCCACAAACAATCCATGGCGCCCGCCGGGCAATGCCCCTGTAAATGCCCCTTTTTCATAGCCGAACAATTCACTGTCGATGAGCTGGTCCGGAATAGCCGCGCAGTTGATGTCCACAAATTCTTTACTCCTGCGGCGGCTGGCATTGTGAATCGTGCTTGCCAGTATTTCTTTGCCCGTGCCACTCTCCCCGTTTATAAGTATGGGGTAGTCGCTTTGGGCGGCTTTTTGGGCCTTAAATAAAACTGCTTTAAATTTGAAATCTTCACCAATGAGCCGCGAAAATGCTGGTGAGAGTTCCACTTTGGGGGAGTTGTCGAAATCCACGGACTGTCCAGGATTAAAGTATGGAAAATCTAGGACTGGCTCTTCCTGGTCAGCCACCAGGAGCAAGCTGTTCTCCTCGGATCCGGATTTGTTTAATAAGTATACAATAATTTTTGTTTTTTTATGATTGGGAATCAGCCCTATCTGTTTTTGAATAACCTTTTTGTCTGACCGTATAAGCTCGGAACTCAACCGAGATAGTAATTGCCTGACTTTCTTTTTATCTTCTTTTTTTAAATGGTTATATAGTTTTTCAAAGGCAGTGTTGGCATAGATGATACTCCCATTGTTGAATAGGGCAATGGGACTCGGGTCATTGCAGTTTAAGTTGAAGGGAAGAATATTTTCTTTCATTGTTGACCGCTCCGCTGAAAAATTATCTTTTTTTTGTTTAATAACTAAACATATACAAGTGAAGAATTCAAGGGAAAAAACAAAACTTATTGATTTTTATACTGATTTTCATAAAAATCAATAATGGCATAAGATTTGCAAACTTATTTTTACTGATTTTTAAGTCCGAATTAGTGTTACACTTTAAAAAGGTCAAAAATGAACTTTTTGTTGCAGGACGGAGCCATAAAACGGAGGGTACCTTATGACATCTGAGTTATCAAAATTATTAGCACCTGAATCTGTAGCGATTATCGGGGTTTCTGAAAGCCCGACACGAATTGGAGGACGGTTATTCAAGTATCTGGCCAAACATGGATATAAAGGGGAACTGGCCCTGGTGAATCCAAAATATCAAGAACTCAACAATGTTAAATGTTATCCAACTATTTCAGATGTCCCCATGAAAATAGATTGTGCCCTTGTTGCAGTACCGGGCAAATTTGTTCTACCTGTATTAAATGAATGTGCCGATAACAATGTGGGTTCTGCTGTTATTTTCAGCTCCGGGTTTGCCGAAATGGGTCATGATGGGAAAAAAGCCCAGGATAAACTCAAAGAACTGGCCAAAACAAAAAATATGAGAATCTGCGGACCAAACTGCATCGGACTGGTTAATTTCAATGATAATACAGTGCTTTCTTTTTCACAGTTTTTGGAAACTGACTCCCTCATTCCGGGGAATATAGGATTTATTTCCCAAAGCGGTGCTTTGGGCGGGTCAATGGCCAACCGTGCCCAGGATAACTCTATCGGGTTAAGCTATTTTATTTCCAGCGGTAATGAGGCAGACCTTGAAGTATCTGATTATATAAAACACCTGGTACTCCATGACAAAAATACAACGGTTATAGCAGCCGTCATCGAAGGGTTCAAGGATGGTACAAAATTTATAGAAGCGGCTGAACTTGCCCTTGAGCATGGCAAACCCATCATTGTTTTAAAAATCGGAGAGACCGAAGTCGGTAAAAAAGCTGCTGCTTCCCATACAGGCTCCCTGGCCGGCTCTGATTCCGTTATTGATGCCGTGCTGAACCAGAAGGGTGTTATCCGGGTCCGAAACTACGATGAATTGTTTCAAACCGCGTCCCTGTTTTCGAAAAACCGGATACCAAAAGGGAACAGGCTCGGTATCCTGAGCAGTTCCGGAGGGGCGGGTATAATCATGGCAGATCTTTATACCAAACTAGGGCTTACTGTACCTGAACCATCGAAAAAAACCATAGAGCTTGCTTCAAAAGAAATGGCTTCCTTTGGGCAGGTGGCCAACCCCTTTGATCTGACCGGTCAAATCTTTAGTGATCCTGAAATGTTTAAACGGTGTTTTAATTATTTTATCAATGATGAAAACTTTGATATTATCCAGATCAACATGTCCATGGTTGCGGGACAAGGAAGTGTTAACAGGGCATTGCAACTGCTTGAAGTAGTTAAAGACAGCAAAAAACCCGTGGTTGCCTGGTGGGCTGCCGGTAGCTTGTCCGATCCTGGAATACAAATATTGAATAAGAGCGAAGTTGCATCTTTTAAGTCTCCGGACAGGTGTGCCGCCGCCGTAAATGCGCTGGTTAAATACCATCTTACTGTCCAAAAAGCAGCCGAAGAAACCAAAGATTGCGATACGCCTAATTTGTCAATTGATCGAAAGCTCGCAAAGAAAATACTGGATACGGCCGATACAAGCCTTAGTGAGCACGATAGTAAAGCATTATTGGAACTTTACGGCATCCCCGTAACCAAAGAAAAAATAGTTAATTCTGTGGAAGATGCAGTCAATTTTGCGGAACAAGTCGGTTTCCCAGTGGTATTGAAAATTGATTCCCCTGACATCCTGCACAAAACAGAGGCAGATGTAATCAGGCTTGGTATTAATTCCCCAAAGGATATTGCAAAATCCTATGAAGAAATAATGGACAATGCCACCCGTTATAATCCCGAGGCCAGGATTAACGGGGTGGCTGTCCAGGAAATGGTTATTGGCGGCACAGAAGTTATTGCCGGCATGTCTCAGGACCCTCAATTCGGCCCAATCATTGCTTTCGGACTGGGAGGAATTTTTGTCGAAGTATTAAAAGACATCTCTTTGCGCATTATTCCGCTATCAAAATCAGAAGCCAAAAAAATGGTACAGCAGATAAAAGGGTATCCTATTTTAGAGGGTGTGCGCGGCAGGTCCCGCGCTGATATTGAAGCTGTTGAAGATCTATTATCAAGACTTTCCCGATTAACCGAAGACTGGAAAGATTATATTGCTGAGATTGATATCAACCCCTTGATCGTCCTTGACCAGGGCCGTGGCGTAAAAGCCCTTGATGCCCTTGTTGTTCTCAAGAAAAAATAAAAGGAGCCCTTATGCTGATTTCAGAAACATTTAGTGTGGCCATACCAATAAAAATTTTATATGAATTTCTTCTTGATGCAAAACAAGTCGGGCTTTGTATCCCTGGATGTGAGAGTGTAGAAATTGTCGGGGAGAATGAATATGACAGTATTATAAAGGCAAAAGTGGGTATTATTTCAACAAAGTTTAAAGTCCGTACCTTGATAGAAGAAACCGTTCCAAATAGATTGATACGCACTGTCGGACACGGCAAGGAACAGAGGAACCTGGGACAATTTAAACAGAAAACCGAAATAAAGCTTAAAAGCTTGTCTGAAAATGAGACTGAAGTTTCCTACCAGTCAGAAGTTTCCATTGTGGGTCGTCTGGCAACCTTTGGAGACAGAATCATGAAATCAAAAGCAAAAACATTGGGTAAGGAATTTGCCGATGCAGTTAAATCCAAGTTAAAGTGAACCAAGTTATATTAAAATAGGACCCGAAACGTGTAAGGAATATAATTTTATGAATAACTTTGAATACTTTGCAGCAAGTGATGTAAAGGAAGCCTGTTCTTTACTCTCCCGGTACGGAGAAGAAGCCAAGGTTCTCGCAGGAGGCCAATCCCTGGTCAGTATGATGAAACAAAGATTGGTCATGCCATCATACCTCATCGATGTAAAAGGAATTTTGGAACTTGACTATATCCGGTACGATGAAAAGGAAGGGTTGAAAATCGGAGCATCGACCACACACCGGTCCATTGAAAAATCCCCCCTTATCAGGGAAAAATTTCCCATGTTGTCGGATATGGAACTCAATCTGGCATCAATGGCAGTAAGGAATTGGGCGACTGTTGGCGGTAACCTGTGCGGTGCTGATCCGGCCTCGGATCTTGCTCCTTGCCTCATGGCACTAGGAGCCCAGGTTACACTGGCCTGCGCAAGCGGGGAACGGATGGTATTGCTTGAGGATTTTATATTTGATTCCTTTGAAACTATGCTCAGGGAAGATGAAATAATGACTCAAATCCAGGTGCCGGCCAAAGCAGCCAGAAGCGGTGGGATCTACACAAAGTTTGCCCGGCGGGCCACGGATCTGGGTATTGCAAGTGTGGCAGCGCATCTAACCCTGGATGAGTCAGACCCGGACATGTGTAAAGATATTCGTATTGTTTTAGGGGCAGTTGATACATATCCCCATCGATATAAACGAGCCGAGGATCTTATCAAAAAAAAGAAAATCAATGACGCTGTTATTGAAAAAGCGGCCCAGGCTGTTTTTGAAGATTGCCAACCGACTTCTGATACAAACGGTACTGAGGAGTACAAGCGGGAAATAGCTCGTGTTCTGGTAATAAGGAATATCAAAGAAGCGATTGCCCGGGCCAGGTCTCTTTGATTACAGAGCGCGGTTGCAGGATCATGTTTGACAAAAAAGATTAATTTTTTGATATTTTCTGAAAATTACAATACGGCAAAAGAGGAGATTTAATATGGAGCGTATGAGTTTAACCGTCAATGGCGAGACCATTGAAACCCAAATTAATCCAGGAACAACACTGCAAAAATTTTTACACGATACCCTGGGATTAACAGGTACCAAAGAAGGCTGCGGCGAAGGATTGTGCGGATGCTGCACCGTGCGGGTAGACGGAAAAGCTGTTAAATCATGTATTATTCTTGCACTTCAAGTGAATGGGAAGAGTGTTCAAACAATAGAAGGGCTTGCCAAGGGAGAAACACTGGATCCGGTTCAAGAGGCATTTCTTGATCATGGTGCGTTTCAATGCGGGTATTGCACACCCGGTATGATTATGACCAGCAGATCATTCCTGGATGAAAATCCCGCTCCATCAGAAAAAGAAATCAGATACGCCCTTTCAGGAAACCTTTGCCGTTGCACCGGATACCATAAAATTGTAAAGGCTGTCCTCAGTGTTGACCCTAAAAAAGAAATAGTTGCCAAATAAGGAGTTCTCACACATGAAAGTAAAAAATGAACATGAGTATAATAATGATTATGAATATATCGGAAAGCCTGAACGTAATGTAAACGGTGTGGAAAAAGTCACAGGAGCAGCAAAATTCTGTTCAGATATAGAGCGTTCCAGGATGCTTTACGGTAAAGTTAAACGAAGCCCCTACCCCCATGCCAGGATTATTTCCATTGATACCTCTAAAGCAAAAGTACTGCCGGGTGTCAAGGTGGTTATCGTGGGTGACGAAGAAACCGCCCCCCTTCGTTTTGGGGCCGGTGTTGCCGATGAATATGTTCTTGCCCGGGGTAAAGTGCTATATGTCGGGGATGCCGTTGCGGCTGTTGCTGCAGAAACCGAGGAGATTGCTGAGGCGGCTGTGGACCTCATAGAGGTGGAATACGAGGAACTTACCCCTGTGTTTGACGGTGATGAGGCTTTCAGCCAAAATCCGCCTGCTATTCTTCATGAAGATTTGAAAAATTATACCACGATTCGATCAGTCCCGCCAAGGTATGCAGACAAGCGTCCCAATGTTTTTAACTACTTCAGGATCAGACGGGATTACGACAAAAATGCATTCAAAGATGCAGACATTGTTCTGGAGAACCGGTTTGAAGTGGCCATGATCCATCATGTCCAGATGGAACCGCATTGCGGGGTTGCCGAAATTGACGGGACAGGAAGACTCACGGTAACAGGAACAACGTCAAAACCTTATGGCATGCACCGGGATATTTCCGAATCAAGAAGGATGCCGTCATCCACTGTAAGAGTCATTGTTCCCACCCATGTGGGCGGCAGCTTTGGGGGCCGCGAGCCAAAGGCGGAACAGATTGCTGCCTCACTGGCTCTTGCCCAGAAAGGGTTTCCCAAACGGCCTGTTAAAATGTGGCTTACAAGAGAGGAGCAGCTGATGACCAGCACAACCCGGGCGAGATATATTGTAGAAATCAAGACCGGTGCCAAAAAAGACGGGACATTGGTGGCCAATGAAATGACAACCATTCTTGTGGGCGGGGCATACGCAGGGACTGGCTATCTGACCGCAAGAAACGGCTCTTTTGGACCTGCTGCAAATTATAAAATCCCTCATTTTAAACTGGATGCCTACGGCGTTTATACCAATCAGCGAATGGCAGGTGCATTCCGTGGGTTTGGAAATGCTGAAACGCTTTGGGGTATGGAATGTAATATGGACATGATCGCCGAAAAATTAAACATAGACCCTTTAGAATTCAGACTCATGAACTGTACTGATGAGGGGGATTTGAATGCTTTTCAGGAAAAAATGCACAGCGTTGGCGCAAAAGAATGTCTTCAGGCTGCGGCCCGGGACATTGAATGGGGAAAGAAACCTGAAAGCCCAAAAGAACCCTACTTAAAAATGGGTAAAGGCATAGCCCTTGGTAACAAATATAGTCTTGTACCGACTGCCTCGGCATGCTTTGTTAAAGTGCACCCGGACGGAAGGGTAGAATTAAGGACCAGTACTGTAGAGCTCGGCCAGGGATCAAATACCATCTTTTCCCAGATGATTTCGGAAGAATTCAAAATCCCGGTTTCAAAAGTTAGGGTCTTGAATCCAGATACTGATTGTACACCATTTGACCTGGGTACTGCCTCGAGCCGCTCTACATTTAATATGGGCAATGCCATCCGCAAGGCATGTGCAGATGCAAAAAAACAATTGTTTGAAATTGCAGCCAAGGAACTTGATGTTTCTGTAGATCTTCTTGTAACTGCCCAATCCAGAGTTTTTGTAAAAGATGATCCGGAAAAAAGCCTTGATATCAGTGAATTATTCATTCCCATGGTTATCGGCGGTTATACCTTAAAAGAAGGTGGAGAAATCCTTGGTAAAGCAACTTATTACCTTCCCGGGGTCATGCCTGACCCCGAGACAGGCAAATCATCAAGGCCGGCATCATTTTATATGTTTGTTGCCCAGGCTGCTGAGGTTGAAGTCGATATCCAGACCGGTAAAATCAAGGTAACAAAGATGGTAACGGCAAATGACTGCGGAAAAGCCATGAACCCGATAATGGTTGAGGGTCAACAGGATGGCGGAGTTCTCAGCATGGGAATCGGAAGCGCCTTGCTTGAGGAGGTTATTGTAGATAACGGTGTCATGCTAAACCCACAGTTTGCTGATTACAAAATTCCCACAACACTGGACTGCCCAGATTGTGACAATTATAAGTCTGCCATTATCGAAACAGCCCATAGGGAAGGCCCTTGGGGGGCTAAAGGTGTTGGAGAAGGTACAATGGTATCAAGTGCACCTGCTATTGCCAATGCTATCTACGATGCCATTGGTATCAGGTTCCATGAGATCCCCATTACCCCTGAAAAAGTTCTTGCAGCATTAAAGGAAAAAGAAAAATCAGGGAGGGCTACATTCGGAGGAAACCATGATAAACGACTTTCAGATATGGAAAACAAATAATCGATAAGGACCAGGTAATGGCATACCAGGAAACAGTCTCAGTCGCCTGTGTTAATTTTTGCCCCGAATGGGGAGACAAGGCAGCTAATTTGTCAAAAATTAAGGCCTTTTCAAAACAGGCGGCAGATCAGGGCAATAATATTATCATTTTCCCGGAACTTGCCCTTACCGGCTATGAATGCGGTGAGATGACTGATCCAGATGGCAAATCCTGTGGTATGCATAAAAAAATGGCTGAGACGATTCCAGGACCTAGCACTTGCGAGATCAAAGACCTGGCCCGAAAACTGGATGTTTATATTATTTTTGGAATGCCGGAAAAAGATATAACCCACCCGGACATCCTTTATATTTCATCGGTTATTGTTGGTCCTGAAGGGCTGTTGGGCACCTATAGAAAACTGCACCTTGCCCCTCTGCCCCGGTTTACAGAGAGTCTTTGCTTTACACCGGGAAATGAAATCCCGGTCTTTGAAACCCGGTACGGGACCATTGGTATTCTCATCTGTTTTGATTTTTACTTTTACCCTGAACTGGCACGGATTATGGCCCTGAAAGGGGCTGATTTGCTTGTAAATACCTCGGCCAGCGCCACAGGTCCCGGCAAACCTTACTTCATCGTACAGCAGACCGGAAGCCGGGCAACGGAAAACTGTGTCTATGCCGCCAGTGCAAACCTGGTCGGAAAGGAGCGGTCAAACTCTTATTATGGACACAGCGTTATTGCAGGCCCCCTCACCCCCAGGCCGGCCTTCATTTTTGCCGAGGGGGGGGAAACCGAAGAAATCGTCAGTGCCACACTCAGTTTAAAAAAACTTCGTGTCCGAAAAGAACAGCTCAATTGGCAAAAAGACCGTCAAACTGAATTGATTAACGCAGAACTTGCCCGTTTAAAGAATAATTGAATTGGTTTAATTGATTTTGAAACCTTGGAACGCTTATCAAAGATAAAATGACATAGTAACCGTCATAAATAAAGGTTGTTTAAACATGAAAAACAAAGTTGTCAGTATACGCCAGGCGATTGAGGAACATATAAAGCCGGGAATGGCCCTGTACATAGGTCTTGAGGCCGGAGCCGCAGCCCGGGAGCTTGCCAGAACATTCTGGGGCAAAAAAGCAGACTTCACACTGATCATGAACATGATAGGCGGACACCACGCCCTAAGCCTGATTCATGGCCAACTCGTGAAAAAACTGATTTTTACCAACTGTGCCGATATTTTTCCAAGACCCTATCCCAATCCTGTTATCCAAAGGGCTTTTAAAGAAAAAACCATTGAACTTGAAAACTGGTCCATGCTCTCTTTGATCCAGGCTTTGCAGGCTGGTGCTTTAAATCTTCCCTATGCAGTGACACGTTCAATTATCGGCAGCAGCCTGGCCCAGGAGAACTCTGATTCCTTTAAGATTGCCGACGACCCTTTTGGAACGGGTGAAAAAATAGGCCTTATTAAAGCTTTGAACCCGGACATTTCTATCATTCACGGATGGGCTGCAGACCCCCAGGGTAATTTGATCATGGCGGCTCCACCCAGGGATGCATGGGGGGCTAAGGCAAGCCGCAAAGGTATCATCGTCACTGTGGAAAAACTGGTGTCCGAGGATTTCATCAGAAAACATTCCATGCTGGTCAAAATCCCGGGTAGCCTTGTCAATGCTGTGTGCGTAGCTCCCAGGGGAGCTCATCCCCAAAACCTGAATGCTCAGAGCCTGCCTGAATTTGAAGGGTATGGCCTGGACAAAGAATTTCTTAAAACGCTTAGAAAGGCAAGTGAAAATGCAGAAACTCTGGAGCAATGGGTGCAAGAGTGGGTCCTTGAAGGAGGCACCCATGAAGAATACCTGGCCAAGCTGGGATTGCAGACCAATAGTTCACCACCCAATTCTCTTAAGGACAATCCGGCCATGGTGATTGAAACCAATGGAATAATTGAAAACAGGGAAGAAAACCCTCCCACACCCAGCGAGCATGCAATTATTGCAGGGGCTCGGGAAATCAGGGATTTGATCTTAAAAAACAATTATAAAACCATGTTTGCCGGGATAGGTATATCAGGTCTGGCAGGCTGGTGTGCCTATTATTTATTAAAAGAACAAGACTACCACATTGATCTGATTGCAGGCGGTATCGGCTATCAGCCTTGTCCGGGAGATCCCCTGCTCATCAGTCCTGCCAACATGGCCACCGCAAAAATGATTTCCGACAGTTTTGACGTGCACGGTGTCAGTGCCGGCGGAATCAACAGCGGCTGCATTGGCGTCCTGGGGGCCGGGCAACTGGACAAAGAAGGCAATATCAATTCCACAGTTATCAGAAACACGTCCAAGGGGGATATTTATCTTTCAGGCGCAGGTGGAGGTAATGACATTGCAAGCGTAACCAGGGAAGTCGTGATCGTCGCTGTCCAGAGGGCCAACCGCCTGGTTGAAAAGGTGTCTTATATCACCTGTCCGGGTACGCGGGTTGGCACCCTTGTTACCAATGAAGGCGTTTATGTAAAAAATGGCACGGATTTTGTGCTTAAGGGATATTTTCCAACACCAGACTCTTCTTTTGAAGAAAGAATCAATGAAATTAAAGAAACCTGCGGATGGGCGCTTCGAACCTTACCGCGAATGGAAATACTGGCTTCTCCGACCCAGGAGGAACTGAACCTGGTACGATCTTTTGATCCTGAAAAAGTGTTTATCAAATAATTAAGGAGACCTACATGTCAAAGACACACTTCCCACATCTTTTTAAAAAAGGGAAAATAGGAAACTTTACCACAAAAAACCGTATCGTCATGCTTCCCATGGCCAGACAGTTCCAAGGTATGAATGGTGAAGTCACCCAGAAAACCATTGATTATTTTGCTGAAAGGGCCAAGGGAGGCGTGGGATTGATCATCATTGGTTCCACAAGGATTTTCCCCCCGGGACATAAATTCTATACTCCAGCCTCCTTAAATTTGAGTGCCCCCCAGTTTATTCCCGGTCATTGTGAGCTTGTCCAGGCCCTGCATGCCCATGGAGCTAAAGTCAGCATCCAGTTCGGCCATATCGGCGGGCAGACACATATGCAGAGTGTGGCGGCTTCCAATGTTCAGCAGTTATTTTGTGACGGGACCCCATATACCAAACCCATTCCCATTACAAGAAGTGAGATCTGGGACACCATTGATCTGTTTGCCAAAGGTGCTGTCATGGCAAAAACAGCCGGCTATGACATGGTTGAAATCCATGCAGCCCACGGATATCTGCTTGGCAGCTTCCTTTCCCCCTTTCTCAATACCCGGAAAGATGAATTTGGTGGATCCCTTGAAAACCGAACCCGGTTCCATGTAGAAATGCTAAAGGCGATTAAAACCCAGGCCGGTGATGATTTCCCTGTTACCGTTCGCATCAGTGCCCTTGATTACCTTGACAATAGTATTAACCTGGCTGAATCCTGCCAGGTTGCAAAAATCCTGGAAGCTGCCGGGGCAGATGTTATCAGTGTTTCTGCAGGATGTCATGAAACACAGCATCTATCCAACGACACCATGCGAATGGAAGAAGATTTTAAACGGCCGCTTTTTGAAGCCATTAAAAAAGCGGTAAAAATTCCTATTATCGTTGCCGGTGGATATCGAAACCCGGACGTAAGTGAGAAAATTGTCTCTGACGGGATAGCTGATTTCCTTGGAATAGCAAGACCCCTTCTGGCTGATCCCCAATGGCCCCAAAAAGCAGCTCAGGGCAAAGTGGATGACATCAGGAAATGCCTGTCATGCGGAGAGTGTCTGTACATCAGAGGAGGTGCCTTTAATTATCCCCAGAGCTGTGCCGTCAATGCAGTTTTTGGCAGGGAGAAGGACTGGACCGAGATTGTACCTGCACAGAGAAAAAAGAAAGTCATGGTTATCGGCGGTGGTCCGGCCGGCATGGAAGCGGCAAGGGTGGCATCTTTGAGGGGGCATTCCGTATCCTTATATGAAAAGGGAGGGGAACTTGGCGGACAGCTCCTGCTGGCATCAAAGCCTCCCGGAAAAAAGAGAATGCTCTGGCTGCGGGACTATCTTGCAAACCAGATTGAAAAAACAGGCGTGAACATCAAGTTCGGTGTCGAAGTCACACAAGAACTCATTGCCGCTGAGAACCCTGATGAAATTATCATGGCTACAGGTGCCATCCCCAAACAGATCGACATACCCGGAAGCGAGACCAACAATATTGTGCTTGCCTGGGATGTTCTTCGTGGGGAAGTCCCTCTGAAAAACCAGAAGGTCGCTGTTATCGGAGGCAGTATGCTTGCCTGTGAAACAGCTGAACTTATCGCATCCTGGGACAATGAAGTGGCTGTGGTCAAAATGCGCCCCGGATCTTATATGGCAGAAGACTGTGAGCCTACCAACAGAAGGGGCATAATGGAATTTATGCAGGAGCATAAGGTCAGGGAGATTACCGATCATAAACTTGAAAAAATTACCGGCACGGGTGTTGACCTTATAGATAATGAATCGGGTAAAACTGTTTGTGTTAAAGCTGAGGTCATCGTTCTGGCCCTTGGTTCAACACCTGTACAGGGTCTTGCAGATGTCTTGGAAAAACAAGAGATACCCTTCACCATGATCGGTGACTGCACCACGCCTAAAAATATTAAACAGGCGATTTATCAAGGAGCACTTATCGGACGTCAGGTATGATGTTTAACAACGACTGACTGCCGCTATTGAAAATAAAAAACAATAGTCGGGGGGAAAAGCATGTTTCCCCCGGCCAAAAAAGACAAGACATTATTGGAGATAAATTATGGGTGACTTACCACTTGAAGGATACCGGGTAATTGATTTTGGCTGGGCTGCTGCCGCACCACGGGCAACCTGTCTCTTGGCAGACATGGGCGCCCAGGTTATTAAGGTGGAAACACGCAAGCGCCTTGACCCTGTCAGGTTCGGCCCCGACAATATCGAACGGGACCCGGAAAAGGACCCGCTGTTTCATAGTATAAACAGGAATAAACTGGGCATCCTTTTAGACCTGACCCGGCCTGAAGGCAAAACACTCATCCGGGACTTGATAAAAAAAAGTGATGTCGTGGTAGAAAACTTCTCCCCGGGCGTGATGAAAAGACTCTCTTTAGATTATGATGAATTAAAGAAACTGAAAAAAGATATTATCATGATTTCTTTTCCAGGCGTGGGCAGCGAGGGGCCTTTGTCGGATGTGGTCACCTACGGCCCGTCACTTGCTGCACTTTCAGGGCTGGACAATCTGATCGGATATGAAGGCGAACGGGTCTTAGGAATGCAGCAGGCCTATGCTGATATTAATTCCTCCCTTTTCGGTGCTTTTGCCGTTCAAATTGCATTATACCATCGTGAAAAATATAAAGAAGGCCAGCACATAGAGGTTGCCCAGATGGAATCCTTGTTGAGCACCATGCCGGAACCGATGATGGAATACAGTTTTAATAATCGCAATTTAACCTCCGTGGGCAATAACAACACTATGATGGCTGTTCACAACAATTACCCCTGCATGGGAGAAGACAAGTGGGTATCCATCGCCATTCTGACGGATGTGGAATGGAAATCTTTTTGTTCGGCCTTAGGAGATCCCTCCTGGACACAGGAAGATGAGTTTGCAGATAACCACAAAAGAAGAGTGAACCGCAAAAAACTCGATCAACTCATTGGCGAATGGACCCTGACAAAGACGTCTTATGAAGTCATGGGAATTCTTCAGAATGCAGGTGTTGCCGCAACTCCATGTGCCGATACCGAAGACCGGTTTTCAGACCCTCATCTTCAGGAACGTCAGAATATTGTCAATATTGAACACCCCGTAACAGGACTTGACTTTGTTCCCAATGTTGTCTGCAATTTGAGTGAAACACCCGGTCAAATCAGAAGACCGGCACCCATGTTAGGCGAGCATAATCATTATGTTTACGGAGAAATTTTGGGACTGCCTAGAGAAAAAATCGAACACTATATAGAAGAAAAAATTATTTATTAAAAAACAAGAGGGCCTGATGCAAGTTGATACGATTATAAAAAACTGTAAAATTGTCAGGCATGACGGAATTCTGGATGCCGGATTGGCCATTGAACGTGGGAAAATAGTTGCCCTGGCAAAGGAATCCGAACTGCCGGATGCCAAAACTATTATAGATGGCAAGGGAAACTTTGTCATTCCCGGGATCGTGGATGCCCATGTTCATCTTCAGTATCCACCGGGTATTGATCCTGAATCAAATATCCGGGCTGAAACCCGGGCCTGTGCGGCAGGCGGATGCACCACCCTGATACACTTGCTGGCGCCGGCAGACAATATTAAAGACCAGGCAAAGGAATTTGTCGGACTCTATGAAAAAAATGCCTATGTCGACCTTGCTTTAAGTGCACGGATTTATACCCGAGAAAATATAAGTCAAATCAGTGAGATATATGATTACGGGATTAACAGTGTCAAACTTTTGCTCCCTTACAAGGGAAGTGAAGCCGTCTGGAAAGGACGTTCCGGAGGTATAGATGACGGCATTGTTTATCTGACCTTTAAAGAGGTCGCAAGGCTGGCCAGACAGGGGCGTGACATATTTGTCAGAGTCCACTGTGAAAACGTGGAAATCTTTCTTGGGATAAAGAATGAATTTTTAGAACAGGGATTGGAGCCAGGCTCCTGGAATGAGGTAAGAACAAGGGTTTGTGAACAGGAATCCATGCAGAAATGCCTCTATCTGGCCGAAATAACCGGATGCCCTATCTATGTTGTCCATATGACCATTAAAGAAGGCCTGCAGCTTTTGACAAAAGCCAAAGCCCAGGGCGTAAATGTGATGACTGAAACCTGTGTCCAATATTTAACGCAGAACACGGATAATGTTGATCCGATCCTTTCCAAGGTCAACCCGCCCATCCGTGAGTCCGAAGATAACGAAAAACTCTGGGAAGCATTAAGAAACGGCAGCATTGATGTGGTTGCCACAGACCACGCCCCGGTCCCAAAATCAATGAAGCAAAATTTCTGGGATGCCACACCCGGCATGCCCGGCTCAGAAACCTTTTTGCCCCTGATGCTCAGTGAAGGGGTAAACAAAGGACGAATTTCTCTGGAACGACTCGTTGATGTCTGCTGCTACAGCCCGGCTCGAAAATTCGGCCTTGCCCCCCGAAAAGGAGTTCTGGATATCGGTTCTGATGCAGATCTGGTGTTAATTGATCTTGAAAAAGAGGATATTGCACTGGAAAATCCAATGTATTCCAACAGCGATTTTTCAACCGTGGCAGGGAAAAAAATCAAAGGGTGGCCGACTCTGACCATGCTGAGGGGAAAAATTGTTGTCAAGGATCAAAAAGTAACCGGTGAAAGCGGATATGGCAGGTATGTACCGGGCCAATAGAAAAGACCATACCCTGTTAATTTAGATAACTATGAATAATAAATGTTTTAGATCATTAATAAGATAAACCTAAGGAGATAGTGATGAGTTCAGACACAATTACGTCAGAAACACTGATTTATGAAAAAAAAGATTATGAAGAGGGGTCAGTTGCTACCCTGCAATTTAACAAACCGCATACCATGAATGCATTGAATATTGAATTCAGCAAGGAAATCGATGCTGCCCTGGATCAAATTGAACAGGATGACGATGTAAAGGCCGTCGTTTTTAAAGGCTCTGGAAATGCATTCTCTTCCGGATATGATCTTGGGCGTGTCTATTTTGTTTACGGTGGTGGCTCGGGAAAACCCAAAGACGACACCCGGCGCCCCAGCCAGAGAGCCCGGCTGGCATATGACAAATGGCGTGCGGAAAGCCTTCGCAGAATATTCTTCATGGACAAGATCACCATTGCACAGGTTCATGGATATTGTATCGGCGGCGGTCTATACATGTCCCTTTGCTGTGATATGACAGTCTGTTCCGAAGATGCCAAGATCGGCCATGCTGAACAGAGACTCGGTTTTGCAGGGTCCATGTATGTATTTCCGATTCTCATGAGCCTGATCGGCCAGAAAAAAGCAAGGGAAATGCTGCTCACCGGAAAACTGCTGGACGGGATAGAAGCGGAAAGAATCGGTCTTGTTAATACAGTTGTACCGCTGGACCAGCTTGACGAGGAGGTCAGAAAACTGGCTGAATCCATGACCCTTCTCCCCCGTGACGGTATTGCCATAGGCAAGGCCTGTGCGAGACTGGCATATGATTCCATGGGACTGACCTCCGCCTTTGGACAGGGATATCTTGGACATACCATGTTCACCAACACAAGATTTGAGGAAGGCGAGTACAATTTCCTCAGACGACGAAGGGATGTCGGAGTGAAAGAGGCCATCAAGGAAAGGGACGCTCGTTATAATAGAATTTTTGATAAATAGTGTTTAAACGAAAACTCACCCATCTACTGCGTTGCTGCAAAATCCTGGAACGAAAGAATCTCCAGGCTTGTTAATAAAACTTAAGGCAAGGGCTATAAAGGCAGACCCTGAAACTAAATAATTAGGAGAAGGTTAATGGAAACTTTTGAATATATCAAACCCAAAAGTATGGATGATGCCATAAATGCGTTGAATACATATGAAAATGCCTTTTTGCTGGCCGGAGGAACTGATCTTTTGGTGGGCATGAAGTACAATTCCATTAAACCTGAGTGCATCGTAGACATAAAAGAAATACCCCGGATGAATACGTTTGAATTCATTGACGGGTGGCGGTTTGGGGCTTTGGTTACCGTCCGGGATATTGAGGTCTCAGACAGGCTCAAACAAACAATGCCCTTTCTTAACCAGACTGCAAAAGCGCTGGGGTCAATTCAAATCAGAAACAGAGCCACCATTGGTGGAAACCTGTCCAATGCGTCTCCCTGTTCAAATTTCGGAGCAATGTTCCTGGCAATGGATGCAATGCTCAAAATTATTTCAAAAAATGGGGAACGGCAGATAGCTTTACAGGACTTTTTTTGCGGACCGAACCAGACAGTCTTGAAAAAAGGTGAAATATTGACTGAGATCAGGGTCCCGGAAGATGCAGGTCGGGCTGAAGGAATATTTTTAAAACATTCTGCAGGCAAATCCAATGATTTGGGCCTGGTGAATATTGCCATTACCCTGCACAGAGAGCCTATCACTAACTTGTGTAAGAAAATAGCCATTGCAATGGGAGCTGTTGCTCCGACCCCCATCCGGGCAAAAAAGGCTGAAGCAATTTTGAACAATAATATTTTGACACCTGATTTGATTGTAAGAGCAGCAAAAAAAGCATCAAACGAGGCAACTCCCATTTCAGATTTCAGAGCTTCGGCAGACTATAGAAGATCTTTGATTGCAACAATGGTTGCAAAGGGAATCAATACGCTTATTAAAGCTTCGTGATGTATTGAGATTTAAAACGAACTCAATTATTGCAAATAAAGGGAGAACTTTAACATGATAAAAAAATATCCGGTTCGGGTCAATGTAAACGGTGACGATTATGAAGTTCTGGTTGACCCGAGAACGACATTGCTCCAATTTTTACGGGAAGACCTTGATTTAACAGGAACCAAGGAAGGATGTGATGAAGGAGATTGCGGAGCCTGTTCCGTCATCCTCAATGATAAGGTCATAAGTTCCTGCCTGGTTTTGGCCGTGGAAGTTGATAATGCCGTAATCGAGACCATTGAAGGGGTAAAAACAGGGGAAGAACTGCATCCGGTCCAGCAGGCCTTTGTGGACAGCGGGGCCATCCAATGCGGTTTTTGTACACCCGGAATGGTCATCACAACAAAAGCCATGCTCCAGGAGATGCCGAATCCCTCAACCCGGGAGGTTAAAGAGTATTTAGCAGGAAACCTGTGCCGGTGCACCGGCTATGTTAAAATTCTTGATGCCGTTGAAAACGCCAAAGAAAAATTAAAAAATGGATAAGAAGGGGGCACTTACAATGAACAATTACTCTGTGATCGGAAAACGGATCAAAAACATGGATGCCGTGACCAAGGTTACAGGCAAGGCTGTTTTTGCTGCAGATATAAAGTTAAAAGGAATGCTCTACGGCAAAATTCTCAGATCCAAGGTGGCCCATGCCAGAATCTTGAGCATTGATGTTTCAAAGGCCCGGCAACTTAAAGGTGTAAAGGCGGTTATCACCTGTGAAGATACCCCCTTGATAAAATACAGCATTCATCCTTTAATGGCTGACAAACTTGCATTTGAAGATAAGAAAGTCAGACATGTAGGTGATGAAATAGCAGCGGTAGCTGCCATTGATGAAGAGACTGCTGCCAAGGCAATCTCTTTGATTAAAGTTGAACTGGAAGAACTTGAAAGCGTCTTTGACCCAGTCGAAGCAATGAAAGCAGGGGCGCCTGATATCCATGATCATGTTGAAAATAATATCTCCAAACATTTTAAGATGGATTGCGGCGATATTGAACAGGGATTTGCAAAATCAGAATTTATAATAGAAAAAACATTTACCACCCATGCCCAGTCCCATTCCAGCATTGAAACTCATGTCTGTGTGGCAGATTACAACCCGGACCATCAGGTCACGGTGTGGGTCAATACCCAGGCACCTCACCCATTAAAGCATAGAATCTCCCAGGTCCTTGCCATTGAACCGGAAAAGATTCGTGTTATTCCGCCTTATATCGGTGGGGCTTTCGGTAGTAAAATTGATCTGGATACCACCCATGTTGCCTGCGTGCTGCTGTCAAAAAAAACGGGTCGACCGGTTAAAATAATCAACACACGTGAAGAGCAGTTCGCTGCAACAAGGATGCGACACCCATCCATTACTGAATTAAAGTTCGGGTTCAACCATGACGGGACCATAGTTGTAAAACAGGCAAAAGCAATCATTGACAATGGTGCCTATAACAGCCATGGCCCATCCGTCATGGGCTATCATAACGTCATGTTTTCTTCACTTTATCGTGTTGAAAACATATCATATGAAGGTTTTCTTGTTTATACAAACAAGAATTACGGAGGAGCATGCCGGGGCTATGGCGATCCCCAGGCAACATTTGCCCAGGAAACAATGATGGACATGATTGCCGAAAAATTGAATATGGACCCCATAGAATTAAGACTGAAAAATGCTAATCATCCGGATGAAAAGACGGCAAACGCCGTAGAAATAACAAGCTGCGGCCTGAAGGAAACCCTTGAAGCTGTTAAAAAAGCGTCCAACTGGTCCGAAAAAAAGAAGACCAAGCAAAAATATAGGGGCCTTGGCGTTGCATCCATGATCTATACCGGCGGCGGCAGCAGGGGGTCCGGGTTTAATTACTCTGGAGCCACTATGAAAATGGATGCTTCCGGAACTATCTTTTTGAACACGGGTGCCACGGATATCGGCCAAGGGTCAAATACCACGCTTACCATGATAGCTGCTGAAATACTCGGGATGGAGCCGGAACAGATCCGGCTTATCACCTCTGATACAGATACCACATTGCCCTGCATGGGCACCTTTGGTTCCCGGGTGACGTTCTGTGCTGGAAATGCAGTGTCCCAGGCCGCCCTTAATCTCAAAGAAAAATTATATCCCAGGCCGCCGATATATTGGGGGAACCGGTTGAGCGCCTGGAGATCAAAGCGCGTAATGTCTGTGTCGCACAAGAACCCGAAAAAGGGGTAGCTTTTTCTCAGATTGGTGCTGTTTCTTATTCCCAAAAGCAAGAGGTATTGACAGGGGCAGGATATTATGACGGACCCGAGATCGCCAAGAATTTTGATCCGAAAAGCTATTATGCCTATCCAGGACCTGCCATGTCCTTTGCCACCCACCTGGCCGAAGTAGAAGTTGATCCTGAAAGCGGCCGGGTGGAATTAATCAATTTTTATGCGGCCCATGATTCAGGCAAAGTTATCAACCCGCTTTTGGCAGAAGGACAGATAGAAGGCGGTGCAGTCATGGGTTTTGGCTGGGCCTTAACCGAAGAGTTAAAATTTGACAACGGCAGAATACTGAACCCGAATTTTCATGATTATAAGCTTTTTTCCATCAAGGACATCCCACAGATTACCCCGATACTGGTGGAAACCTGCGATCCTAACGGTCCTTTCGGGGCAAAAGGGTTGGGAGAATGTGCCATGGTTCCCACAGCACCGGCAATTTTAAATGCCATTTACGACGCTGTGGGGGTAAGGATTTGTGACCTTCCTGCCACGTCAGAAAAAGTTTTTAACCATATTAAATCGAAATAAACCCGAATGAAACAGCCTGTCCAACCGCTGTAAATTATAGTGAAGTTTAGGAGAATAACCATGAACAAAACACTGGGAAACATTAAAGTCATCGAACTGGCCCAATATATTTCAGGGCCTTTCTGCGGGATGCTTCTTGCAGGCCTGGGTGCAAACGTAACAAAAATCGAATCTCCTGAAAAAGGAGATATCTCCAGGAGATGCGGCCCTTTTCCCGATGACATTCCCCATACGGACAGGAGTGGATTATTTCACTATTTAAACCGGAATAAAAAAGGTATTACCCTTGATGTCCTGAAATCGACAGGCAGACAAATTTTCATAGAACTGCTCAAGGATGCCGATGTTTTGATAGAGGATCTGCCACCTCACCTGGCAAAAGAGCTGAAACTTGATTTCGCAACCCTGCGTGAAATCAACCCGAAACTAAACGTAATTTCCATCACGCCCTTTGGCCAGACAGGTCCCTACAGGGACTATAAGGCTTATGCAATCAATGCCAGTGCCATGGGCGGAATGAGTTCCATTGTGGGTGATCCTAAAAGAGAACCTTTAACCCCGCCTTTCTCAATGGGTAATTTCCAGACCGGGGTCATTGCATCCAATGCCATCATGTCTGCCCTGATGGCCGACATAAAAATAAACAGGGGCCAGCACATTGATATTTCAGAGGCAGAGTCCTGGTCTATTTTTCATACGGGCAACGTGGTTTCCGCGTTTGTATATGGAGGGCGGAAAAGAACCCGGTCCGGCCACAGAACATTTGCCCCTTACCCCTATACTTTGCTTCCCTGCAAGGACGGCTATATTTCCATGATTGCCCTTCGGGGATCTGAATGGAAAAGGTTTCTGGAGATTATGGGAGACGGAAAGATACCGGAATGGTATGCATCTGACGAGCGGTTCAAGGACAGGGCCAAGGCAGGAAGAGAACACAGTGAAGTCCTTGACAATCTTTTGTCCCCCTGGCTCATGTCTCATACACGGGAAGAGATTTTCAACAAATGCCGGGAAAAACATGTACCGTTTATGCCGGTAAGAAACATGGATGAAGTTGTTAATTGTGAGCACTTAAATAAACGGGAATACTTTGATACCATAAAATTGACCGGCACCAACGGGTTTAAATGTCCGGGCGCCCCCGTGAGATTTTCCCAAAGCCACTGGGAATTGAATGATACAGCCCCCGCTTTATCAGCGCACAACCATGAGGTATTTTGCGAAGAATTAGGATACTCAAAAGAGGAACTGGTGCAACTGAGAAGGACCGGTACTATTTAGGGGGCTAAACCATAAAACCAGGAGCATGAACAATGCGTTATGAGATTTTGTCATTTCACAGGGAAAACCGGGTGATGGTAATCCAGTTGCATGGCAATGGAACCTGTTATGAGGACCCGGTCCAAGTAGCCAACGAACTCAATGAACTTTGCCATACCATCTATCCGGACCCGGAAATACAGGTGGTTATCATCAATCTGGAACAGACCGGATGGCCGAATAAACTTACTTTGAGTCAAACCATTTTGAACACTGATCCGGCAAGAGATAACCCCATGTCCTGGGCTGGGCCTGTGTCAAAACTTGAAATCCCGGTTATCATGTCCATCAACGGATATGCCCTGGGCCAGGCCCTGGAGCTGGCTCTTGCCTGTGACATGAGAGTTGCCTCCCCTGCTTCTTTTTTCGGGCTGCCCCATATCAATGACGGCATAATCCCATGGGACGGGGGTACACAGCGGTTATCCAGGTTGATTGGAAAAAGCAATGCCATGGAAATGCTTTTTACCGGACACACCATAAACGGGGAAGAGGCCCTTCGAATGGGACTGGTAAATCAGCTTATTGACGGCAAGGCGCTTTTATCCAAGGTCATGGAAACAGCACAGAAAATAGCCGGCAAAGGCCCCATTGCCTTGAAATATACAAAGGAAGTGGTCAGCAAAGGGATGGATTTAACCATGAACCAGGCCCTGAGTCTGGAAGCCGACCTTTATTTTTTACTGCACACCAGCCATGACCGGACCGAGGGAATCAAAGCATTCCAGGAAAAGAGAAAAGCCCGGTTCAGTGGTGAATAAAGGGGGAGCATATGGGTGGATTTGAGACATTAATCTATGAAAAAACAGACAAGATAGCCTATGTGACAATTAACCGTCCCAAGGCAATGAATGCATATAATATACAGATGCGTGATGATCTCTACCAAATTTTGAGCGCCATCAAGGATGACCCGGACGTATATGTCGTTATTTTTAAAGGAGCCGGAGAAAAGGCCTTTTGCGCAGGTGCGGATTTAAGTGAGTTTCTCACTGCCCCCTCTCCCATTGCAGCCCGTAAGGTTCGCTTCGAAAGAGATGTCTGGGGGCTTTTTTTAAGCATGCCCCAGCCTATAATAGCCGCCCTTCACGGCTATGTCCTCGGTTCCGGAATCGAGATTGCCCTGTGCTGTGACATTCGAATCGCTTCAAGAAATGCCAGATTTGGTCTTCCTGAGGTTGGCTTAGGGATGATTCCTGCTGCCGGCGGAACCCAGACCCTTCCGCGTACTGTGGGGAAATCAAAGGCCCTTGAAATGCTTCTCATCGACGAGTGGATTGACGGGGAGGAAGCCTTCAGGATCGGGCTGGTTAACCATGTGGTATCTGATGATACACTTTATGACCATGCAAATGAGATGGCCCGAAAGATTGCTTCCCATGATCCGGCTGCTGTCAGGGCAGCCAAACAAGCAGTGGTCAGGGGGATGGATGTCAGGCTTTCAGAAGGCCTTTACCTTGAAAAGAGTCTTGCTTCGCATCTTTCAGCAAGTAAAAACAAACAACCTTAAATATTAATATCCAGATGAGGTAACCATGAACACAACCGTTTTTCTAAATATTGCCACCGCAATCTGTCCGGACCGGGACATAATCTCCTTTGAAGGGAAGCATTATAGTTTCGCCCTGCTGAACGAACGAAGCAACAGACTGGCCAATGCTTTGGCAGGGTTAGGCGTGAAGCCTGGTGACCGGGTCGGCATGCTGGAGGTGAACTGCAACCAGCATATCGAAGTTTATTTTGCAACGGCCAAACTGGGGGCTATCTTTGTTCCCATCAATTTCAGGGCCAAGGCAGATGAGGTTTCCTACATGCTTGATAATGCGAAGATAAAGGTATTGTTTGCCGGAAGCCGTTATATCCAGATGCTGGACACCATCCTGCCAAAGCTTTCCTTTATTGAAAACTGCGTATCAACAGACAAAAAACTTGACGGAACACTCGACTATGAGACACTGGTCAGCTCTTCTGTACCCGATGAAGTTGTTGCCGACATCGGGGATGAAGATATCACCATTTTAATGTATACAGCAGGGACTACGGGGCGTCCGAAAGGTGTGCCGTTAAGGCATAGTGCTTTTGCCGGCTATGTGATGGGCAATGTAGAGCCTGCTAACCCGATTGTTGAAGAACGGAATTTGCTCAGCGTACCCCTGTACCATATTGCAGGTATTCAGGCCATGCTGGCGGCTGTTTACGGAGGGCGAACCCTGGTTCTCATGCGCCAGTTTGAAGTCAAAGAATGGATGAGAATTATTCAGGAAGAAAAGGTCTCCCGGACCATGCTCGTCCCGACCATGTTAAAATGGGTACTGGATGATCCGGATTTTGATCATGCCAACCTGTCCAGTCTTAAAGTTATCACTTACGGCTCGGCTTCCATGCCTTTCGCGGTCATCAAATCCGCCATTGAAAAAATGCCCTGGGTCAAATTTATCAATGCTTTTGGCCAGACCGAAACCGCCTCTACCATAACGGTCCTGGGCCCGGATGACCATGTAATAGAAGGCACTAAAGAAGAAAAGGAAAAAAAACTCAAACGGCTGTCGGCATCCATAGGAAAGCCGCTGCCTGATGTAGAAATAAAGATTGTTGATGAAAGCGGCCAATCCCTGCCTTACAATGCGGTCGGTGAAATTTTGGCAAAAGGTGCCAGGATTATGTCCGGGTACTGGAAGGATGATGAAAAAACAGCCCGGGCCAAGACCAAAGACGGCTGGTTGAAAACAGGAGACAAAGGCTGGGTTGACGAGGACGGTTATGTCTTTCTTGCCGGCCGGGGTGATGACATGATCATCCGGGGCGGGGAGAACATTTCCCCTGAAGAAGTGGAGGATGTACTGCATTCCCACCCTGATATAGAGGAAGCAGCCGTCATCGGGATCCCTGACCCTGAATGGGGACAAGAGCCCTGTGCCGTGGTTGTTCTGAAAAAAGAAAAGACAACCACAGCCGAAGAGATCATGGAATATTGCCATTCAAGGCTGGCCGGGTTTAAACGGCCCAGACAAGTAATTTTTGTGGAATGTCTGCCCCGCAATACCATGGGAAAGGTACTTAGGAAAGAACTTAGAACTAATTATGAACAACTATCAAAATAGTGAAGGAGTGTTAAAAATGGCAAACGAGATCGGAAAACAATACACCTGTAAAAAATGTGGCATCGTGCTTGTTGTTACCAAGGGCGGTAAAGGCCAGATAATTTGCTGTGGCCAACCAATGGAAACAAAATAATTAAAGAAAGGAATGACAAATGGTCCAAATGGGAAAAAGATATAAATGTGAGGAATGTGGTACGGAAGCACTGTGTACAAAAGTTGGCGAAGGTCAACCAATCTGCTGTGAAAAGGAAATGGAGCTTATAGAGCCAAAAGCTCTCCCCTCTTCTGACTGATAAACAGATATCAATTCATAACTCAAGAAGAGTGGGATCTTTGGATTAACAGATTTTGTTAAACCTGAACTGTTTGTAAGGAGGTGATAGCGGATTAGAGATCCATCGCAATGGGCCATGGGAAAATAGAATGTAGTATAATTTATTATTTAAAGGAGTTCACCATGAGAAACAATCGATTTGTGATCCTCCCCCAAAAAACTGTAATCGAAGTTAAGCTACTTTTTTGGGAAAATGTCCAACAATCAAAATGCACCAGGAATTACATCATTATCCAAATGCAAAAAACAAGAAACTTATGAATAAGAAATTAAAAACTCAAGTTATTGCAGAACCGGACCGCACACAGACATTCAGAGGAATTGGAATCCTGCTCCTTTCCGGATTAGGGTTTACCATAAGCATGCTAATTGCAAATATGGCTTTTAAGGATGGGGTTGATCTGAATACGTCCAATGCAATGCGCCACTGTGCGGCAACTGTTATTCTGATTATTTATCAGAAAGCCCGTTCCAAAGGAATAGGCTTACTTCCCAGGGAACGGTATATCAGTCTGGCACTCGGTATTTCTGTTTTTATGATGGGGGTTGGTTATCTGGGAGCCACACAATATATTCCAATAAGTCTGGCTGTTCTTATCTTTTATACCTGCCCTTTTTTTGTTGCAATCATATCCAAATTTACAGAAAATGAGTCCATTACACCAGTACGCCTGACAGCCATCATCCTTGCTTTTATCGGCCTTTCTCTTGCTTTGAAAGTTCAAACAACAGGGGGTCTGCAAATCATTGGAATTATGTACGCTATGATGGCAGCCATTGGTTTTGCCATTTTTGTTACTGTGAGCAGCCTGATGCTCAAAAAGGCTGATCGACAGGCAGTACTCCTCCACAGCCTGGCAGCCGGCACCCTGTTATTTGTGCTGTTCTTTGTATTAACCAATGGTGTAGAGATTATCGGTACCCGGGCGGGTTGGCTAAAGGTGAGTGGATCAGGCATAGTGGTTGCTTTCGCCTATATAGCATTTTTTGCAGGTATGAAAATCATAGGGCCGGTCAAAGCTTCGATGGTTATGAATATTGAGCCGGTCTTAACCATCTGTTTAGCAGCAATATTGCTTGGGGAACGCCTCTCAAATATTCAGATTTCCGGCGCTGCACTGGTGATTGTGGGAATAATTTTGATTACCTGCACTCCAAAAACCGGGTAATCCATATATAAAAATGAGCACTTGATCTCCATTTGGAGCGTTTGATAATAAATAAAGGGAAAATGAAAAAACAATGCTTCTTACGGGATTAAGGGTTTTAGATCTGACAGACCAAAAGGCTGCCTTTTGCTCAAAACTTCTGACTGACATGGGCGCTTTTGTCATAAAAGTGGAAAGACCTGGTGGGGATGCTTCCCGGAATGCAGGCCCTTTTATGGGAAATGAACCCCATCCTGAAAAAAGCCTCTCTTTTTTTTATAACAACACCGGTAAATCCGGAATCACACTCAATATAGAGCACAAAGAAGGAAAAAAAATCTTTCTTGAGCTGGTTAAAAAAAATGATGTGATCGTGGAAAGCTTTTCACCGGGTTACCTGGATAAGCTGGGTTTGGGTTTTGAAAGCCTGAGCCGGATAAATCCTAAAATTATTCTGGCCTCTGTGACCGGTTTTGGCCAGACTGGGCCCAGAAAGGACTATAAAACCTGCGATTTGGTGGCATCGGCCTTTGGCGGGCAGATGTCTGTCACAGGTTCTTTTAAACCCCTGAAGCATTATGGAGAACAATCCTATTTAACGGCATCCCTTTTTGCTGCCACAGGTATTATGCTTGCTGTTAGAAAACGGCGCATGACCGGAAAAGGAGAGCATTTGGATATCTCGATCCAGGAAGCTGTGGCCTCTACCCTTGAGCATGTCATGGTCCGATACTTTTATGAAAATATTATTCCTGAAAGAAAAGGAAGCCTCCATTGGGACAATCTCTTTCATATTTTCAAGTGCAAAGACGGTTTCATCCAGATAACACTTTTTGACAAATGGGAAACATTTGTGGAATGGATGGAAAGCGAAGGGCTGGCACAAGACCTGATAAAGAAGGATTATCTTGACAAAACCTATCGGATAAGCCGTCTTGATCACATCATTAAGACCGTTGAGAACTGGACAAAAACCCACACGGTAAAAGAGCTTTTCGAGTTAGGGCAGCTCATGCAGTTTCCCTGGGCACCGGTTGATTCGCCCCAAAAAATTGTTAAAAGCCCCCAGTTAAAAGCAAGAGGATTTTTCAAAAATGTCTGCCCCGCCAGGAATGATATCATAAAAAAATGCCCGGGGCTTCCCTATCAATTTGGCTCGAAACCCAACCAGTCTGTGGCCAGAGCCCCTTTAACCGGTGAAGATAATCTTAACCTGTATGGAAAAGAACTGGGATTTTCTAAGAAAAAACTTGAAGAACTTTCCTCCATGGGAATCATTTAGGTTGGTGAAATAATGGAAAATATCCTTTCGGGAATAAGGGTACTTGATTTTACCAGGGTTTTGTCAGGTCCTTATGCTACAAGAATCCTTGCTGATTTCGGTGCCCAAGTCATTAAAGTTCAATCGAAAAAAATAGAGGGGACTGAGCCTGATGCCGGAGGATATTTTGATACATGGAATCGAAATAAACGAAGTATTACATTGGATATGAGCCATTCTGAGGCCCATAAGATAGCGTTGAGGCTGGTTTCTTTATGTGATGTGGTAATAGAGAATTTTTCTCCCCGGGTCATGTCCAACTGGGGAATGGATTTTCCAAAACTTAAAGACGTCCGACCGGATATCATCATGCTGAGTATGTCCGGAATGGGCCAGACAGGACCATGGAAGGACCATGTGGCTTTCGGGCCAACCGTTCAGTCCCTTGGCGGACTTACTTATCTTTCCTCTTTTGAAAAAGATGCTCCCGTGGGGCCGGGGTATGCACTGGCAGATCATATTTCAGGGCTCTATGGCGCCTTTGCTGTTTTAGCCGCCCTGGAAAACAGGGATCGGACCGGCCAGGGTAGCTATATTGATCTTTCCCAATATGAAGTGGTCGCGGGTATGATCGGACCTGCCCTCCTGGATGTGATTACCAATGGCAAAGAGGCTATTCCACAAGGCAATCAAACTGATTATGAAATGGCCGCCCCCCATGGATGTTATCAATGCCTGGGGGATGACAGATGGTGCGTCATCGGTGTCTTTAACGAAACAGAATGGCATGCCCTTATCAGAGTCATGGGACATCCCGGCTGGGCATCTGAAAAGAAATTTTCAACCCTTTCTGCAAGAAAGACCCATTTCAAACCATTGGATGAAAGGCTCAATCTTTGGACGCGCAAACATGATGCCCCAAAATTGGTCGAACTTCTCCAGGAAGCTGGAATCCGGGCAGGTGTGGTTCAAAATGCAAAAGATCTGGCAAATGATCCCCATCTTTTAGATCAAAATTATTTTGTTCAAACCCAACACCCCTTACTTGGAGAAACCATTTCAGACAGATCCCCCATAAGATTTATGCAGGATTCTTCAACACATCCATATTCAGATGTGGATTTAAAATCCTCCCCCCTTTTGGGTGAAGCAAATAAATATGTTTATATGGACCTGCTCAAGCTGACAGAAGCAGAATATACATATTATATTCAAAAAGGTATTATTGCTTAAAAATTAAAAAAGGAAAAACTTTGAAAATGAATGTATGGGAAGCAATTGAAACCAGAAGAAGTTATCGCGTATTTAAACAAGACCCAGTCGCCAGAACTCTTATTGAAAATATATTAACCGCAGGCGCGCAGGCACCTTCTTCGGCCAATATGCAGCCATGGGAATTTGTAGTGGTTGCAGGACAAAAAAGAGATGAATTGAGCCAAATGATGTTAAGCTCTTTTATAGATCAAAAGAAAAATTATGATATCCTGGGTAAAGATAGTTTTTTTCCTCAACAACTTTTGGATCGAAGAAAGAAATTTTTTGCAGATATATTTAAAAAATTATCCAAGCATAATGAATCTCCCATGAAATATGTGATGGAAGGATCGCTTCGCTTTTATAATGCTCCCATCATTATATTCGTGTTTATTGATAAGAGAATTGCAAAAAGATTTTTATTTGATATCGGGGCATGTGTACAGAATGTTGTATTAGCTGCCCAGTCAGAGGGGTTAGGTACACATCTTCTTGGCCTGGTTCTAAAATATCAGGATGCTGTTAAAAAAACGCTTCATATTTCCGAAGACAAGGAGATGGTAGTTGGAATCTGTCTGGGTTACCCAGATATGGAGAATCGGGTCAATGATTTTACGCCAGGCCGGGCAGATCTTGATCAATTCGTGAAATGGTTTGGCATTTAATGGATTGATATTTAATCATGGGATTCCCAAACAATCTTTCCATCTATAATCGTCATCACAACCTTAATATCCTTTATCTCTTCAGAAGAAAGCCTTGTCACATCCTTGCTTAAAAGCACCATGTCAGCCAGTTTTCCCGGTGTGATAGATCCTTTCAGATCTTCATCGAAAAAAACTTTTGCAGCATTTAAGGTAAACATCTGAATGGCACTTAATATATCTATACCCTCTTTTGCTGCAATAGTTTTACCTGTTTTTGCCATACGGGAAATCGCAGAATATATACCGGTTATGGGATTGGGTTCAACAATGGGACTGTCAGAACTTCCAGCAACCAATACCCCGGATTGTTGAAGGGTGGCAAAGGGATATAAATGAGCAATATCCTCTTTTGCAATAGTTTTAAGGTATCGATCCCCGTTGTAGTGAATAAATGAGGGTTGTGTGACCACAATAATTTTTAACGCTGCCAGGCGTTTTGCCAGGGGTGGTGAGCATAGCGAGCAGTGCTCTATTCGATGCCGGTGATTCTCGTTTGGTATTTTATCTAAGGCATTTTCAATGGCATTACAGGCAGATTCAACAGCACTCTGTTCAATGGCATGGATGGAGGCCTGCATCCCTGCCTGATGAATCGCCAGAACAGAACGATCCAGTTCTTTTTGGGAAGGATAAAGCCGGCCCGTGGTTTGGTCCAGTATAATTTTAACGCTGCTGATCTTAAGCTGTTCCCCGTCAACAGGACATGAATACAGATGCTTTTTTTCAAATTCTTTCATCCCTATTGCCATAGTTATCCTGGGGGAAAAATCTTTTTTTGTCTTAATGGAACATAATGACTCCCATTCTTTGAGCCCATTAATGAACGAAGCTTCATGAATGGAGGTAATGCCTAAGGAAAGCAGTTTTTGATTTAACGAGGCAAGACCCAGATTGAATTCCTTGTCACTGATCCAGGGTACACGCTCCGATAAAAAATCACTCATTTCAAACAGGACCCCATTGGGCTCGCCCGTGTCCGTATATCGGTCAATAAGACCTCCCGGGGGTTCAGGGGTAAACCTGGAAATACCCACCTGCTTTAAGGCCAGGCTGTTTAAAACATGTGCATGGTGGGACCGGTGGGTGAGTTTAACAGGGTGGTCCGGTGCAGCCTTATCCAGATCCCGACAGGTTGGGTGCTGTTTTTCAGCCAGGTAAAACTCGTTATACCTCGATGCCCTGATCCAGGACCCCGGGGCAATGGTCTTTGAATACTCACGAATTTTTTTCAGTATATCTGTAATTGAGGACACATTGGCTTGTGGAGATAAGTCAAGAGTCATTAAGTGAGATACAGATGCCCACAGGTGAAAATGGGCATCACAAAATCCAGGCAAAAGGGTCTTGCCCCCACAATCCACCAGCCGGGTCTGTTTTTGATTCAAATCCCTTAACGCATCATTTGATAATACTGCCTGTATCCTGCCATTTTTGACTGCGACCAGATTAGCTTTTTTTATGGCAGGGTCCAGGGTAATTACATTTGCATTAAAAAAAATTAGATCCGTCATAGGATGTTGTCATTTTTTTTACTTTAGTAATTCATAGGCAATTCTATTTAGACAGACCTGGGTAGTACCGCCGCCCATGGACCATCCTCTGACATCCCTGTAATACCGTTCCACCTCATAGTCTGTGGAATACCCATAGGCGCCATGTAATTGAATGGCCTGATCACAGACCCAGACTGCCATTTCATTTGCAGCCTTTTTTGCCATAGAGGCCTCTTTGGCAATCATTTTTCCCTTTTTTTCCTTGAACAATGCGTCGTAAACCAAAAGCCGGGACTGCTGGATTTTGATGGCCATTTCAGCTAAGTTCCAGCTAATTCCCTGGAACTGGGCAATTGGTTTTCCAAACTGGACCCTTTCTTTGCAGTGTTTCAATGTCCGCTCATAGGCTCCCTGGGCAAACCCCACACAAAAAGATGAATTTCCGCATCTCTCGGAATTAAATTCTTTCATTATCTCCTTAAATCCCTTGCCTCCTGCGGGGATCAGCAAATTTTCCTTTGGAACCTGTACATCCTTAAAAATAATTTCATCAAGGCTGGAGCAGTTCCGCCCCATCATTTTTTCCGATCTGCCAATGGAAACCCCGGGAGTATCACTGTCAACGATGAACATGGCAATTCCCTTGGACGGTTTTTCAGGGACGATTTTTGTTTTTGCCAATACGATTAACACACTTGCAATTTTTGCATTGGAAATAAATATTTTTTCCCCGTTGAGCAGGTAATGGGTCTCTTTTTCTTCGGCAAAACTGGACATGTTCCCGGCATCTGATCCGGCATTGGCCTCTGTCTGGCAGTAAGCACCTATCTTTTTACCCGAAGCCATATCCGGCAGATATTTTTTTTTCTGATCCTCATTTCCCAGGTGTGCAATGGATCTGCAACAGGCAGAAACATGGGTCAATGGAATTGAAACTCCTACCCTGCCCATCTCTTCACATAAAATGGCCAGGTCAATCATGGAACCACCCTCTCCGCCATACTCTTCAGGTACTAAAAGCCCCATAAATCCCATTTCTGAAATTTTTTTATAATAGCTGTCAGGATATTTACCTTCTTTCTCCCAGGTTTTTACATTGGGTGCAATCTCCCTGTTGGCAAATCGCCTGACTTCGTCACGAAACCTTTTATTCTCATTGCTCAATAAACTGTCTATCATAATTTCTCTCCTAATAAGTGAAACATTTAAAAATGTCCAAGTGCAGATTTAAAAAGAATTAAGACAAATATTTGCAATTCTGATGCCAGCAACATTGCTGGCGTTAACAAAGTGGAATTGCAATATATTCAATAGCCTTAAAATAAAAACAACAATTATTTTTGTTTAATTATTAAACAAAAATTATTTTACTGTTGTAAGTTGTTTAATAGTTAAACAACTTACAACAGTAAAATCCCGAGCGTATACTTTCGATATCAGACAAATCCTTTTTTCCATTGACCCCGGCTGATACCAGGATAAAATCCTAAATTCATCTGCCTATAATATCGGCATCAGCTTTCTTTACAATGGATGCCATTTCCCTTATCTGATCTTCGGACATGGTTGTTTCCCGTTGCTTTTCAAGCAATAGGAAATATCTTTCCCTGCCCCTTTCAAGCAGATCCTTTTTGCCCTGCTTTGACCAGGCTTCCCCTGTCATCCGGGTAAAGGCCTTTGGTTTGAAACCTTCCCTGCAGTGCTTAAACGTATGATCGCACGATAAAAACTGCATCCCCGGCTCAGCCTGACTCAACAGATCCCAGGCCATGGTGTCTTCATTTACCACTGGTTTGGAGAGGATTTTTTGAACCATTCCGTTCATTTCATCGTCAATGACCAGTTGAACCGGACTTATGGTGGTTGCCACCTGAAGGTTAGCACAATTGCCCAGCACGTCCACACCGGAAACACCTATGAGCATGGTATGGATTGTTCTTTCAATCATGGATTGCCCGTCATGCCAGGGGGAATCGCATCCGCAGCCCGTGGCGTTTGTTGGAAGGTTAAACGCCCGCTTGATAAACTGGTTAACAAGGGCCCCGCCCTGGGCCGCCTCAGCCGAGGACTGCATGGTCCTTCCACTGGCCATGTCAAGGGCATAAATCAGCGGGGTAGGTATTACCGGCGCACCGGGATTTATGACCTGAGCCGTGATGAGAATTGAAAGAGTCTCCGCAGCAGATAAAATTGCAACACCCGGCATGGTTATAGGGGCAGTTGCTCCTGCGCTTGGCAGGCTGCATGCAAAAATAGTAAGGCCCTTGGCAGCCGCCTGTAAAATAATCTCTGCATCCATGAATTTGAGTTCCAGCGGGCTTAAGGCACATGAGATAATGCTCGCCGCAGAATTCTCTTTTGTCTCCTGCTCACCCCCTGAAGCCACCTGGGTAAGCAGAGTAAGATATTCAACGCTCTTTTCACTGTAAGGCTGGATCCAGACATTTTTATGGATATGTTGAAGTGCCGCACTGACCGCATGCACATCCGCCGATTGCGCAGGCACATCAGACGGGGTGGGAACGGACAAAATATCTACATGGTCCAGGGTATCTGCAAGGCCTGCCAGTGAAATAACATCAGCCAGCGTCACAGGCCTGAACTCATCTGTTTCAGGGTCGATGATGGTCTGGGCTCCGGTCCCTGTCCGGACATGGTATGTGCCGTCAGCTTTGGGGATCTTAAGCCTGTTCTCCTTATTTCTTGCCCCAATGAAAAATTCCCTTGGAGCGAGCAGCAGCTTTTCTTCTATAAAACTTTTGGGAAGACGGACTATCCCGGTATTCAAATCAACAACAGCTCCGGCCTTATCCAAAAGTTTCAGCACTTGTGGATGCTCCATCTTGAAACCTCGTGTCTCAAGCAGGGTAAAGACCTTCTCTTTCATTAACTCAATGTCGTCCTCGGAAAAAAATGATACTCTTGAATTACCTAACATAATTATCGCCTCCATGAGTGTTGATCATAATTATTCATGCTTTCAATGAAATTTAGTTTTAATCCTGAATCTTCAAACAGTTTTCAATAAAACTACATAGCAAATCAGGCATCAGGCCATTGTTATTGGATATTGAACTGAATAGGTGCAATTTAGATGCCAATTTTAAATTTGGTATGATTATTGTATATTTATTGTATAATCATAGGAAGTCCTGTACTTTATAGATGAATTTTATATATTTACCACAAAAATCAAAGAATGAATCACTTGCTATTGTTTAATAAATAAACAGGTTCAAAAAGAAATTAAAGACAACCCCGAAAACAAACTATTCTGGAGAAGGTCAATGAAAACTGTTTTTATAGTCGGGTCGGGAATAATGGGAAGCGGTATAGCCCAGCTCTGCAGTCAGGCAGGGTATGAGGTCTGCCTCATGGACAATGATCAGAAAATGCTTGGAAAAGCATTCAAAAAGATAGAATGGTCATTGAACAAACTAGAGGAGAAAAGCCTGTTAAAGGAAAATGCCGGGGATATTCTGACCAGGATCAAAATTGAAAATACTTTTGAAAATGCCCGTAATACTGATATTGTAATAGAGGCTGCATTTGAAAACTTAAAAACAAAGCATGCAATTTTTAAAGAACTTGAGCATGTTTGCCGGCCAGATGCAATTTTTGGTACAAATACTTCTTCAATACCCATTACCGAGATTGCATCAGTACTGAAAAATCCTCAAAGATTTGTCGGGATACATTTTTTCAATCCAGTCCACAAAATGAAGCTTGTAGAAATTATAAAGGGTTTTGCAACTTCAGATGATACTGCCCAGAAGACAAAAGAATTTGTTTTTTCGATAGGCAAGGAACCTGTTATGGTTAATTGTGACAATGCCGGATTTATTGTTAACAGGATAAATGGGATGGCATTTTTAGAAGCATTGCAACTTCTTGAAAAAGGAGTTGCAAGCGTTGAGGACATTGACAAGGCAATGCGTCTTGGATTGGGAAATCCTATGGGGCCTTTTGAACTCATGGACCTTGTGGGACTTGATGTCGTTTTGAATGCCAGAATGGGAATTTATAATGAAACAAGACAGCCGAATCACTTCCCTCCAGGCATATTAAAAAATATGGTGAAGGCGGGTTGTCTGGGCCGAAAGACAGGAAAAGGATTTTATGAATATAAATAAAAAGGGATTATTATATTGTGGGATATATAAAGCTTGAAAAAAAAGACAAAATAGCCGTCATCACCATGAATCGTCCTGAAAAAAGGAATGCCCTGAACTCAGAGGTCCGCCAGGAGTTATACACTGTTTTAAAACAAATAGACTCAGATAAAAATATCAGATCTGTAATAATTACCGGTGCCGGAGAGGCTTTTGTGGCCGGAGCAGATATTCAGGCAATGAAAAATTATACTGTTGAAGAAGCCATTGAATCTTCCAGAACGGGGAGTCAAATTTTTTCATATATAGAAGCGTTGAGACCTCCTGTTATTGCAGCGATCAATGGCTGGGCCCTTGGTGGAGGCCTTGAGCTTGCATTGGCATGTGATATTCGCATTTGCAGTGAAAATGCACAATTTGGCCAGCCAGAAGTTAAGATCGGATTACTCCCGGGTTATGGTGCAGGCATCAGACTGCCACGTATTATAGGCATCGCAAAAGCAAAAGAAATGATTTATTTTGGAAAAATAATCACAGCCCATGAAGCTCAAAAAGTTGGCCTTGTTACCCTTGTTACATCGACTTCAGACCTCTTGTTAAAAGCCATGGAATTAGCACAGAAACTGGTTCAGGGGCCGGCCGCTATATCACTGGCAAAACAGGCAATCAACTCGGCCTTTGATGTTAGCGAAGCGCTTGAAGTGTCATCAAAGCTGTATGGGGCTGCATACAAAACCAATGATGCAAGAGAAGGAATTCTGGCCTACCTTGAAAAAAGGGAACCGATATTTAAAGGGAATTAGGCAAATCAGGCCACAAATTATTGTAAATAAAATCCTGTTCATAAAATCCTGTTCACTCTTTCCAATAAAAATTCTTTTTTTTAAAATATAAAATCTGTGATAGGCTGGCAGAAAACAGGAAATATGATTTATTAATTATTTTAATTAGATTTATGGGATCAATCATCGATGTTAAAAGATATAATAAAAGACAAAAAAAAGATCCATACAAGGGATATAAGCCTTTCCACATACCCCCTTAGTAAAAAAGAAATAATAGTTGAAGGAATTCTTATCGACAAAAGTTATCATAAAATATTTACTATTGCCGGAAAAGTAAAAGAACCGGGTATCATCCACCACATTGCCATCAGACTTTTAATCAAGGCAGATCCTTTAACAATAATTGATTCAGAAGCGGAAATGCTTAAAGTCCCTGTTGAAGAATGCAAAACCACCCTTGACACGCTGTCTAAGATCAAAGGTGTTGAAATAAAATCGGGTTTTTCAAATTTAATACGAAAAACCATGGGGGATAAAAAAGGTTGCGCGCATCTTGCACATCTGGTAATCGTCATGGGCCAGGAAGTGGTACATGGCTGGTTTACCCATAAAAGAAAAACCAAATCCCCGGTGCCTGAAAATATTGAGACCTTTCAAGGAAAAGAGTTTATTTTAAACTCCTGCAGAATGTGGGCAAAAAATGGTCCCAGAATGAAACGTCTTGAACACTCCTTTCAAAAAAACAACCATGATTGAATTAAACAATGAATAAAGACAAATACATCAACACCATTCGATCCGCCGTCCAAAAAGGATCTCACCCCGGTCCCCCGGAAAAGGATCTGTTTCAACCAACCAGTGTGATAGCGCTTTTTGCCATTAATCAGGAGGTTGAACTGCTGTTTATCCAGAAAGCAGATGTGGAAGGATATCCCTGGGCCAACCAGATGGCTT
>CALGRI010000081.1 GCA_937880875.1 uncultured Pseudomonadota bacterium
ACAAACCACTGAAACGTCTATCGCCCCTGAACCTGAAAATCATACCTTTGATGCTGAAATTGAACCCATCCTGTTTGAAATTATAAGCAGGTTGACAGGCTTTCCTGTTGAAATGCTGGAATCAGATATGGACATTGAGTCTGACCTTGGTATTGATTCAATTAAAAAGGTGGAAATTATTTCAGAGCTGGAAAAACAAATCCCTTCCTGCCAGGGATTAACCAGTGAAAGTATGGGATCTGTAAGAACGCTGAAGGACATTTGCAGGTCCATACAAGACCCGAAATCCACTTTTATTGAACCACCTGTCCTTGAGCCGACTTTCCACAAAACCCCGACCATGGAAACCTGTACCATTGAACCCGCAGGCAAGAAGAGCCCGGGCACAAAAACTATTGGCCAGGGACAGGATGAAGAAAGCATAAGCCGACGTGTTTCAAGTGTTCTTATCAATACCATCAGTGAATTAACGGGATTTCCCGTTGAAATGCTGGAGCCTTCCATGAATCTGGAATCAGACCTGGGAATTGATTCCATTAAACGGGTGGAAATTCTTTCAAAATTAGAACAGGAACTGGATCATGTTGATACCATTTCTTCCGATGATATTGGAACCTTGAAAACCATTGAAGAGATCATTGTCTATCTAACAAAGAATGACTCTGAACCGAGTGTTGAATCAAAAAAAAAAATATCAGAGCGTGAAACTAAACCTGAAAAAACACACAATACTGCCCGTCAGGATAAAAAACTGACCCGCAAGGTTGTTTCTCTAAAGGAATATCCGACCAATCAGATCCGGTTCTATAATGGCGCAAAAATAGAACTGCCGGCTAAAAAAAAAGTTTATATTACAAAAGACAGCTCAAATATAGCCGCCCTGTTTAAAACAGAATTTGAAAAATCAGGAATATATGCAGAGCTGATTGATATCAGCAAAGGAAATATTCCCCAATTGCCCGATGCTGCAGGGATAGTCCTTTTGCCCGATGCTTTCCAAAAAAACAGTCCTGATACCGCCCTGAATTTTTTAAAATCCGCCTTTCTATTAGTAAAAAAGAATGCCTGTTTTCTCATGGATTCCGCCACCCAAAAAGGTGCCTTTTTATCAACTGTCTCCTTTTTAGGCGGCAGATTTGGATTTACAAAAACAGCCTTTCATACGGATCCATATTATGGCGGACTTGCAGGGCTTGCAAAGACAGCCAGCCTTGAATGGAAAAATATTTTATGCCGGGCATTGGACATGCCTGATTCCCTTGAAAAATGTCTGGAAAATGCTGAAGCCGCCGTCTCTTTAATGATGACCCATGGTGCTGTTGAAATGGGTCTGGATGGGGACAATTGTAATATCCCAACCCTGGTGGACCAGGAGTTAACAGATACCACAATTGACCTTACTTCCAGTGATGTCGTTGTCATTACAGGCGGTGCCAAGGGTGTGACCGCAGCATGTGCCATAGAAATTGCTGAAAAATATTCACCTGTTATTGTTCTTATCGGCAGGTCAAAAACTCCATCTTTTGAACCTGAATGGGCCAGGGATATTCAAGATCCCGGCATATTGAAAAAAGCCATACTGACCCATGAATTTAAAGGCCAGTCACCAAAACCCGCTGATATACAAAAAATATATCAAAAAATCATGTCTGACCGGGAAGTCAAAAAAAATATTCAATTAATGATGGAACATGGCTCAAAGGTAAAATATTTTTCAGCAGATATCAGAAATCCAGAAGAAATCCATGCTGTTTTTAAAGCATCACGAAAAGAGTTCAACCATATAACTGCCGTCATCCATGGCGCAGGGGTCCTTGAAGACAAATTGATCATTGATAAACAAATGGATAAGTTTTGCCATGTTTTGGAGACAAAAGTAAAAGGGCTTGAATCACTGATGTCAGCATCAAAACCAGATAAGCTCAAATATTTTGTTTTATTTTCCTCCATTGCTGCCCGGATGGGTAACCAGGGCCAGTGTGACTATTCAATGGCAAATGAAATCTTAAATAAAACCGCACAAAAACTTGCCCTGGAAAACTCAGACTGTAAATTTTTGTCCATCAACTGGGGACCCTGGGAAGGCGGAATGGTGGATGCCTCTTTAAAAAAAGAATTTTTAAAAAGAGGGATTGACCTTATTCCCTTAAAGGATGGTGCCGGACAATTATTAAAGGAAATGGGAAACGCTGGGGAAAATGATCCTGAAGTGATCATCGGGGCACAGGTCTTTAAAAAAGAAAAGTCAAAGGAACCCTGCCTTTCAAAGGCAATGACATTGTCTTTGGGTCTTTCATCAACCCCTGTTTTAGCAGATCACAGGATAGCCGGAGAACCTGTTGTTCCTTTTGCCTTATTAATGGAATTCCATGCCCATGCAGCAGAAAAAAACAATCCCGGCCTTGTGTTTGCCGGAATGGATAATTATCGCCTTTTAAAGGGAATAAAACCCGGGGAAAAAGAACTTGATATCCATGTTAACCTGGGAAAATGCAAGCCTGGGAAAAACGACTTTAAAACCCAGAGCACCATAACTTCAGGCACTTCCCATGACCCGTCTTTTACCCATTCAAATTGTACCATTATATTAAAAGATAGGCTGCCTAAACCCCCTGTGCTGTCTCCTGCCGCTTTCATGGAGTTAAAACCCTTTCCAAAAACCATAAAACAGGCATATGCTGATATTCTTTTCCACGGGAAGGCTTTTCAGGGAATACAATCCATCAATGGATATTCCCAAAAAGGCATTGAGGTTATTACCTGCCTTTCTCCTTCTCCCGGGCAATGGTTTAAAAAAACCTTTCATTCAAAATGGAATATTGAACCCATGATGCTGGATGCAGCATTCCAGGCAGCAATACTCTGGTCCCATGAAAGAAAGGGACAAGGCTGTCTGCCAAGCTTTATTGCCAATTTAAGGCTGTATTCATCCTTTAAAACACTAAAAGGAAATATTCGAATTCTCTTTACAGTGAATGAAGAAACAAAAAATAAAATAAAAGGATATTTTACCTTTTTAAATGAAGAAGATATAGTTGTTGCCAGCATCACGGGGTTTGAAGCCATTACGGATCCATCCTTAAAGGAAAAATTCAAAAACAAACCTCTTTTTTCAAAGGAATCCATTCTTGCCTTTGCCCAGGGAAACCCTTCCCAGGCATTTGGAGAAAAATATACCATATTTGATAAAGAACGGCAGATCGCCCGACTTCCCAGACCGCCCTATTTTTTCATGGACCGGGTACTTAAGACAAATCACCCTCAATGGGAAATGAAACCCGGCGGATGGATTGAAACACAATATGAAGTTCCGGAAGATGCATGGTATTTTAAGGCTAACAGGGCCTCTTCCCTGCCCTTTTGTATCCTGCTCGAAATCGCGCTCCAGCCATGCGGCTGGCTGGCAGCCTATGCCGGTTCCGCCCTTGAAAGTGACGACAGACTGTATTTTAGAAACCTGGGGGGCAAGGCAGAACTGATTGAGCCCCTGTCAAAGGATTGCGGTACCATCACCATCAAAAGCCGGATGACGGATGTATCCAAAGCCGGCGATATGATCATTCAGAATTTTGATTATGATGTATTAAAGGATGGGAACAGCGTTTATAAAGGCATCACCCATTTTGGTTTTTTCACAGGACAGGCACTTTCAAATCAGATCGGGATCAGGGACAGCCGGTTTGATAAATATGCATTGCCCCAAAAAGATCTTGAAACGTCAAAAACCTGGCAGTTCAAAAATGATGCACCCTTGACACCGGATGATAAAAATAACGATAAAAATACGGGCATGCCGTCAAAAGTCTTGCGCATGATTGATGATATTGAGGTGTTAAGCCTTGATGGAGGCATATATGAAAAAGGATATGTAAAGGCAACCAAAAAAGTTGATCCAACAGAATGGTTTTTTAATGCCCATTTTTATCAGGACCCGGTGTGTCCGGGGTCATTAGGGATAGAATCCTTTATTCAAATGATCCGATTCTTTCTGCTGAAAAAATTTGATATCCCCATGGACAGCTATGAACCCAGAATGTCCCCCGGTCAAAGCCATGAATGGATCTACAGGGGACAGATCATACCATCAAATAAAAAGATAGAACTCCATGCCCACATAAAAGAGATCTTTTGTGAAAACGATGATTACTCTATTATTGCCGACGGCGTTCTAATAGTTGACGGTATTTGTATTTATGAAATGATCAATTTTGGCCTTGATATCAATAAAATACACTCAACAAAATTAGAGTTGAAAAATAAACAAATCTCTGAAAAAAAATAAAAGAGGTTTTCTTGAAACCTGTGGTTCAGGATGGTATAAATCAAACCCTTCCACACTGAACTTATGAACAAACGCAAAAAGCCCTGACCATTGAGACAATGATCAGGGCTTTTTGT
>CALGRI010000082.1 GCA_937880875.1 uncultured Pseudomonadota bacterium
AAATTTAAAAAAGCCTGGATAAATTCAATAGCATCTTCCGTGATACAGAGGTCTGAGTGACGAAAGATTGGGGCACCTGGATTTTTATTGATACTGATTACAAATCTGGCATCCTTCATGCCTGCGATATGCTGGGAAGATCCGGAAATGCCGCAGGCAATATATACATCAGGCCTGACAATTGCCCCCGTGATGCCAACCTGGTGCCCATAATCGATCCAGCCCATGTCCACCAGGGGTCGGGATGCCCCGACAGCAGAGGAAGAAAGACTTTTTGCAAATTTAAAAACCAGGTTAAGATTCTCTTTTGCGCCAATGCCCCTACCCGCAGCTACAATGACTTTTGCCTCTTTCAGGGCCTGGTTTTCACCAGGCCTTTTTAAAATCTGCTGATGCCTGATCTGCCATTTATCGCTGGGAACCAGGTTAAAGGGGATTTCCCGGATTTTTATCCGGCCTGGTTTTATTTCCTTCTGGATATCCGGTTTGAACACTCCTGGCATTATCGTCAGCACCACGGGTCTGTCCTGGTCTGGCCGGACAAGCATATTCTTTGTATTATCAAAAACAGAACGTGAATAAACAAGGCCTTTTTCATCAAATCCAATACCATTGACCCCGGGTATGGATGCGGCTTCCAGCTCAATGGAAAGACCCGGGGCAAAATCCCGTCCCTGGGAAGTATGGGCTGCCAGGATATGGGAGGGATTCATTTTTCTCATCATTTGCCCAAGACAGGTCAGATAGATTTCACTGGTATAGGTTTTGAGTTCAGGTATCTTAAGCCCGATGACATCCATGCCTGTTTTTTTTGAAATTTCCTCTGCCAGGGGTTTTGGATTGTCTGAAGGAATAATGATATAAATAAGAGGCATTTGAATAGGAGAAAGATTCTCTTTTTCAGATAACCTGGCCGCAATTTTTAAAGCTGCGGCAGCTAATTCCCAGGTCACCTGCTGCACCCTGCCTTTAAAAATATCTGCAATGATGAGTATCTGTTTCATACAAGATTTTTTTCTCTTAAAAAACTCAATACCTGTCTGGCCTTGTCAGATAAAGATCCCTCCAATAAGTGACCAGTCCTTGTTTTTCTGGGATCTTCCATGCCCATACAAAACTGCCTTGCCCCTGGAACCGTTCCAGGAAAAAGTTCAGCTTCTGTATAGGTTATGATCTGTTTTTTATCTGCTGCCAGCATATTGGACAAACATGGGTATCTGGGAATATTGATACCTGCCTGAATGGTCAGCACAAAAGGCAGCCTTATCAAAAGGCAGTCCCTGAAACCATTTTCCATCTCGCGTTCCACCTCAATGCGGTTATCATTAAAGTGCAGGCTGGTTTTGACAACGCCTGTAGCACAGGGGAACCCCATAATCTGCGCCAGCATGGGACCGGTCTCTCCTGCCATCATATCTTCTGACATAATTCCTGTCAGAATCAGGTCATAGGATGATTTTTCTGCCACAGCCGCAAGCCTTGAGGCTGTTATAAAAGAGGAAACATATCCAGAATCTTTTGTGACAATATGATATCCTGTGTCTGCTCCCATGCCAAAGGCCCGTTTGATGATTTTTTCAGCCCCGGGCGGGCCAATTGTTACAACATCCACAAAGCTTGGCTCAGATATGGGATCATCATTTTGTTCTTTTAGCAGAAGAGCTTGTTCCAGGGCATTTTCGTCAAACCGGTTCATATCCCCATTATCACCCACCTGCTTTATACAGACCAGAAATTTCATGGCCCACCATATCCTGCAGATCTTATCTCTATATTCCTGCCGGCAAGATAAGTTTTTACACTTTGAATCAAAACCTCTTTCCTGTGAAATATGCCGGCGGCCAGGGCAGCTTCTGCAGATGTTTTTTCAAAAACCTGGGCAAAATGCTCTTCACATCCTGCTCCGCTTGAAGCAATTACAGGGATGGAAACAGCATTTTTTACGGCATTGATCAATTCCAGGTCAAAGCCTGAGTTTGTCCCGTCTTTATCAATGCAATTGAGAAGAATTTCTCCGGCTCCAAGATCCTGACAGGCACGGGCCAAAGCAACGGCATCAAGATCTCTTGTTTCCCTGCCGCCCTGGACAGTACACTGATACCAGCAGTATGATTCATTATTGGGCCCGGGAAAATCGGTTTTAATCACATGGTGTTTTTTTGCCTTGCAAGGCGAGTTAACATAAACCCTTTTAGGATCAATGGAAATCACAACAGCCTGGTTTCCATATATTCTGGAGATCTGCTCAATGGAGCTTTTCCCGGTTTTTTTTCCTGTTTTCAGATACTCTTCAGCAATATATACAGCATCACTTCCTATGGATATTTTATCAGCCCCAGACCTGAAATACTGGGAGGCCACATCAAGGGCTGAATATGATTTGCCATTGCTGTCAGTATAATCCCTTATTCCGCCGCCAATGGTCAGGGGTACAAAAACATTTTTACTGGTTTTTTCAAGCACCTCTATCATGGGCATATCTTTTAAAGGAAAATCCCTGAATCCTGTAATATTTAAAAATGTGATCTCATCAGCACCCTCTTCATAATATCGTCTGGCAAGCTCCACAGGTTTACCCAGATTCCTGACATCCCCTTTTTCTCTTACATCATACTGATCCCCCTTGGTCACCACAAGATCGCCATTATCATTGGCCCTGACATCCAGGCAGGCAACAATTCTTTTTGAAAGCCCTTTTCCTTTGATATCCAGTGGTTTTCGGGGGTTCAGATCCTTTTGACAGATAAAATTTTCAAGGAGCTTGATTCCGCTGGTTCCACTTTTTTCCGGGTGAAACTGGGTACCGATGATATTGCCTTTCTGCACACTGCTCACAAATTCATAATCATAATCTGTGGTGGTTAAAATAACAGAGGCATCCTCGGGCACAATGTGAAAGGAATGGACAAAATAAAATTTTGTGTCAGCCGGTACATCTTTAAAAATGGGAGACTCTTTTTTCAGGTTTACCCCGTTCCAGCCCATATGGGGAACGGCCAACCTGGTTCTGAACCGCTTGACAAGGCCTTTGAAAACCCCAAGGCTTTTATTGCCTGAAAAATCCTCCTCACTGCCCTCAAAAAGAGCCTGCATGCCAAGGCAAATACCAAAAAAAGGCTGGTCAGCCTTAAGATATTCCTGCAAAGGATGCATATAATTTTTTTCATGGAGAATCCTGATCATGTTTTCATAATTTCCCACGCCGGGAAATAACAATTTTTCAGCATTAGAAATATCTAAAGGTTTTTTAACTGTTTTGATTTTTCCGCCAAGTTTTTCAATGGCATTGACCACACTTCGAACATTGCCGGCCCCGTAATCAAGTAAGGTAATCATATTATTTTTCTATCCTTCAAAACTGGAATCTGCTGTTTTTTTGACTTCGCTTTTTTTCATGATTGTTTTTTTCTAATTTTCCAGGACCTTAATTTAATGAAAATGATATTATCTGAC
>CALGRI010000083.1 GCA_937880875.1 uncultured Pseudomonadota bacterium
GCTGGTCAATACTTGTAATAACCGAGCATGTCTGCCAGTCAAATCCCATGTTTGAAGAGTTATATCCAATGTCTTTTATGGTACTTCTGACCACCTGGGGAATATCCACATAGCAGTCAGTGGTAATTTCTCCTGCAACCAGTGCAAGGCCTGTGGTAACCAATGTCTCACAGGCAACCCTGCATTTTTTATCCTGTGCCATGATGGCATCAAGAATACTGTCCGATATGGCATCAGCCACTTTATCAGGGTGCCCTTCTGTTACAGATTCAGATGTAAACATATAAGATTGTTTTTCTGACATTTCAAACTCCTTTTATCTCAAGATAACTATTTTTATTAATTATTACTTTATAGACGTTGTAATAAATAAATTTTTATTCTCTCTTTGTCAATGGTACCAGCCCAATCTTGGGACATATTTTTTTATTTTTTTTAGAAAAATCATAAATAACTTGACAATCACATCATAATTTTGATTCTTTGACTAAATTTAAAATAGGGTTTTACCTAAAACCCATGTTGCCTGACTAAATATTTCTGGAGAAAACATGCCAAAAAATAAAGTAACAAGAATTACAGGGATCGGTTCTGCACTTGTTGATATTTTAATCAATGAATCTGATCAATTCTTAACAAACCTTGGAAAAGAAAAAGGCGGGATGACCCTTGTGGAAGACAAGGATATTGAACTAATATTAGCCCGGACAAATCAAACACCTGTTGTTGTTCCAGGCGGTGCTGCGTGCAATACCATTGTCGGTGTCGGAAACCTTGGCGGAGATGCCAGGTTTATCGGCAGAAGAGGCAATGATGGATATGGTGAGGCATTTGAAAAACAGATAATCAAATGCAATGTTGAGCCTATTATTTCAATCTCAGACTCTCCCACGGGCAAAGTCTTATCTGTCATCACCCCGGATGCCCAGCGCTCCATGTTTACTTTCCTTGGTGCATCCACAGAGCTTGATCCCAAATCAATTACGGCGGACATGTTTAAAGACACGGCCATTTGTATGATTGAGGGATATCTTTTATTCAACACGGATTTAATGACGGCTGCAATAAAAGCTGCCAAAACTTCCAGCTCTCTTATTGCCCTGGATCTTGCAAGTTTTGAAGTGGTCAATGCCGCAAGAGACATTCTTGAAGATATCATAAAAAATGATGTTGACATCCTTATTGCCAATGAAGATGAAGCAAAAGCATATACTGGGTACGAGGATGAACAAAAAGCAATTAAAGCCTTGTCTCGACATGTCACATATGCTGTCCTGAAACTTGGGAAAAGAGGCAGTTATGTATCACACAACAACACTATCACAAGAATTTTTGCCCAATCAGGAAACGCCCCCATAGATACAACCGGGGCAGGAGACCTCTGGGCCGCAGGATTTCTTTTTGGAATTGCCCATGGATTTTCCATTGAAAAAAGTGGGCAGATTGCCTCTGCCTGCGGCTATGAGGTCTGCCAAGTCATGGGAGCCCAGCTTCCCTGCGATGCCTGGACAAGAATAAAAAAATTGATATAGTATCCAGTACCTGACCAAAAACAATAGCAGCCTTAGTGGTCATTAAATACAATTTTAAACACATCTTTGTATTTTTTCACAAAATGGAAACTGATGCCTTCTTTAATGTGCTCCGGAAGCTGTTTAAAATCAGGTATGCACCCTTCGGGCAGAATAATTTCACGAATACCTGATCGCCGTGCTGCAATGATTTTTTCTTTTATGCCGCCAACTGGCAGGACTTTCCCTGTTAAAGTGATCTCTCCTGTCATGGCAAGGGGGCGTTTGATCGATTTTCCCGCTGCAAGGGAAACAAGAGCCGTTGTTATAGTGATCCCGGCACTTGGGCCATCCTTTGGAGTTGCCCCTTCAGGCACATGAATATGGATAAAGGCGCTATCAAAATATTTTTTATTAATTTTAAAGACCCCCAGATTTGCTCTTACATAGCTATAGGCAATGGTTGCAGACTCCTGCATCACT
>CALGRI010000084.1 GCA_937880875.1 uncultured Pseudomonadota bacterium
GGTCACAAGCAAGATTGATCTTGCCATTTCCGTGGAAGACACTGGTATTGGAATTCCTAAAGATAAACTGAATATTATTTTTGACTCGTTTCAGCAAACTTCTTCCCACATCAGCAGGACATATGGCGGAACAGGTCTTGGGCTTTCCATATGCAAACACCTTGTTGAATTAATGGGAGGCCAGATCCAGGTTGAGAGTACCGAGGGGCAGGGCACTGTTTTTAATCTGGTTTTACCTGGAATTGAAATCAGACAAGATACGTCTGAAAGGGGGGAGGGAACTCATGTCGATATCCAAAAGCTTTCTCAAAAACCTTTTAACTCGCTGCAGAATATGCCCGGCCCCAATCTTACGTCTGGAAACCCAGGCATGAATTTATCAATTGAGCTGTTAAAAAAATACTGTCTTGATAATAATGAATTAAAGAAACAAATTGATTCTGAGATTTTTCAGCTAATACCTGAATTTCAAGAAGGGGTTAAAATCGGGGATATCCAAATAGTCATAGAAAATATCATCCGCATCGGGGAGACCTGCCACATGCCTGAGCTCACAGAGTTCGGCCAAAAACTTTCTCAATATGCCCAATCCTTTGATATTGAAAGACTAAATGGCGGCCTGAGTCAGCTTTCCAGCATCTTAAAAAAATTTGTATAATTCCTGTGAATCAATTCTTCTTTTCAGGAAAAAGCCATGACCTGATCCATCCGAAAAAGGTATTTCCTTTAAGCAATTCTTTTTCTGCCTCCTCAAAGGCCTGGATGGTCATTTTACGTGTGACCTTCAGGTTACGTGTGACCTTCAGGTCATCAGTATCTGCAAACTTGTCCTTACGTGTTATGATGGGTTTGTCCGGGTCCAGTTGTTTAATGATTTTAGCAGGATTTCCAGCTGCAATCACATTGGCAGGTATATCTGAAGTGACAACAGACCCCGCACCTATAATACTGTTTTTACCAATGGTCACCCCTTTACAAATAATTGAACTGTCCCCAACCCATACATTTTCTTCAAGCACAACAAAACTTTTCTCTTTGGGTGGCATTGATCGGTCATAAATGCCGTGCCAATCTGAATCCGTAATATAAACATGGCTTGCCAGCATGCAGGAGTCAGCAATGGATATATGGTTGGCCGCACTGATTCTGACTCCAGGAGAAATCAGGACATGATCCCCTATTATAATTCCCTGAATATCTTTTGTATCCGACCACACCGTCAACCGGGTCATTTTATCAGCGCATCCCAAAAGGGTAATATTATCCCCGATGCTGACCGGTCCGCCAAATATTTCAATGTACCAGGGCTTTACAATGAAGGGATGTTTTCCAAGGGATGTCAATTGAGGGGCAAGCCTGTGAATGATATACAGATGCTGGAGCCTGTACCATGCTTTTTTAATATAATAGGGTCGATAATCTTTTATCAATTGACAAGATCCCTATAAATAAATCCATCCCATGAGCTGTGGCAAAAAAGGCCTGATGCCGGTGTAAAAGAGTAGATTGCATCTGCTGCCAGAAGAGCCACTGCATTGGTCCACGATATTTTTTCTTCCGGCCAGATCACCATGTCAGGATAGGTATACCCGCACCAGAAAGTGTTATCCTTATAAATTCTGTCTTGAATCCAGGAGAATACATGCTTTGCTTTTTCAATATATCCCATACCATACAGGGCAAGGACAAGTTCAGATGTCTCAGCAATGGTCACCCAGGGTTGATCAGACACGCATCTTACCCCCTCACCGTCTATAACATATTTATTCCAGTATTTTTCAATTCGGTGCACGGCTTTTTCTCCTGTGAGCGCACCGCTTAAGATGGGGTAAAACCAGTACATTGAAAACCTGGATTTGCTGACATTATAATTATGGATATTTTCCCGGATGGATTTACCCAGTTTGTCAAAGGAAATTTCCCATGAAATTTTTCGTTTTCCAAGAATGCCTGCAACGGCCAGACCACATTTTAAACTCATGAAAATGGAACTTGCTCCTGACAGAAGAGACATGGGATCAACTTTGCCTTCCGGGCTTTTAGCCCAGTATATTTCTCCTGTTTTCGTCTGAAGGCTTATGGCATAATTAATCCCTTTTTCCATTGTAGACCAGTAATATTCAAGGGAAAGGGTGTCTTTATTCATCAACCAGGTATGGAAAAGCCCCACTGAAATATAAGCGGCCATATGGGTTTCACAGGTTCGATCCTTTGGGATTCCATCGATATAAGAAGAATACCAGGACCCATCGGGATTCTGCTTTCTTTTCAGCCACTCAAAGGCCCGGTAACTTTCATCAAAGCACTTTCCAATATTCAATCCCATGATTGTTTCAACAAGGTCCCATGGATCTGTTTTCCCATCTATATGCCAGGGAATATCGCCGGATTCCCTCTGGAGGTCTGAAATAAAACCCGTCAATGAGTCAATGTTCAGAATTTCAGAACATTTAACCTTTGGGCCTTTTAGTGGCATCAAATGTCTCCGATCAATAAATATCCTTAAAAATTAAAGCCTGACAGTATCAGAACCCTCTATTTTTTACAAGGATCTTGAAAACAGGAACTTGAAAACTTATTCATGAATGAGTATTCATAGGATTTTCTTTTTTCTGCATTAGATATCAATGCGATCAATTTTAAAGAATCAATATATATAACAGTTTGAAATTGAATGAAAATTTTTCTGATAAACCCTTGTTTTTTTCTTAATAATTTTTCTTGACATTCAAGGCTATTATTTGTTAATCAAAAATGAATACTCATTCATAAATATTAAATAACCCTTGAACTATCTAGGAGGAAATCATGATAAGAAAAGTTAGAAAAGCGGCAGTGATCGGGTCCGGAATCATGGGAGGAGGCATTTCTGCCCTTCTTGCCGGGGCCGGTGTAAAGGTGCAGCTTTTGGATATCGTCCCATTTGATTTAAAAGACGAAGAAAAAAATGACCCCACTGCCCGCAACCGAATTGTAAAAGCAGGCCTTGATGCGGCACTGGCTTCAAGCCCATCTTTATTTTTCAACAAAAAAGATGCAGGGCTCATTGCCATTGGAAACCTTGAAGATGACTTTGAGACTTTGGCTGACTGCGACTGGATCATTGAAGTTGTTGTTGAAAATCTTGGCATTAAAAGAAGTCTTTTCACAAAAGTCGAAAAAGTCAGAAAACCTGGTTCCATTGTTACCTCAAATACATCTGGTATTCCGCTGCAGGATATTTGCGAGGGCTTTTCAAAAGATTTTAAAGAACATTTCATGGGAACCCATTTTTTCAACCCTGTTCGCTATATGCACCTTTTAGAGCTGATCCCTGGTGCAGATACTCTTCCTGAAATTCTTGAATTTATTGCAGCATTTGGGGAGAAAAATCTGGGCAAAGGTATTGTATGGGCAAAAGACACGCCCAACTTTGTCGGCAACCGCATCGGCATCCAGGGTATTGGGGCCATCATGAAAGCCATGGTTGAAGACAAGATGACCATCCCTGAAGTGGATGCCATATTCGGTCCTGCCCTTGGCCGTCCTAGAACAGCTATCTTTAAAACAGTTGATCTGGTGGGCCTGGATACGGTGATTAATGTCTGCAAAAACTCCTATGAACTGTGCCCCAATGATGAGCAGAGAGAAGCGTTGATCCTTCCTGAATTTGTAGGGAAAATGGCTGAGAAAAATCTTTTGGGTAATAAAACCCGGGCAGGATTCTACAAAACCGAACTTACCCCGGAATGGAAAAAACTCAGAAAAGTCTTGAATCCCTTAACCATGGAATATGAAGATCTGGTAAGGCCCAGTTTCCCATGTCTTGATGAAGCAAAAAAGAAAGCCACCTTAAAAGAAAAAGTAGACTGCGTTCTCAAGGGGGATGACAAAGGTGCTGAATTTGCCTGGAAGATGGCTGCCAATAGTTTTTTATATGCTGCCAACAGAGTTCCTGAAATTGCCGATACCATCATTGAAATCGACAACTCCATGAAATGGGGATACAATTTTGAAATGGGTCCCTTTGAAATCTGGGATACCTATGGTGTTAAAGAGGCAGTTGACAGAATGGAAAAACAAGGCCTTGATGTTCCGGCTCATGTTAAAGAGATGCTG
>CALGRI010000085.1 GCA_937880875.1 uncultured Pseudomonadota bacterium
CTGCTGTTCCTCTGATCCCTTATGGTGATCAATGGAAAAGAGAATGGAATCTTTTGTTTTGCATGCAGATCCGATAATATAGGCAGATTTACCGCAATAACTTCCAATTTCAAGGATAGGTCCGTTAACTGCTGCTTTAAGCGCAATGCTGTAAAGCCTTTGGGCTTCGTCTCCATCCATAAAGCCCTTGATGCTATTCCATACATCAAAATCAATCTTCATCATAGCTTCTGGCAAGTATTTCTCTGGGTTTTGAACCGATCTGGGGGCCGACAATCCCCTCATGTTCCATGATTTCAACCAGCCGTGCAGCACGGTTATAGCCAATGCGAAGGCGGCGCTGAACAAAAGAAATAGATGCCTGTCTGGTTTTGGTCACCAGGGCTACAGCCTCATCATATTTTTCATCATAGTCAGACTCATCAAAGGCTTGATCGTCATCATCGCCATCACTTATTGTAATATCTTCAATATAATCCGGGGATCTCTGCTCTCTTAAAAATTTAGTCACCCTAGCGATCTCTTTTTCAGAAATATAGGCACACTGAATCCTGACAAGTTTTCCTGTCCCAGGAGGACAGAACAACATATCCCCGTTTCCCAGGAGACTCTCAGGTCCACCGCCGTCAAAAATAGTTCTGGCATCAACCTTGGAAGATACCTGGAATGAAATCCGGGTGGGGAAATTGGCTTTAATACTTCCTGTGAGTACATCAACAGATGGTCTCTGGGTGGCAATAATCAGATGAATTCCTGCTGCCCTTGCCATCTGGGCAAGCCTTGTCAATGCAAATTCCACGTCTTTTGATGAGACCATCATGAGATCTGCCAGTTCATCCACAATGACAACAATATAGGGAAGTTTTTTAAATTGCTCTTTATTGACTTCATCTGGATCTTCAATCTTTTTCTTAATCTGTGACTTCACCATATTGTTATACTGGACAATATTTCTAAACCCTGTCTGTTCCAGCAGTTCATACCGCCGTTCCATCTCCCTGACCGCCCAGAAAAGGGCATTGGTTGCCTTTTTCATATCTGTAACCACAGGAGAAATCAAATGGGGAATGTCATTATACACAGAAAGCTCAATGCGTTTGGGATCAATCATGATCATTTTAACATCATCGGGAGTGGCTTTGTACAAAAGGCTTATAATCATTGCATTTAACCCGACACTCTTACCTGTTCCCGTGGCACCGGCGATCAGAAGATGGGGCATGGAATCCATTTTTGTCACCACGGACCTTCCCATAAGGTCTTTTCCAAGTCCCAGGGTCAGCATTGATGTTGACTGGACAAATTCTTTTGATGACATTAGTTCCCTTAAATTAACGATTTCCCTTTCTTCATTTGGGATCTCAATTCCAACGACATCCCGGCCTGGAATGGGGGCTACGATCCGAATGCTTATGGCACTTAAGGCCAGGGCCAGATCATCAGACAAACCAGCGATCTTAGAGATTTTGATTCCAGATGCCGGCCGATATTCAAAGGTTGTGATGACAGGACCCGGCAGGATTTCAACCACCTCTCCGAATACGTTAAAGTCATTGAGTTTACTTTCCAGAATTCTGCTTTTCTCTTTCAACAGCTCTGTATCAATGTTTTTTTCAACCTTTTTTTTCTCATCCAAGAATGAAATCAATGGGAGATTAAATTCAACTTTTTCCCGGATATCGCTAAATTCCACATCTGGTTTAAACTCTGAATCGTCTTCTTCCAATTCCACTATTGTCGGCTCAAAAATGTCTTCCGGCTCTTGCAGAAACTCTCTTTCCAGAGTCTTTTCCGGAATTTTAATAAGAATATCTTTTTTAATAAAAACAGGGGTAATATCAATTTCTTTTTTAGCCTGTTCTCTTTTTTTTTTCCAATTTTTATACTTTTCTTTAAAAAAATTAATAAACTCCTGAAAAGCATCTCTCATGATTGTTAAAAATTCAATGGTTTTCTGTCTTAAAAACAGCCCCAGAGAAATAACTGATATACCAGTAGCAAGAATAAAACCCGTGATCAGGAAAAACAACAGGACAATAATACAGCCTGTAATATTGGCATATTTTAATAAAAATGAGGTAAAGGTATTACCAATAATACCACCCGAAGAGATGGTTGTACCCCAAAGCGGGTAGTCGTCTTTAAAAAGAAACAATAGGCCGCCCGTACAAATCATTAAGAAAAGACCGCCCAAAAGGGTGAGCAAGATTATTTTTACAGATCTTCCCTTTAAAAGCCATACGCTGCAAAAACCTAAAACAAGCGGAATCCAGAACGCCCCCAACCCGAACAGAAAAATAAAAAAACCGGCAAAATGGGCTCCTAACAGCCCGAAAGCATTGTGGATATTATCTGGAATGATGAAAAAATTGTTCCCTACACAGGGATCTGCAACATTATAGGAAAAAAAGCTGACCGAAGTTAATACAATGGAAAAAAAAAGTAGTATGCCATAGAGTTCTTTTTTCATACTTCAATAATCACCGGTACAATTAAGGGTTTGCGGTTTATGGTAAAGGCAAAATATTGTTTCAGGGCTTTTTGCATTTTTTTTCTGATAAGTTCTATCCGTGCTTCAGTTCCGGGTTCTATCTCTTCTACAATTTCAAGAATAACACACTGGGCATCATCAACCAGGTATCCTGTGACAGAATCAAAAACAAACCCTTTTGAAATCAATTCCGGTCCGTAAAGGACCACACCTGTCTCCTCATCAATGACCATGGTGACAACAACAAGCCCGCCTTCAGAAAGTTCCCGTCTCTCCTTTAAAACGCTTCTTCCTACATCACCGATCCCTTTACCATCAACAAGGATTCTACCCGTATGTGTGTGGCCTTCTATCCTGCCACCATCCTTATCAAAAACAATAACATCACCATCCTCAGCCACAATGACATTTTCCCTGGGCATACCCTGTTTTTCGGCGAGTCTTGCGTGAACCACCAAATGCCGGTATTCCCCATGAATAGGGATAAAATATTCAGGTTTAATCAAATTCAGCATCATTTTAAGCTCTTCCTGATGGGCATGGCCAGATGTATGGATATTAGCAATTTTTGAATACACCACCTCTGCCCCTCTACGGTACAGCTTGTTGATAATGCTGGCAATGGCTTTTTCATTTCCCGGAATATCTTTGGATGACAGAATCACATTGTCGCCCTTTTTAATCTTAATATGCTTGTGTGTGCCGGAAGCCATCCTTACCAGGGCTGACATTGGCTCCCCCTGGCTGCCCGTTGTAATGATGACAACTTCATCATCCCTGTATTTACCAATCTGTTTTACATCCAGTATGGTATTGGAAGGGCACTGAATGTGCCCAAGGTCAGTTGCCACTGCAATAATTTGCTCCATACTCCGGCCATTAAAAATTACCTTACGATGGCTGCGGACGGCTATATCAATCACCTGTTGTATCCTGGATACATTTGAGGCAAACAAGGCAACAATCACCCTGCCACTGGCAGCAGCAATCAGTTTTTCAAGGTTTTTTGCCACTTCCTGCTCAGGCATTGTATACCCTCTGACTTCAGCATTGGTTGAATCCGACATCAGAACCTTAACACCTTTTTCTCCAAGTCTTGCAAAACTTGAAATATCAGTGTTCTTCCTCTTGTCTGCGTTATGACTGATTCTAAAATCACCAGTATGAACAATTACACCTTCAGGGGTTTGGATGGCAAGCCCGACACCGTCAATCGTAGAGTGGCTGACACGGATAAATTCTATTTCAAAGGGTTCTATTGAAAGGGTTTCGCCTGGATTCACAAGGTTTAAATCAACATATTTATTGAGATCAAACTCAACAAGCTTATTTCTCACAATCCCCAGTGTAAAGGCTGTTCCATATACAGGAAGCCTGATTTCCTTTAAAAGGTATGGCAACGCCCCGATATGGTCCTCATGGGCATGGGTAATGATAATGCCATGGATCTTGTCACGATTTTCTCTGATATAATCCAAGGCCGGAATCACAATATCCACACCCAGCATGTAGTCTTCAGGGAACATAAGTCCGGCATCAATGATAAACATGACCTCGTCATATTCAATCACCATCATATTGAGACCTATTTCGCCAAGCCCACCGAGTGGAATAATTTTAAGCATTTAAATTTCCTATAACTATACTAAATACAAATACCAAGTTTTTCAATAATTGCATCGGCCTGATCAATGATCCAGTCACGCTGCTCCCTTGTTGCATAACCCATGCAATCACATTTTATATTTTTTTTAATTCTTACCAGAAATTCACAAGACAAATAAGTTGCTTCCAATATCAAGGCTAAGACATGGGGATGACACCCTTCATGGCTTTTTTGAATGGGCGTTAACAATTCCCTGTCCAATTCAAGCCAGTAAATCCCACCAAGGGGGGACGATTCCAAATATTTATCCAGATAAGCCTTTAATTTTTGATAATCCGTCAGCCGCAATCCATCTATTAAATACTGTTTCATACCAAATCTAATTAGCACATCTTAATTGGGATATGCAACCACAATAAATTAGGGGATCAAGCAGAAGACAGTCGCCTTCTACTCAAGGCCAGAAAATTACCGCCAACAACTAGAAACATGCCCAGAACCGCAGAAAAATTCCAGGAATACCCTTCAAAAAATGATGAAAGAATCAATGCCACCACGGGAACAATCATAATAGTATAAGAGGCTTTGTCCGCACCTATGGAACCGATAAGGGTCAGGTAACTGCCAAATGCAATGATTGATCCAAAAACAGACAAATAAAATAGCGAGCTGATATAAGGGATAGAGACCACAAAAGAAAACTCTTTGCCTGAAAATAAGGCTATCGCTGCCATGAGAATGGTCCCATATCCCATTCCAAATGCATTTGCCTGAATCACCGGAATATTATGTTTTGTATTTCTGGCCGAGGTAATATTACCGAATGAGGCCAGAATAACACTTATAAACCCGATAGAAAGCCCAAATACCCCTTTATCGGATAAATCAAAAGCCTTTATTTCAGGCATAAAAATCATGATGATCCCGATAATCCCCAGAACTGCGCCGGCAATCATTTTCTTTTCAACTGTCGTGCCAAGAAAGAAAGATCCATTGGCAATATTCATAAATACAATTGAAGAAAACAAGACAGCGACAAGACCGCTTGTCAGATATAACTCCGCCACATAGACAAGCCAATAGTTAACAGAAAACAAAAGGGCCCCTAAAAGCGCCATAAACAAATGTTCTTTAAGTGAAAACTTAAGATTCAGACCTCTTAAATAGCAAAAAAACATGAGCAGTGCTGCGGCAAGTCCAAACCGATAAACAACGGATACCATAGGGTCCACAGAACCCAATTGATATTTAATGGCAAGCCAGGTTGATCCCCATACAATAACGGTAATGATATAGAGTATGATATTTTTCATTCACGTTCCTTTACATACCAAAAAAGAAGAGGCCTTGTTAAAGACTTCAAATGATCGGATATGAGTAAAAAAGAATTTTTCCTGTGTTAATTTAAATTTGTAATAAAAAAATATATCAGAGGAATAAAAATAGCGGGCAGCATATTCCCTACTTTAAGTTTCTTTTCCCTTATCATATTTAAGCCTAATGCCATAATCAAAAGACCTCCGGTTGCAGACATCTGGCTGATGACAGCAGGAACCAGCAATGGTTTTAAAAGCCCTGCCATCAAGGTGATGGAGCCTTGATACAATAATACGGGCACGGCAGCAAAAAGTACGCCGATTCCCAGGGATGAACTCAAAATGATACTTACAATACCATCAAGGGTTGCCTTGGCAAACAAGGTATCATGGTTTCCGGTAAGACCGCTTTCAAGGGATCCCACAATGGCCATGGAGCCCACACAATACATTAATGAGGCAGTGACAAATCCCGTTGAAAAACTTGCGGAATTTTTTGAAAATTTGGTTTCAAGAAAGTTACCCAGTCTTTCAAGGTAATTTTCAATACCAATCCATTCCCCGATTAGAGAGCCTAAAGCAAGGCTGATAATAATGATCAAAAGGTCATTACACCCAAGGGCACTTTTTATCCCGATCAGAATAACAGAAAGGCCAATGGCCTGCATCACCGTTTGGTTATATTTTTCAGGGATTCCGTTTCTAAACAAAATTCCGATAAGGCTGCCTGCAATAATTGTCAGGCAATTTACAATTGTTCCCAGCACAGGTTCTCCCGACTCTCAGATTCTAAAAGAAAGATTCTTTAATATAATCAACCCCGTTTTTAAACAATTTGACCCCAATGGTCATTTCCTGATCAAGGGGTTTTCCCTCTCTCTTAAGAATTTGAACCTTTCGTGTCCAGTCAGGATGATTTGTAAAATGATTATACGCCTCAGGATGCGGCATCAACCCGAAAATTTTGCCTGAAGGATCACAAATGCCGGCAATATCCTCCATGGAACCATTTGGATTTAAGGGAAAAGCTCCTTTTGCAGGAGCTCCAGCAGTGTCAGCGTATTGAAACACCACCTGGTTGTTGGCCAGAAGGGTGTCAATCACTTTCTGGTCTGCAATAAATTTTCCTTCTCCATGACGAATCGGATAATCAGCCATTTGAATATCTTTTGTAAATACACAGGGGCTTTTTAAATTTGCCGCCAGGTGGACCCATTGATCCCGAAAATTCCCGCAGTCATTGAATGTAACGGATACGCTTCGTTTTGTATAATCATTGTCAAGCCCGGGCAACAATCCTAAATTAACCAAAGCCTGGAATCCGTTACAGATTCCAATGATAAGCTTTCCCTGATCCACAAAGGACAACAAATCACTGCCCACGTGATTTTTAAGCTTTAATGCCTGAATCACACCTGCGCCATGGTCATCTCCCCAGGAAAACCCTCCGCCAAAGGCAAGGATATGAAAATCTTCCAGCTTGATTTTCCCGGAAACCAATGCGTTAATATGAACTTTATGGGATGTGGCTCCGGCAAGTTCAAACACATGGGCTGTTTCATCATCACAGTTTAAACCAAATCCAGTTAAAATCAATGCGTTAACCTTTT
>CALGRI010000086.1 GCA_937880875.1 uncultured Pseudomonadota bacterium
AGGGAAAGTATCTGCCAATCAATTTCATCAATTTGTGCCCGTAAGGCAAGGATCTTTTTGTCAAATTTAAGCTTGTCTTTTTCCATGTTTTTTCTTTTTTTTAAGGGACTATAACCATTATTGTTTTGCAGCCAAGGCTCTTTCCAGTAACTTATTTATACAGAGAATAGATTGAGCATTATAAGGACAAGAATACTGTAAGTTTTGGCCATTATTCTTTTTGCCTTTCCTCGTTTTTCATTTCTATATACCAGTCTTCCTTGCCATAAAGTTCATCTGAACATTCAGAGCACAAGCTATGACTAAATTGTGCATCAGAATGTTCTTGGATGTACTCTTCTATCTGGTTCCAATATCCTTTAGTCTGCATACTCCTAAACTATAAAATCACCATAATGCGTTTAATATTATGGTCAATTTAAATAAAAATTACAGTAATATATATTGTGGGGCAAAGTAAATAAATTTTCACGAATTAAAATGGTTTTGGCTCAGTTGAATGTCTGATACCAGAATAGTATTCTTCCCAGCCACAAGAGATAGAGTCGGATTTTAATTAAAAAATCAGAAGAATACTCCTGCTATTCTATGATTTATGAAAGGCTGGGAAAGCCCAGTCTGAAATGAATCTTGCCGAGGAGGCGATAATTATAGACTTGACTTTATTATATGATGTAATTACAATACTCACATAATGGTTTAACAATCGTACAAGGAAAAAAATATGGAAAAACAAATCCGTACAAGAGACATTAAATTAGTCCCTATCGGAAATTCCAAAGGAATTCGCATACCCAAACTGCTTCTTCAAAAATATGGTTTTAATCAATCCCTTTTGCTTGAAGAAACAGAGAGGGGGCTTCTGCTTCGAAAGAAAGATGACAAGACGCTTTCCTGGGAAGATACTTATAAGGCCATGGCGGATGAAAAAGAAAATTGGGATGATTTTGACATAACCCTTGATGATGGATTGGATGATGAAAAATTTGAATTTTAAAAGATATGAAATATACTTTGCTGATCTCAATCCTTCAATAGGCAGTGAAATAAAAAAAATACGCCCGGTTGTAATCATTAGCCAGGATGAAATGAATAAATATTTAGAAACTATTGTTATTTGCCCTTTAACCTCAACGTTACATTCGCAATGGAGAAGCCGTCTTAAGATCAGGTGTGCAAATAAAAACGCAGAGATAGCAGTTGATCAAATACGGACCATTAGTAAACTGAGATTAAAAAAGAAAATTGATCGGTTATCGACTTTAGAAGCCGCTCAGTTACGAAAACTAATAACCGATATGTACGGAGAATAATCCAGGGGATTTGGGTTGTTAAACAGCTTGAAATGGTTTATAGAAAACAGGTGTTTTAATACAGAATAACTACCACAAACAAAGAACGGGAACCATAGTAAAATGCTGGATGAAATTATAAAAAGAGTTCGCAATCTTACCCATGGTCAGCAAAAAGAGATTCTTGAAATCCTTAATACCTGGCAAGTCGGCAAACAAAGGGAATATCAACGTCTAAAAGCCAAATCAGATATTGATGTGGGGTTTGGTAAGAGGGTTATTCAGACCGATACCATTGATATCAGTGCCAGTGGTCTTTACATCAACACCACTGGGAAATTTGAACCTAAGAAAATCGTGAAGGTTGTTTTTTCCGTTCCAGGGGTTGATAAATCCTTCAAGCTTCAAGGAATGATAGTCAGGGTGGAAGAAAACGGAATTGCCATACAATTTGAGAATATCACCCCCGATTTTAAGAAAATCCTTGATAATATTATCTGGGAAAACAAGAACCCGGGTGATGATTTTTCCTAGGAAAATATTTTATCCCCTCCTTATCAAGAAGTCCCCTCTTCTCCGACCCTGTCTGGGAAACAAGATCAAGCCTGATATCTGACAAGACAGGTGGCACCTTGCCGACCTGAAAGGCAGACAGAATCCCGGCTCCGAACAGGATTAAAATAAGCCCCCATGGGCTTTGGTCTTCATTGGTTTTCAAATTCCCTTTTTTTACGATTTTTAGGAATTATAGCTATGTCCCATAACAATCCCCTGAAACCAAACATTTTTAGTGCTCTCATCCTCATCTGGCCTTCTTCCGGTGGGAAAAACCGGTCTTTTTTCTTGTGGAAAGCTTCTTTGATTTTTATATCCATCCAGTTCTTATCAACAAGAGGAGAAACGTAATAGCAGGGTTTTAAGAGATTGTTGTTGCTGGAAATGATTCCTTCCTTAACGGCAATTTCAGATAGTCCTGTTTTCGGAAGGATTCGGATGCCTGAAAATACAAAGACAGCACATTTTTTTAACCGGTCTATATTTTTTAATCCTTCCTGAACAGTTGCCCGTGTCTCTTTTGGCCCACCAAACATGAAAAAGTGGGCACAGGGGATTTCAGCTTTAATGCAATTTTCATTAAAGCTGAATATATCTTCAAAATTAAATGATTTGTTTATCCCCTGTAAAGTCACATCACAAGCTGCATCTGAACCGACTTCCATGGCGTAAAGACCGGAATTTTTTAAGAGTTTCAGCTCATTTTGTTTTATATGTTCAGGTCTGAAATGGGCGGCCCATTTGATATTGCATTTTTTTTTGATCATTAGTTCAGCAATCGTAAGATAATGACCCTGGCAGTCATTAAAAACTGAATCTGTAAAAAATAATGTGTCAACATTGAAGTTTTTTTTCAACCGGATTAGATTATCCACAACAAATTCAGGGGTCTGGTTCCGAAGTTTGTTCCCCTCTATCAAAGGGTATGAACAATAATTACATCCATGCGGACATCCTCTTTTTGTCTGGTAACTTAACATGCCGCTTTGATCAAAGTAATACGCCACAAGTTCTTTCTCATAAAGGGGAGAGAAAAAACCATTTTGAGTGATGGGTGTTTTAGTGGGGTATATGATTTTTTTTGTTTCAACACCGTTTGAGATGGTATCAATCAGTTTATTAAACGAAATTTCACCTTCTCCTACAATCCCGAAATCAGCATTCAGAAATTTCAATATTTGTTCAGGCATTATTGAAAAAGCAGGCCCTCCCAGAATGATAGGTTTTTGTGAAATTTTCCGGATATGTTCAACCAGAACTTTAACATCTGCAAGATACCAGGTGTTCTCCGGAGAAAGTGAATCAACGGTATCAATATTTCGAATGGAGATTCCTATAAAATCAGGGTTAAATTCCAAAATGGAGCAGGTCACAGAAGATAATATGTTCTCAAGGTTAAACAGCAGATCAAGTTGTTTAACCTCATGCCCATTCTGAACTAATGAAGACGCAATCAATGCCATCCCCAGAGGATAAACCGGCATCGGTTCTGTAGTTGTATTTGAGGAAATCAGTAATATTTTGCTCATGGGGTCTCGATTTTTTTGAAAGATCTCTTTTCCCGTGGATTATATCTTCTGTATGTTCCATCAAGAATTTCTTTTTTTATGACCTTGAAAAACAATTCTCCCATTTTTGTCTGGTATCCACCATTGGAATAAAATGTATCCCACGCATAGTTATATAGTTCTTCTAATTTTTCGCAAGACATGTTTTTAGGTTGGAAAACGACCTTGTCGCAAGTGTAATCAATCCAGCTATTACTTAAGATACGCTTTTCGCTTTTATATTTTTTTCGTATAGGAGACTTTGGAAAAGGTGTCAAAATTGTAAATTCGGCCAGATCGATTTTTATTTGACTCAGAAAATCAACAAGGGTTTTAATATACTTTTCATCATGATCATCTGTCCCCAAAAGAATGGTGCCTTCCACGCCGATACCATGGTCATGAAGCCTTTTAACCCTGTTTTTGATAATATCTGACGTATCAAACACTGCCTGGTAGACATACCAGCACCCGGCTTCGGTAGCAAGCTTGAGGACCTGATCATCATCCATCAGCGGGTGGGAAACCCATTTTTTCTTTAACGGTTTCATGGCTGTGAATAGTTCAATAAGCCACGCTTTATCATGTGCAAGAGAATTATCCACAATAAAAAGCCGGTTATTTGGTATGGATTCCATCTCTTTTATAACGGTTTTAACGGGTCTGGGTCTGAATAGTCGTCCACCTAGAAACCCGTTACAGCAGGGGAAACAATTAAATCTGCATCCTCTGGAGGCGTGGACAAGATCAAGCATCTGGATACCTCTGTAATTATACAGATCTCTTTTTAAAATATCTCTTTTTGCCGTGTTAATCAAACTGATCTCAGGGAAAATATTCATGTAATCATAGACTTTTTTCATTCTTTTATGCTCGAAGTCTTTGAAAACTTCTTCCATACGTCCTTCCGATTCTCCAAGGAACACCGAGTCCGCATGATTTTTGACCTCTTCTGAATGAAGCATGACGGCAATACCGCCAAACAGTACAGGGATTCCCATTTTCCTGTATTGATCGGCAATTTCAAATGCCCGGGGAAGCTGACATGTCAGCATGACCGAGAGCCCTGCAATATCAATGGCAGGATCATATTCAATTTTCTGGACGTTTTCATCAATGAAATCAACCTCAACATATTTCGGAAGTGTTGCAGCAAAAACAACCGGGCCATGGGGAGGGAGGTGGAATTGGGTTTGTTTTGCAAGTCTTGGCCAGGTAGGATATATCAATTGCATTTTCATATTGCAAGTCCTTGTAATCTTCATATTTCCCGGTTACTGCATTTTTCAGCAAGATCATAAAGTCCGGTTATTTTAATGTCATTTTGATAATAAATATTTTCCAGTGATATCGATTTAATAGCTCCATAGGAATGAAGAGATTTTTTTTCAATGACAAAGAAAAGGGAACCTGGTTTAATGATGTGAGAACTGGGATCGATTGTTTTAATATCAGAATTGCACACCCCACAGAGAACTATATCTGATTCGCCGGATTCAATAATCTCAAGCGCCATAAGGAGCCCTTTGAGTCCATTTGTTTTCTCTTCATTAATCACAAAACTTTCTCCTGTCAGGTCGAAATATATAGCGGCTTCTCCCAGAAAAGAAGAGGCAAGAGTATAAGCAAATATTGTCGGGCTTGGCAATGATTCTGACAGCGTTTTCTGAAAGT
>CALGRI010000087.1 GCA_937880875.1 uncultured Pseudomonadota bacterium
AGTCCAACCCTTTGGCTAAAAGCGTAACAATGTCCTGATCCGGTTCAAAATATTTGAGTATGGTATCCATTGATTTAGAAAGAATTTATATAAGCAAATCATCATAAAGTCAATTTCCGATTTCCTTCACTGACAATAAAATTTAAAAAAATAGTGAACAAATCATTTATCGGAAATACCAGGATTTGTATTTCCGATAAATAGAGCGATTCGTTACCATTTAGCGGAAATGCCATCCTTTTAAATTTGTTAAAATGTGATTTATATATTAGAGTTGATTCTCTAACCAATAGATGTGGTATCTGGCTAATCTCCATATAATTCAGGAATATTAATAATAGTCCACCCCTTTGAATTCAGCACATAGGGAATTTCTTTATAGATAGTCCACAGTGAAAAATCTTAAAGATACCAATACAAAGCAAAACAATTTTCATTCATAACTTTAAGAATGCTAAGGCAAGCATATTTTAGTCTTGTCCTTTCTACAACTCGGCAACTGTTTATTGAATTTTCTTTACACCATTTCCAATTATTGCTAAATTAGGGTTTATTGAACTCGGGTTCAAAATCACTAACAGATAAACCTTTTGAAAGATAGATGGTTTTTCTATTGATATTTTTCTAAAGGGTTGACAACTGTCAACCGATATTGATATTTAATGGTATGGTGAGGTTTAAAAATTAAACCCAAATATGAAATACAAAAAATACATGAAGCCATTGAAAACGGTTATTATAGAGTCCATCCACGTGTTTGGACGCAAATTAAAGATGCTTTTGAGTGGAGACAGCGTCATTTGGAAACATTTTTTTTAAAACTAAGACCAAAACATTTTAAAAAACAAATGCCGATGAAAAAAAAACCTCCTCATGACTATTATGGTGAAATACCAGCGATATACGATGTTTATAAATCAGACGATATCCTGGGTGAAAAAGTGTACACTCATTTATATTTCAATGAAGATTTACTCATAATAGACAGTGTGCACGAATAAATTTAAAAAGGTGAAAATAATGCGGTGTATAGATTGTTCTGAAAAATTTGTGACCATAAAAGGAAATCTTGAAGTGAGTGACAAAATACTTGGTAACTTTACAGTGCCAGATACAGAATTTGAGCAATGTAAAGGTTGTGGTGAGAAGCTCTACTCACCTGTAACACTGAAAGCGATTGAAAAAGCCGAAGAACAACGAAAAGAAGAGCTACTGCTGAAAAAGCCACTAAATGAATTTATTCATGCAACAGAAGTTGCCGAAATCCTAAACTGCACAAGACAAGCTGTTCACAAGCACAAAAGAATCAGGCGAGGATTTATTCATTTTGTGAAGCATTATGGCACCTTGTATTATCATAAGATATCAGTTGAGCTATTTAAAGAGACAGGTGACGGCAGATTCCAGCTTGAAAAACCAAAACAAAAATCAAATATTGTTAGTTTCTCTGAATACCATAGCAAAAGACAAAAAGAGAACGCCATGGAATGTCGGTTAGATGCAAGCTCGGACAGCCCTTGCAATATCGACGAACAAAATAAAAAAAAAATAAGCATAGAAGATTTATTGGAAGGATAATCAAATGAAAATGTCAAAAGAATATAGAATCAAAATAGAGAGCGAGTTCGATTTTGTTATAATGAAAATGATAGAAAGTGAAAATCCTGATCAAATGATGTATTATTTTTCTGGAATTCATGGATTGCTTAATAGAGTTTTAAATATAGAATACTCCGATGAATTAGTGTTTATTTATTTTGTGATTGAAAGAACATGCAAAGATATAGTCAATCAACTCACTTCATTGCGTCAAGGGAATCCAGTTGCAACATTTCATAAAAATTTTGCCTCCAAGTTAATCGAAATTACAAAAGAATTGAAAGATGGATTTTTTAATTCTAAAAGCAGAGCTGAAATTCTAAAAAAATTGGTTGTACTATCTTATACTTCGACAGGGAACGGATATTTTCTAACAGAGAAAGGTGTTATAGATATTTTTTCAGACATTAATAAACTTGGTGAAAAAGATTACTAAAACTGATCTTACCTCAAAAAACAGGAAACAAAGTCAAACTACTTTTTGATAGAATATATCAACTTGAAACACTAATTGGTTGCAGCTAAGTCTAATTATCATTATGGAAATTGCCATAAGGCTTTTCAGGATTCAAAATTCCCCCGGATTATCCTCTGTTAGTCCTCTTTTTTATTCAAAAATAATCAACCACAATATATTGTACCTTGTATTTTTTCATTCCAAGGTGCGATATTAAATTTAAATTGGAGCAGTATAAAAAAAATTAGGTGATTGATTTGGGTTTATATTAGCTATTTGAAGTTTTAAACAAAAATGATATATTAGCTGGCTTAAACAAAGACTTATTGGAAATATATGAAAACAATTCATAAGGAATATCTGGTTGATAAAACCAGGATCGGATTTATCAGGTTTATCTTTGAAGGTCATGAAGGTGTGGCCATTGCAACAACCCTGGATCCTAAAACAGGCCATATCAGGCTTGCCATTGCACCGGATCGCCTGGAATCAGCCCAGATGATTATAGAAGATTTAAAAAAGGATTTCATGTTTAATGAAGTATAGCGGATATGCCTATATATATACCATAGGCTGCCAGATGAATGTCTACGATTCTGAGAAACTGGCCTCAATTTTAAATTCTTATGGGTTTGAAAAAACCGATGATATGGATAAGGCTGATATCGTGGTTTGCAATACCTGTTCGATCCGGCACAAGGCAGAAGAAAAAGCATTCAGTTTTTTGGGCAGATTTGCCAGAATAAAAAAGAAAAAGCCTCATCTGATCACTGTCATGGCCGGGTGTGTTGCCCAGCAGGAGGGTGAAAAAGCCTTTGCCCGTGTTCCGCATCTGGATATTGTTCTGGGTACCCAGGCATTTTCAAGGTTTGGCCAGCTAATTGACGCGGTTAAGTCTGGCAAACAAAAAGTGGTGGATATAGAAGATTCCTCCATGATTTATGAGGCCCTGCCAGATACATCCTGTTTTGGTGAAAATAAAATCTCAAAATTTGTAACCATTATGCAGGGGTGTGATAATTTTTGTACTTATTGCGTGGTCCCCTATGTCCGGGGCAGAGAAAGAAGCCGATTGCCGGAAAGCATTGTAGAAGAGATCACCTTGCTTGCTTCTACAGGTGTTAAGGAAATTACCCTGTTAGGGCAGAACGTTAATTCCTACGGCCAGAAAGAAGGCCAGATCTCTTTTCCAGAGCTTTTAGCTAAGGTCAATGAAATAAAGGGAATTTACAGAATCCGATTTGCGACATCCCATCCTAAAGATCTTTCAAATGACCTGATTTATGCCATCCGGGATCTGGATAAAGTTTGCAACCATCTTCACCTGCCAATACAGTCTGGATCCAATAAAATCCTTAAAAAGATGAACCGCGGTTATACCCGGGAGAAATACATGGATCAAATTTTAAACTTAAAAAAGGAATGTCCTGATATTGCCCTTTCAACAGATATCATTGTGGGGTTCCCTTATGAAACCCAGGAAGATTTTAATGATACAATGAATCTTTTGCGTGAAATACAGTTTGATTCCATATTTGCTTTTGCCTATTCTGATCGCTCATCTGCGCCAGCAGCCAAGTTTTCCCAGCAGGTTGTTGAGGAGGAAAAACGAGAAAGATTAAATAATTTATTAGAATTACAGGAAGATTATACTGAAAAAAAGAACAAGGAACAGATCGGGAAAATATTGGATGTTCTTGTTGAAGGCAAAAGCGGTAAGAAGAGGGATGGATTTGATCATGCCGCAAAGAACATGGAGCAGATGGTGGGAAGGACTGAGTCCAATAAAATTGTGCATTTCCCTTCCAAAGATGTCATTATTGGCGATATTATTAAAATTAGAATTGAAAATGCATACCCCCATTCATTGTGGGGACATCCCCTGGGAGTGCAAGATAAATGAAAAACAAACCTGTGAAGGTCGGGCGAAATACCCTGTGTCCATGTGGAAGCGGGAAAAAATATAAAAACTGCTGCAGAAATAAAAAAATGGAAATCAGTCTAAAGGAAGAATATAAAAATCGATATGATATTTGTTTGAAAGATCCACACCAGATCCAAGGCATTAAAAAATGCGGAGAGCTTTTAATGTCAATTCTCAACCAGGTGGAGAAAATGATAAAACCTGGGCTTGAGACAGAAGCGATTAATACCTTTGTACATGAAGAAACCATTAAGGCTGGGGCGATTCCAGCACCTTTAAATTACAGGGGTTTTCCTAAAAGTGTCTGTGTTTCGGTGAATGAGGTTATCTGTCACGGCATTCCCGGCGATCGTGTCTTAAAGAGTGGGGACATTGTCAATGTGGATATCACACCCATTTTGGACGGGTATTACGCTGATGCCAGTAAAACCTTTTTTGTGGGAACCCCGACAAAACAGGGACAGAAAATCGTGAGTGTGGCCGCCGAATCCTTAAAAAGAGGAATTGAAACAATAGCCCCGGGTGCAACATTGGGCGATATCGGTTATGCCATCCAAAGTTATGCAGAGTCCCAGGGCTGTTCCGTGGTTCGTGAGTTTGTTGGTCATGGCGTAGGCATTGATTTCCATGAGCAGCCCCAGGTTCTTCATTTTGGAACCAGGGGAAAAGGTGTCACTCTTGTTCCTGGTATGGTGTTTACCATTGAGCCTATGATCAATCTGGGCAAAAAAGAGCTCCATGTGCTTGAAGACCGGTGGACAGCCGTCACCAATGATGGATCCTTATCTGCACAATTTGAGCAGACCCTGCTTGTAACTGAAAATGGATGGGAAAGTCTTACACCCTATGGGCTTTAGATGGGGTTTATATGATTGTCTCATTATTCAAATAACGACAACAACACAAGCCTGACCCCACTCAAGCCAGACCCCACTCATTTTATGCCGGCAATGGGAATGGTTTTTATTCTTTTAATAAATTTTTTAGTCAGGTTGCTATCTGTAACATGGGTATAAATCTCACCACCTGGATAAACTCCCCGGATTTTCTCATCATGGAGAAACCATTGAAGCAGTTCTTCTGATAAGGCCTGTCTGTCTAAGGAAAAGGGTTTTTTTTGGCCACAAAAAGGCTTGGATTCAGGTATTTCACCCTTTGTGTCAATCAAATGCTTTATAAAATTTAAGATTCTTGAAAGCCTTAACAGGGTCACAGCTTCTATTCTTGATGTTGTATCATTTAAAGGCAGTGCTGTTGACCGCATCAGGGAAAAGCTGTCCGGCAGAAGATGATTTACCTCACAAAACTGATAATCCAGGCTTCCTGGTGCTGGATAATAAATCGATAATCCTGCAAGGGTTCTTTTTTGTGCCAGATATAAAAGATCTTCCAAAGAACTTTGTGCACTTTGACCAGGTGCTGCAGCAATAATATATGAAACACAGTCAAGGTCATATTTTTTTGCAAGAAAAAGGGCATGTTCAAAAGAGGCTCTTACGTCAGGCCGTTTGAATTTTTTCAATTGTTCTTTTGATGTTGATCCCAAAGAAAGGTTGAGGGTCTTAAACCCTGATGCTTTCATCAAAGAAACGATGTCTTCATCAATTGCAGGGGGATAAAGACCGTTCATGGCCCGAAGCTCGACATTTTTATTTGCAAATAGCTTTTTTATCTGAGAGAAAAGCTCTATAAACCATGACTTGTTTAAACACAGGTTTTCATCTTCAAAATCAATAAATCCAATGTCATGGATTTTGGCCTGGTTCTCAATTTCCCTGATTACATCCTCAACTTTCCGCTGTCTGAATGGTGCATAGGATGATGAAGCAGATACAGAACAATATGAACACTGCATGGGGCATCCTCTGCTTGAAACAACCATGGTGGAAAGCCTGTTTTTCCTTTGGTAATAATCATGATTGATCAGGTCTGAGGCAGGCAGAGGAAGGTCGTTAATATCTGTAACCCAGGATGGATTCGAAATATGGATAGAATTGTTTTTTTTAAAGGCAATTCCAGGTATTTGTTTTAAATCTGAACCATTCTTTAATGCTTCGCAAAGCAGACCCATGCAGGTTTCACCCTCTCCTTGCAGAACAAAATCAATTTCAGGGCAGTTTAATACTTTTTCAGGAAATATGGTGGGGTGATGACCGCCCAATACTATTTTACAATGGGGATAAAATTTTTTGATGGTTTGAGCGGTTTTTAATGCTTCATTACAATAAGCAGTAAACAAAGAGGATATACCCACAATAAAAGGTTGTTTTTCCCTGATTTTTTTCCCGATATATTCATAAGAATATCCAAAATGTTTAAACTCATGGAAAAGGGAAAAAGTAGTGACATCGTTTTTGCCATAAAATGGTAAAAGAAAAGAAAATTCATCAGGATATGCAATGGTTTTTGATTTGTCTGTTGCAAGGGAATCAAGAATTTCAACATCAAAGCCTTTTTCCCTGATGCATGCAGCAATGGAGGCAAGTCCATAGGGGATGGTTCTTTTTTTTGTCAGATAAAAATCCTCCAGGGGCGGTTGAACCAGAATTACCTTCATATTATGGGGACACATATTATGGGGACACCTTACTTAATTGAAAGTGGTAAAATTTGTGCCCAACGTAGAAATTGGGGGAAATTGGCGGTTTTCCATCGACCACTATTTAATCCTAGGAAATTTTAAAATGGGCAGCAGGGAGACAATGGGTATAAAGGCGGAATAAAAAAGAACATTTTCAAGACCGTAAATGTCGGCAAGTTTTCCAATAAAAGGCGACAGGGCGCCTCCCAGGCCATAGGCAAGCCCCATCATGATGCTGGATACCATGGATCTTGATTTAGGAGCTAATTTTTGGGCCATTAAAACGCCAAGAGGAAGGGATGCCAGGGCAGCAAATCCGGCTAAAAAAGATCCAAGGTAAACAAAGGGTCCAGGAAGATAGAGATACAATAAAAGGGCAGGGGCCATCAAGGCATGGGAAATAAAAAAGATTTTTTTAATATCTGTTCGGTCAGCAAGATAGCCTGCCAGAAGGCCGCTGAAAGTACCAGCCATAATAAAGATAGAAAAAATAAATCCTACAGAAACAAGGTCATGACCTTTGTCTGTAAGATAAATAGGCATAAAAGTCATAAAGGTCTGCCCGGTGACAGCTCGAAGTACCATTGTAAGCCATATCAGGAAGATGGATTTATATACCTTGCCAAGGGTTTCTTTAATGGAACCTATAAATCCTAAGTGTGAGAGGTTCTCGCTTACAGGAGCCGGCAGATATTTTATACAGAAAAAAAAGGCAATGGCTCCTATAATAATAGTATAAGGCATTTGTTCAAGACCAAACTTTGTCACATACAAGGTGATAAATATAGGTCCAGCAGCAAAGGCAAGGGTTCCGCCCGTATTGAAAATTGAAAGAGAAAATCCGGTGCGATTGCCTGAATATAATGGCACCATTCCTGTTGTGGAGGGGTGAAACATGGATGATCCAATGGAACCCAGACAAAGGATGATAAGTAAGACCCAAAAATTTGGGGCAATTCCTGAAAAGGGAATAAAGAAAAAAGCGAAAAAAAGCCCTGCAAAAACAAAACTTCTTGTTTCATACCGATCTGCCAGATAGCCTGTGACAGGCTGTACAATAAAGGCAAGAAGCCTGACCATTCCGGTAATTAAACCTACCTGGGCAAGGGTTAACCCAAGCTTGTCAACAAAAGCGGGTAATAAGGGTGTAAAAAAAGATGAATAAAAATCGCCGGTAAAATGAACCAGGGTTAAAATAAAAATTATTCTGTAATTAACCGTGTTTTCAGGGGAATCAGATTGTGTCATTATGGTTTGTTTTTTTAGATTGTAACCTTTACATATTTTGCCGTAAACTTGAAATGGTTTCTTTGTAGTTTTCAGTGTTAAAGATTGCAGATCCTGCAACAAAAGAGGTGGCACCTGCCATGGAGACCGCTTTTATGGTGCTGTTATTGATCCCGCCATCCACCTGGATAATGGCATTGGAATTTTTTTCTTTAAGCAGTTTAGATAAGGCTTTTATTTTATCAATACTTGATTCAATGAATTTCTGGCCACCAAATCCTGGATTCACACTCATGATCAAAACAAAATCAAGCTGATCTATAACCCATTCTATAGAAGATAGCGGCGTTGCCGGATTTAATGCCACTCCAGCCTTTACACCAAAGCTTTTAATGAGTTGCAGGCTTCTGTGAAGGTGGGGGCAGGCTTCCTGGTGAACTGAAATATAACTGGCTCCGGCTTTTGCAAATTCGGGAATGATCAGGTCTGGTGTTTCAATCATTAAGTGAACGTCCAGAACAAGGTTGGTAGCTCTTTTGCATGCTTCCACAATAATGGGGCCATAGGTGATATTGGGTACAAATTTTCCGTCCATAACATCAATATGTATCCAGTCAGCTCCTGCTTTTTCAACACTGGTTAATTCTTCACCAAGCCGGGTAAAATCAGCTGATAGAATTGAAGGGGCGATGATTCCCATAGTAATTCTCCTGTATTGTTATCCTCATTCCAAGGATCAATTATTATTGTTTTTTCAAACCTGTGGTCAATAAATATATTAATTTCAGTATGAATTCCAGAAGGAACTAAAATGTTAATATCTTCGTTTGGTTTCACATATTCATTGTAAAGATCAATAATAGGTCCGAACATGTCAGTTTCAACCCTGACATGTCGTTTTAAAAACCCGGGACCTAAAGAATGGGTTAAAAAGATGGCACTGCTTAATTTATCCGGGTCCATTGTTTTATTGTTTTCAGGGCTGTTTACAACAAGGGTTATGGGTGTGTCCCCGGTGACATAGCTGCCGGAATGGGGTGTATAAGATAAAATAGTTCCCTTATCCTGATTCAGGTCCTTCTTTGAAATAATTTTTGAAATATGAAGATTGTGATTCTTTATAATTGCAGCTGCTTTTTCCAGTCGTAATCCGTTTATATCCGGCATAACCATGCCTATGGGATTGGCTCCCCGGCTGACAAGCAGATGGCAGAAAGATTCTTTTAAGGCAAAGGAGAAAGGGCCTGGATGCTGTTCAATAATATGGTCTTTTGGAGTTTTTGAAGAATAGGTAAACGAGACATATCTTTTTTTAAATTCATTTTTTTCAAGGAGAATCAAGGCCTGTTTAAGTGGGATTTGTCTTAAATCCGGAACGCTGTTTTCTTTTGGTCCTTTTGAAATATAAATAATGACATCCCTGCCCTTTTTTATGGTGGCACCTGGCTTTGGGTCCTGGGAAAGAACATTATGCCTGGGAATCGTATCATCATAATTGGTCCCATACAATTTTGCGTTTAATCCCATGCTGGTAAGGGTTTCTAAAACATATATAATGTTTTTGCCGGTTAATTCAGGCAAAATGATTTCATCTGCGCTTTGCGTAAAAAGGCGGACTGAGTAATAGGCAATGGCGCCGGCAATGAGAAATGCCATTGAAAAAATAAGTGCGTATTTTAAAAAAGATTTCACCTGGGATCTTTGGATTTCCTTTTTAGTCGTACGGCAAAAAAACCATCCATATTATTTGCATCAGGATATGTTTTCAAAAATCCTTCCTCTGATATTAATCGGGATATTAAACTGGTTTTTAATTTATAATAATTACCAGATTCAAAATCTTTATCAATTGAAAAATCTTTTCTTTTTTCTAAAAATGTATAAACAACATCTTCATTTTCTTCTTTTTCACAGGAACACACGGCATAGACAAGGAGTCCGCCCGGTTTAACCAGGTTTGCTGCAGCATTAAGCATTTTTTTTTGCTGTGCTGAAAGCCGGGCAATATCATTTTTTGAGCGTTTCCATTTTGTGTCAGGATTACGTCGGATTACTCCAAGCCCTGTACAGGGGGCATCAATCAGGACACGGTCAAAATAAGAGTCAAAATCCTTAATAGTGGTTTTTAACAAGTTCAAAGGTTTTGTCTGGATAATATCAATGCCCAGCCTTTTTGATTCCAATTGAAGAGATTCAAGTTTTTTAGATTCAATATCTGCCGCAATAATTATCCCTTTGTTTTCCATGAGCTGGGCAATATGCCCTGTTTTTCCTCCAAGACCTGCACAGACATCCAGAATTTTCTCTCCTGGTTCGGGTGCCAGAAACTGGGAGACAATCTGTGTTGCTTCGTCCTGGACTTGAAATAATCCAAGTTTAAATGCTTCAAATTCATGGATAGGTATACTGGGGTTGGTAAAGCTGATTCCCTGTGAAGCATAATCAGTCAGTTGGATGTTTTCTGCGACTAAAGAAAGGCTTTTGGCAAGGGATTGCCTATCACTTTTTAAAGTATTGGTTCTCAGCGTGATCTGAGGAATGGTATTGATTTGTTTGCAAAGCAAGCATGTTTTTTCAAATCCAAAGGCATGGTTCCATTTTTTGGAAAGCCATAAAGGCAGGGAAAATTTCACAGAAATAAATTTGGCTCTATTATCTTTTGCGTCTGGAAAAGGGACCTTTGAAAAGTTGTCTGCTGCATTTCTTAACACTGCATTAATAAATCCAGCAGCTTTTTTGTCTAAAAGTTTTTTTGCAATATTAACTATTGTGTTAATCGCGGCAAAGACAGGAATCCTGTCCATATTTAAAATTTGAAAAAGGGCTACCCTTAGTAAATATAAAGTTATTATATTTATTTTTTCCAAAGGTGTATTTGAAAATGCGCGAAGGATCCAATCAATGGATTCGCGTTGACGAAGAACACCAAATATCAGTGCATTGCAAAGGCTTCTATCATTTTTGGAAAGAGAGGATATCTCTTTTGAATGATTTTCCAGGCTTTTATCAAGGTTATGAAATGAATTGTCCCAGGAAACCAGAACGTTTACAGCTATGTGTCTGGGGTCTTTAATCATGCAAGATCAAATCTTACAAAAGGATCAATTTTGTGGCCGCATAAAAATTGTCTGGCCTTCAATCGTTTCCCAGATGTTCCCATAAGCTCCAGAATAATAAGGCAGCCTTTGCCCGTGGCAACATGAATCCCTTCTTTGTCGCATTGAAAAATAACGCCAGGCTCATGACGGGTCAGGATATCAGAGCAAGGCGTATCAGAGGGAGTGGCTTTATAAATTTTGATTATTTTATTCCCAAGAAGGGTGAATGCTCCGGGCCAGGGGGTCATGGCGTTAATGTGGGCACAGATCTGCTCGTTGGAAAGATTCCAGTCAATTTTGCCATCGCCTTTTTGTAGCATTTTTACATAAGTTGCCTTTGAATGATCCTGAGGAATTGGGTCAAGACGATTGTCCATAATGGCATGAAGGGTGTCTACAATAAGATCAGCACCCATTAGTCCCAGTCTGTCATGGATATCCTGGGCAGTGTCCTGTTTAGATATAGGGGTTGAAGATGACAGCAAAAGGTCACCTGCATCCATTTTTTTTGCCATGACCATGGTGGTAACCCCGGTTGCCCTGTCCATGTTCAGAATAGATGCCTGGATAGGAGATGCTCCCCTGTATCTGGGTAAAAGGGATGCATGGATATTAATGGGCATTATTTTAGGAATGTTTAAAATTTCCTGGGAAAGGATCTGACCAAAGGCTGCTACAACAAAAAAATCAGGATTAAGGGATAAAAGCTTGTCTCTGGCTTCTTCTGTATTGAGATTTTCTGGTTGAAAAACATCAAGGCCCAGTTTCAGCGCAGCCGTCTTGACAGGTGAGGGTGCAAGTTTTTTTCCACGGCCTTTGGGCCTGTCCGGCTGGGTGACCACAAGGCTGATAAAAAAATAATCCTGTGCTGCCAGTTTCTGCAAAGCAGGTACACTGAAATCAGGTGTTCCCATGTAGATTATATGGGTCCTGTGTCTCACTGATCATCCTGCATTTTTGCGATCTTTTTTTTATACATGGTTCTTTTTAAGACGCTGATCCTGTCGATAAATAAAATGCCATCAAGATGATCGATTTCATGCTGCATGATGATTGCAAGAACACCCTGTGCCTCAAAGTCAAGCGGGTTGCCTTCAATATCAAGTGCCTGGACTGTCACCTTTTCATATCGTTTTACATCTGAGTTATAGTCAACAACGCTTAAACATGCCTCTTTTTCAGAAATAATACTGCCGGAACCAGCTATGATTTCAGGGTTTATTAATGCTGTAAATTCTTGAACTGAGTCATCCTTATCTGGATTTGCTGCATTTGTATCATAAACAATAACCCTTTTGTTTACACCTACCTGTGGGCTGGCAAGCCCAACCCCCGGTGCATTGAACATGGTTTCCCCCATGTCGGCAATCAAATTTTTTATGTCCTCATCAATGGTGTCAACCTTAATAGATGGCTGCAATAAGGATTTTTCAGGATATGTTAAGATTTTTCGAATAGCCATTTTTCTCTAATATGTCCTTTGTAATTTTAATATCTTTTTCAATCTGCTCGGAAAGTTCCTGAATACTGGAAAATTTTTTTTCGTCCCTTAGTTTTTTAACCATATTGACACGGATTCTGGTATCATAAATGTCATGGTTAAAATCAAGGATATGCACTTCAATGGTAAACATCTGGTCACCAAAGGTCGGTGCGAATCCAATATTGGCAACTCCCCAGAAATTGCCTTTGGTCGTTTCCACATTGACAGCATAAACACCTATTTTGGGGCAGAGTTCATCATGAAGTTTGATATTGGCCGTGGGAAATCCCAGCTGGGTTCCGCCACGTTTCCGGCCTTTGATAACTTTCCCCCGGATTTGATAATGCCGGCCAAGGTATTTCATGGCCTGATCAACTTTTCCTTCCATGACGATTTCACGTATTCTTGTGCTGCTGATCCGTTCCAGACCTGAATCTGTATTATTTATCCAGGGAGATACAATGGTTTCAAATCCCAGTCGGCTTTTTTCTTTTTTTAAAAGTTCAATATTCCCCTGCCTGTCTTTTCCAAATAAATAGTCTGCACCAATAATGATCGCTTTCATCCCGATTTTATTCACAAGAATTTTTTCAATAAAATCATGGGCAGTAATGGCGGCAAATGCCTTATCAAATGGGATACACAATAATATGTCGATTCCGCACTTTTCAATGAGCTCGATTTTCTGGTCTCGTCTCGTAATCAAGGCAGGCCCTGAAATTCCCAATGCTTTTAAGGGGTGAGGATCAAAGGTCATGGCAACAGATGTTCCATTGATTTGTTCTGCTTTTTCCATCACTTGCCGAAAAAGGCTCTGATGACCTTTATGAACCCCATCAAAGTTGCCTATGGTAATGACAGTATTTTTAAAGGGATGGTTAATTTGATCTATGTTTTCAATTAATTCCATGGTTACCTTTTAAATTTGGAACAATAATCTTGACAAAATTTATAAAGGAATATATATAGCCTAACTGTCATTTTTAAGCAATCTTTAATTGCCTGGGACAAGGCAGCAGAGGACAGCTTAGTGCCGAAGTGGCGGAATTGGTAGACGCACCAGTTTCAGGGACTGGCGAGCGTATGCTTGTGGGAGTTCGAATCTCCCCTTCGGCACCAGACAACACCAGAGAGTTCAGCCGAAGTGGTGGAATTGGTAGACACGCTAGACTTAGGATCTAGTACCGCGAGGTGTGGAGGTTCAAGTCCTCTCTTCGGTACCATATATAATTAAGGTTTTGCGAAGATTTTGAAATTTTCTTTGCAAAACCTTTTTTTTATATGATTTACCAATACCGTCTCGAACCGATATAATAACGTTTAAAATAGGGGTTGTTTAATTCTTCAAAGCTGACGTGGCTGCCTTTTCCAGGGGCATGGATTAAAACGCCGTCGCCAAGATAAATCCCAACATGGTAGCCGCCTTTTTTTTCAGGGTCTTTAAAAAAGACAAGATCTCCGACCTGTAACCTGTGTTTTTCGACAGATTGTCCGGTGTCAAGCTGGGCTTTGGCAGTCCTTGGTAGAATAATTCCTGCTTTTTTATAGGTGTAACTGGCCAGCCCGCTGCAATCAAATCCTGTTTCTGGAGATTGGCCGCCCCACTTATATGGAACGCCAATGCTCTGAACGGCATACTGGGCTATAATGTTTCTTTGTTTTGATATTTTGATCGGGGGCTGATACAGGTCTGTATCCCTGGTGTGCGATTCTGTCTTTGGTGGTGGGATGTGCAGTTTATGGTCTATTTCTTTATGGGCAGCGCATGAAAATGTTAAGGCTATTAACATCAGGCAGGAAAAATATTTTTTAAATCTATCCATTTACTGGTTATCCATGGATTGTTTAAGAGAAATCTGCCCTTTTTTGGTGGCTCGAATTAAAGGATGTAAACCACCAGCATCAAGCTTTGCATTAAAGCTGTAAGAGATCTGATTTTTTTTCATTTGTTTTCCTGTAATTTGAATCCCTTTAGTGTCGGTCTAGTTTGCTTGCCCGGCAATACCTTAATAAATTTATTTGTATTGATTCATTGTTTGTTGTATTAAAATTAACAAAAAATAACAGGAATTACAAATTATGTTTTTATAAACCTATTCAAAGGGGGAAGATGATGTTTACCATTGATAATACCATACTGCTGCTGATTGATGTTCAAGGACAGCTGGCCCAGTTAATGCACGAAAGAGATAAATTGTTTAAATCACTTGGGAACCTGATTCAGGGGATGGAAATTCTTGGCGTGCCTATCATCTGGATGGAACAGATCCCAAAGAATTTAGGCCCAACCACAGAAGCTGTTTCCAAATATTTGACAGACAATGCGCCCATTGAAAAATTTTCATTTTCATGCTGTGGTGAACCTCGATTTATGGAAGAATTCAAAAAAGCCGGGAGAACCCAGGTCCTTTTAACCGGCATTGAGACCCATATCTGTGTATTTCAGACGGGATATGACTTGATCAACAAACAAGGCTGTCAGGTCCAGGTGGTCACAGATTGTGTTTCTTCCAGAACAAAAGAAAACAAGGAAATCGGCATCCAGAGGATTGTTCAGTCCGGCGGTCAGGTTACCTGTGTTGAAATGGTATTTTTTGAATTGTTGCGGGCTGCCCAGGGTGATAAATTCAAGCGGGTTATAAAATTGATCAAATAGGTTTGTTAACAATAAAGGGTGGTTTTGTATTAAGTCCTTAAATTTATAAAAGATTTGTATTTAATTAAAAAAATATTGAACAAAAAAATATTTGACAAAAAAAATTAATTTGTGTATTTTAGAGGATTAGTTTTAATGGGGTTTATTCATATACGGGTTGGTTATAACTGATCTGAAAGCAATTCAAGGATTTTCTTATGGATCGAAAGGCGAACGTTTCCCGAAAAACAAAAGAGACTGCGATAAACATTGGTTTTAATTTAGATGGTTCAGGCAAGGCAGATATTTCAACGGGAATTCCTTTTTTTGACCATATGCTTACAGCTTTCACAGTCCATGGTTTTTTTGATCTTGAGATCACTGCCAAAGGAGACCTTGACGTTGATTATCACCACATAGTTGAGGATATCGGTCTGGTTCTTGGGCAGGCGCTTTCAAAAGCGCTTGAAAATAAAAAATCGATTATCCGGTTTGGAGATAGCTGTGTCCCAATGGATGAAGCCTTGTCAAGAGTTACCATCGATGTGTCAAACAGACCCTATCTTGTTTACAATTTTCCAAGCGATCTTAAAGTGAAAGGAACGTTTGATGCCTATCTTGCCAAAGAATTTTTTCAGGCATTTTGTGTTCAAGGGGCCATCAACCTTCATATTAATTCGTATTATGGTGAAAATGAGCATCATGTCCTTGAATCGATTTTTAAAGCCTTTGGAAAATCTTTGCATATGGCCACCAGAACTGATGAAAGCATTTCCGGTGTCCTGTCCAGCAAGGGAAGTCTTTAAAAATTGTTTACTCACTTCTAATGGTACAAAAATTAAAAATACAGTGAGCGGAAATGCTAATCATACCGGCTGTTGATATTAAACAAGGCAAATGTGTCCGGCTGTTACAGGGCCGGATGGAAGATACCACTCATTACTCGGATGATCCCGTAATGATGGCTCAAAGATGGGAGGCTCAAGGTGCAAGTCTTATCCATGTGGTGGATCTTGATGGTGCCTTTGCAAAACAGGTAAAAAATCTTAAAACCATACAGGATATTTTAGCCGGCATAAATGTCCCCATACAGGTGGGTGGCGGTATCAGAGATCTTACAACCATTGAAATGTATTTGGATGCAGGTGTGTCAAAGGTCATTATTGGAAGTGAAGCGCTTTATCATCCAGGATTTGTAAAAGAGGCCTGCAAACTATTTCCAGATAAAATTGTTGTTGGGATTGATGCCAGAAATGGCAGGGTTGCCGTCGAAGGTTGGAGCCGGACGTCTGAAACTCTTGCCATTGATCTGGCAAAAGAATTTGAGTCCTGCGGTGTTGCAGCAATCAATTTTACTGATATACACAAGGACGGCATGCAGACCGGCCCTAACATTGAAGAAACAGCTGCTTTAGCTTGCGCTGTGTCAATACCCATTGTGGCATCCGGTGGAGTAAGTACCCTTCAGGATATTAAAAATCTTCTTGAAATAGAAAGCCATGGTGTTACCGGTGTTATAACCGGAAGGGCACTTTATGAAGGAACCCTTGATTTAAAAGAAGCCATCAGGATTGCAAAATAATAATTATCTATAAAGATAATTATTGACATGTAATTTTAAATACTTAGCTTGTTTTACTTGATAAATCGTTAAATTTTGGAGTCAGCACCGCCAAGATGTATATTCCTGAGGAAAAAGTTTCAGAGATTTTAAATACTTCAGATATTGTTGATGTCATTTCAGAATCTGTTATTTTAAAAAAATCTGGAAGAAATTTTTTTGGCTTATGCCCATTTCACTCTGAAAAAACTCCTTCTTTTTCTGTAAATGCAAGCAAACAGATCTTCCATTGTTTTGGCTGCAGTGCTGGTGGAAATGTATTGTCCTATGTAATGAAATATCATGGAATTACGTTTCCTGAGGCTGCAAAAATGATGGCCCGCAAGTATAATATAACAATAGAAACCAAGGAAATTGATCCTGCAATAAAAAGACAGCTTCACCTTAAAGAGAATCTGTTCCGGTTGAATAAAATAGTTATGGGAACTTATTTTGATGAACTAAAAAACTCAAAGAAAGGGGAGATCGCAAGACAATACCTTAAAGGCAGAGGGATTTTAGACGATACGATTGAGCTGTTCAGATTGGGGTTTTCACCAGATAACTGGGATACCATTGTTAAGGTTTTAAAAGAGCGGAAAATTTCTAAAAATATTGCCGTCCAAAGCGGTTTGATTTTAGAAAGAAAGCAGAATAATGGGTATTATGACAGGTTTAGAAACCGTATCATGTTTCCCATTTTTGATATAAATATGCAGGTGGCAGGGTTTGGCGGCAGGGTGATGGATGATTCCATGCCAAAATATATGAATTCCCCTGACACTCCGGTATATAACAAAAGTCGTATCCTTTACGGCCTACATGCGGCAAAACAATTTTGCCGGCAGCAAGGTTTAGTCTACATTGTTGAAGGATATTTTGATTTTTTATCCCTTTATCAACACGGTATTAAAAATACAGTGGCAAGTCTTGGTACGGCATTAACTCCTGATCATGTCAGGATACTTAAAGGATATGCTTCCAGAATGGTATTGGTTTTTGACTCTGATACAGCTGGAATTAATGCTGCCAAAAGAAGTGTTAAAATTTTCATGAATGAGGGTGTTGATACAAGAATCCTTGTGCTTCCACAAGGAAATGACCCGGATTCCTATGTAGTGAAACATGGGCAAAAAGCATTTAATGAACTGGCTTTAAATGCCAAAACCATGATGCAGTTTCTCTTGCAGGTTTCCATTGATACACATGGGCTGTCTGTGGAAGGACGAATCAGAATTTTAGATGATATGAAACAGCATTTGATTCTGATTCAAGACAGTGCATTAAGATCTTTATATGTAAAAGAGCTTGCCGAAACCCTGAATATAGATGAAAAAGCTGTTTTGGAGAAGGTCAGGGAACAATATTTAAATCATCCAGGAGAAAAATCCTTTTTAAGTGATGGAAAAAAACAGGATGCTAAGCTTGAATCTGATCGAAGAGAAGAACAGATGATTTCACTGATGCTGAACTATCCCGAAATCATAGGTGAAATTAAAGACAAAGAGGTTTTAGATAGTTTTTATTCTGAAAAATTAAAACGTCTGGCACAGAAAATTATAAGTATGGATCCCAAAAAAGAAGCCTTCATTACAAATGTTATGGCTGGTATGGAAAATACTGAGGACCAGGAACTTATTGCTTCCTATGCCATGGATGATTTTTTTTCAGAACAGGATATTCATCAAACTGCTTTGTCTATAATCCATAGAATTATTAGAGTAAGAAAAAAGCAGGAAAACACTTTAACAACTAAAATTATAAGTGCGGAAAAGGGCTGTGATTCTGATTTAATGGACCTGTTAAAACAAAAGCAGGCAGAGATTCAGCAATTACATGATCAATTATAACTTTAAGTTAAGCCTTTGGGAGGCATTTTATGGCAGTAAAGACAAATACGTCTGGAGAGAATGTTGTGATTAGTAAAAAAGAATTACAAAAATTGATTAAAAAAGGTGAAAAAACCGGTTCCCTCTCTTTTGCCGAAATTAATGATGCAATTTCCGATGATTTAAAATCATTGGAACAAATAGAAGATATTGTTATGCAGCTTAAAGAGCTTGGGATAAAACTTGTGGATAAAGAAAAAGAAAAAATAAAAAAGGCCACAAAAAAAAGTCCTGCAAAAGTAACGACTAAGACAGCTGCTAAGACAGCAGCAAAAACAACAGGTAAAAAGGTTGCTAAAGGTAAAATTAGAAAAACCTCTGGAAAAGAAAAGAATGAAGAAACTATTAAAAAAGAAATTTCCAAAGTCATTTTTTCACCTAAAAAAGATAGTTCTGATATTGAGTTTGGTGCTGTTACAGATCCTGTGAAAATGTATCTCAAGGAAATGGGGATGGTTACTTTACTCAGTCGTGAAGGTGAGATTGAAATTGCCAAAAAAATTGAGCGCGGGGAACATAATATTCTGCGAACCATGCTGGACTGTCCCATAGCACTATCCACGCTTTTTATTTATGGTGCCAGGATGGAAAAAAAATCCGTGCGGCCTAAGCATGTTTTAAGAGACGTGGATGAAGGGGATGGAGTTGTTGATGAGGTTTCCAAACAGGAAAAATTTTTAAACTCTTTAAAAATAATAAAAGATATTCACCGGGAAAACCTGGGGAAAAGAGATCTGTTGCTCCTGGAGAAAAAAAGATCTAAAAAATATGAGACTTACGCAAGCGAGATTTTTAATAACACGGAAACCATATTTGAGGAATTAAAAAAATGGCGGTTTGAATCCAATGTTATTGATACTATTGAAAAAAGCATTAGAAACACCATTGCCTGGTTTGATAAAGTGGACGCGCTGTTTGAAGAATGTGCTAAAACCTTTAAAGTCAAACCCAAAACAATGCTTGATCAAGGTTCCGATGAAAAGACCTTTGTAAAGTGGGCATCTGGCAGGTCTGATATTAGCCCGAAGCGGGCCAGAATATTATACCAGGATATCTGTTCCCTTTTAAACCAGGTTTCTTTACGAAAAGATGTCATAAAAGGAGATTCAACATTTTTAAGACAGATTACGGATACCATTGATAAAGGGCGCAGGGATGCTGATTTTGCAAAAAGAGAATTGGTAAAGGCAAATTTAAGACTGGTGGTCAGTATTGCAAAAAAATATACAAACAGAGGATTACAATTTCTTGATTTGATTCAGGAAGGTAACATCGGTTTGATGAAGGCAGTGGATAAATTTGAATACAGAAGAGGATATAAATTTTCCACATATGCCACATGGTGGATCAGGCAGGCCATCACAAGAGCCATCGCAGACCAGGCCAGAACCATCAGGATCCCCGTTCATATGATTGAAACCATAAACAAGCTGATTAGGACATCCCGATACCTTGTGCAAGAAATGGGCAAGGAGCCCTCTCCGGAAGAAATCGCAGAAAAGATGGAAATCCCCATTGAAAAAGTTCGACGGGTTTTAAAGATTGCAAAAGAACCTATTTCTCTTGAAACCCCTATTGGAGAGGAAGAAGACAGCCATCTGGGTGATTTTATAGAAGATAAAAAATTTGCCATTCCCTCGGATGCAGCCATTGATTTCAGCCTGGCAGAACAAACCAGGAAGATCCTGGCCACTTTGACACCCCGGGAGGAAAAAGTCCTTCGCATGAGGTTTGGCATTGGTGAAAAATCAGACCACACCCTGGAAGAAGTGGGCAAGGATTTTACTGTAACAAGGGAGCGTATTCGTCAGATTGAAGCAAAAGCATTAAGAAAGCTGCGACATCCGACAAGAAGTAAGAAACTCAAAACCTTTATTGAAAATTAATATTGGTTGAGAATTAAATCTTGACACAAAACTTGTTTTTTTATATATATTGCAAGTTTATGTGAATAAAAGGGCCCATAGCTCAGTTTGGTAGAGCCACCGGCTCATAACCGGTCGGTCCCTGGTTCGAACCCAGGTGGGCCCACCATTAAATAGTAAGGGCATGTTTGATGAGTGGAAGTGAAAACCAAAAAGGATATTCAATTTATATATGAATGTGCCTGAAGAATATCGAGTGGATATACAAAATCAAAAGCGTGGTAAAATACCACGCTTTTTTTATTTGCAGCCGGGTTTATAATGGTGAAAACAAAAGATATACTGGAATTGCTTAATATTATTGCCCCTTTTGATATTGCCGAAGACTGGGATAATTCAGGGCTTCAGGTCGGCAACTTGAACTGGGAAGTAAAAAAAGTGATGATCGCCCTTGATGTTTCCATGCCCTTGATGACGGCTGCAAAAAAAGCCCATTGTGATCTTGTGCTCACCCACCATCCCTTAATGATCCAGCCGGAAAAATCCATTGATTTTAATAAAATGCCTGGCAGTGCCATTGAAATTGCTGCAAGATATGGTATCAGTATCCTCTCTGCCCATACAAATCTTGACAAGGCCAATGATGGTTTAAATGATTATTTTGCAACAAAGATTGGCCTGAGAAAAACAAAAGTTTTTTTTATGGAGAATTCTTCATTAATTCCATTAGATGAAATGATCGGCATGGGCAGAATCGGATACCTTAAATCCCAAGAGCCACTTAAACAGGTGGTTCATCAAATAAAAGAAAAGCTTGCTTTGAGCCATCTTCGAGTAACAGGAGATTTGGATTTGCCTGTAAGTTGCGTTGCCGTCTGTACTGGCAGCGGAGGTTCTCTACTTGATGAATTTTTAAGATCAAAGGCAGATGTATATATCACAGGCGATATTAAATATCATGAAGCAAGACGTGTTGAAGAATATTCAAAGGGTCTGATTGATGTTGGTCACTTTGGTTCTGAACATATGGCTGTTGATCTGCTGTTTGACAAATTAGGTCAGGCGATTCACAAAGCCGGACTGAATATAAAGATAGAAAAGTTTACAAAAGAAAAAGATCCATTTATTATAGTTTAAGGATAAAATATTATGAATGATGATATTCCCACTAAACCGGATATAGAAGCCCTGGTCAAACTTCAGAAAGCTGAGACACAGATTGTCAGGCTTAATGCTGTTTTGATTAAGGTTGAAAAGGAAAAAGAAAAATTAAACGCAAAATTAAACCAGTTTGGAAATGCCCTAGAAGAAAACAAAGAACATCTTTTGCGTGCCACGGAAGCTTGCCGGGATATTGAAAGAGAAATTCAAGTTGTTGATGACCGGATTATTAAAAGCAATGAAAAATTGAGGATGGTAAAGACCAATAAGGAATATAATCTTTTTTTAAGAGAAGTGGACGATAATAAAAAACGCAAAGATATTTTGGAAACTGAATTATTGGAACTGCTTGATGAAAAAGAAGAAATAGGAAAAATTGTTCAGGAAAGTGAAAAAGAATTCCATCTTCTTAAGGATCAAATAGAAGCCGAACAAAAAGATATTGAAAAAAAATCTATTGAGGATAGAGAGCTTCTTGATGAATATATTGCCCAACAGAATGAAATCAGCAAAACCATAGAACCTTCATTGATGAACAGGTTTGCAAAAGTATCAAAAATGAATAATGGCTCGGCAGTTGTATATGTGGAAGACGCGGTGTGTATGGGGTGCTTTATGAACATACCACCTCAATTATATATTGAAATACAGCGTGGTAATTCATTGATTTCCTGCCCGCAATGCAGTAGAATGCTTTATCATATAAATATATGAAAATTCGGCCTGACCAGGCAAAACGATCGCTGGGTTTTTAAACCTGGAGGAAAGTCCGAACACCACAGGACAGGACGCTCCATAACGTGGAGTCACGGTGACGTGAAGGAAAGTGCAACAGAGAGTAGACCGCCCGGGTCGGTATATCCGATCCAGGTAAGGGTGAAACGGTGCGGTAAGAGCGCACCAGTTTTCCAGGTGACTGGAAAAGCTTGGTAAACCCCGTCCGGTGCAAGACCAAATAGGGAAATGTTTGAGGGTTGTCCGCCCAAGTTTTCGGGTAGGTCGCATGAGGTGTGCGGTAACGTACATCCAAGATGAATGATCGTTGATCTGTTTGCGGTAACAAGAGCAGATAACAAAATTCGGCTTATCAACTGGTCAGGCCGAATCTTTATTTTAATGTTGGAAAATGGATTATGAATTTTACTTGCGACATCTCTTTTAAGGAAAAAGCCAATATTTTTTCCTTTGAATACTTAAAATGTATTTTATTCGTTTTTGAACTTGATGATGACGAGTACCTCTTTACAAAAAAAATATACTCAAAGCTTATTTCAACTTCCCATATTCTTGAAGATTTTTTAGATTTTCATGGAGCAAAAAAAAATAAAGAATGGGTTTTTTATCGTGAATTATCTGCAACAATCAGGCATCTTTCAATGGCCTGCTATTCCCAAAGGCATATTCTCAATCGGTTTAAATTTTATTCCTTTGAAGATAATAATCATGAGACATTTAAACTTGAAGCATTTGATACACTAAAAATCTTACAGGAATCTATAAAATTTGCTACTCCTGTAATTTTAGAGGAAGCCCATCGTCTTAATATAAACATACCGGTTACAAGGTATGATATTAGTTATTTTCCGGGGATTTCATCTGTGCAGCAGCTGGATCACAATATTGATGATTTTAATTCCAAAGACCAGCAAAAAGAAAACCTGACTCGGATTGCCAGTGAATTTTTAGAAATTGTTAAAGAATTTGATCAGTTTGAATTTTATGAGCGATATGATTTAAAAAAAATAAAGGAACTTGTGCCGGATCAAATCAATGAGGTCATTGTCAGGCGATATGAAATGTTGATTCATAATATCCAGTCGTCCTTTGATTCCTATGTTGTAAATACAAAGTCATCATCAGAAAACTTAAAGCTTGAACAACTGAGAAGTCATTTTTCCATTGTACTTCATATGCTCCAGGTAACGGGGAGTTTATTGCATTTTTATGAACGTCATTTATATGATATCGGGTTTAAAGATGTATATAAAACTGTCAGTGGATCTTTATCCGATGTTATTGATCCAGATGTTTTGCTGGACCGGGCCGTTAATTTCGGCTTGTTTTATGCCTGGAAGTTTTTGTCTTCAGGAAAAGCTCTGGCAGCAAGAATATTGAATGAAAACATGGAAACTGCTGTAATTGATGTTGGAATACCAAAAGATCGTGGATTTCATAGTCGTCCAAGTCTTTTAGTGGCTAAAATTGTTCAGCATTATGGCGGCGAAGTAAAGATGCTTGTAAATAATGATATTTTTGATGCTGCAAGTGTCCTGGATATTCAATGGGCTGGTGGAAAAATAAAAAAAGAAGATGTCGAAATCGTTCAATTTAAAGGTGATTTGCGGGCATTAAAGGATCTGAAAATTCTTGCAGCAGTTAATTATGGAGAAGACCATATGGGTAAGGGAATTCCCCTGCCAAAAGAATTGTCTTATTTAAGTTAAAATGCATCAATCCCAAAATTTTGCCATAATTGTTGCCGCAGGTATGGGCTTGCGAATGGGGTCAAAGACTAAAAAGCAATATCTTTATCTGGACAAAATACCTATTCTTGCGCGAACCATAATGGCCTTTGATACCTGTGATCAAGTTCGTGAAATTGTCCTGGTTATTCCAGAACAAGACCAGGAGTATTGTAAAAAATATATTATTGATCCGTTTGACTTTGCAAAAAAGATTCATCTGGTTGAAGGTGGAAAAGAAAGACAAGACTCTGTCTTAAATGGCTTGAAAAGAGTCCGCGATAGAATAAATCCTGATAAAGAAGCCATTGTATTGATTCATGATGGTGTCCGGCCTTTTATAAATCAAAATATAATTAAAGAGTGTATCCAGAAGACCATTGAATATGGTGCCTGTATTCCGGCTGTTAAAATAACAGATACTGTTAAACAGGTCTGCCCGGATTCAAGTATTCAAAAAACATTGAGCAGGCAGTTCCTCTATACAGCACAAACACCCCAGACATTTAAACTGGACTTGATTATGCGGGCATTTGATTATGCCATTAAAACTTCTTTTTCAGGGACCGATGATGCTTCACTAATAGAGCATTTAGGTGATAAGGTGGTTATTGTAAGCGGGTCTAAAATGAATATTAAAATCACCACACAAGAAGACCTTGTTTTGGGAAAACATCTGTTAAAAAGCTTTTAGCAATGTGTCCATCCAGCGGACGTAAGGCGATCAGCCTGGAACGGGTTATACAAAATTTCTTATGGCGAATATCCAGATAGTGAGTAAATTATTTGACTCTATTTTTTTATATTGTTATATTTAAAAACAAGCACAAATACAAATCGTAATTCGCTGCGCTCATATTGATCAATGGTAATGTAATTTCTAACTAAATTTTATTTTTCTGTCGTTGGCAGAAAATGAAATTCCCACTAATTTTGAATGGCAGCATAAGCCTCCTTGCTGCCCAGAGGAGGGTACAATGGCCGGCAAAACAAATCAAAAATCCTTAATTTATCATGTTGATGCAGTTAAAAAAGGAAAGTTATTATTTGAAGATGCCTTTGGGGGAGTCGCAAGGATGATCCTTGATGCAGGTATTCAAAAAATTACAGTTAAAGGTAAAACAACCTACCAGTTTGATCTATTCAGCCAGGGGAAAAAACATCTGGTGGGGATGTACGATGAAATAAACAGTTTTGTTTCATTTGTGAAAGATGCTTCAGAAGGCGGTTCTTCAAGGGAAATGGCCTTTGTCCTGGTGGGTGAACCCGGCAATGGGAAAACTTTTTTTGTTGATTACCTTTGTGCGCGATACAGAGAATTCCTAAGTATCCCCCAAAATAGAAAACATACATTCAGGTTTATTAATCTGGATCAGATTGGAGGCTATGGCAAGATTAACTTTATTGAATCCCAGACTTATGAAGATCCCATGATTCTGGCCATGAGTCTTTATGAAACCCAAGACCAGTCTAAAGAGTTTTTTTCCAAAAAATTTAAATTTACTGAAAAACAGATAGAGGACCTTTATGATAAATATCGTCCTTTGGGTGCTTGTTCCGCTTATATCTTTAATCAGATCCGGGAGTATACAAACAATGATATTACAAAGATGCTGTCCTTTATTGAAATTACACCGGTTCCATTAATTGAAAGTCTGGGCACAATAACAGGCAAATATCCTGCAAAGGATAAGATTACCTCATCTGCTGTGGATCTCATGGGAGAAGAATCTATTCAAAGGCTGCTTCATATTTCAGATTCAAACAACCCGTATCGATTTGATTTAAGAAGAGGGGCATTGGCGAGGGTTGCGGGCGGCGGCATCCATTTCAGTGACGAGATTTATAAAAATAAAAAAGATCTGGTTCAGGTTTATCTTGGGGTGATTCAAAACCGGATGATTGAAATGGACGGGTTCAAGTGGCCCATTGACACGCTGATTATCGCCACCAGCAATAATTCTGAATTTGACACCTTCCTTTCCGAAAAAGAAGAAGCACCGATAGTTGACCGGTGCAGAATCTGCTATGTTGCACATAATACAGATTATAAGATCCAGAAAACATTAACTGAGTATGCCATTGGCACAGATACAAAAAGATCCCTTGATTCAAAAGTGTTGCACCAGGACCCAAATCTGAATTATGCAGCTTCTGTGGGTGTGGTTCTGACAAGATTGCCCAGATCTGACAAGTTAACCCCCATTGAAATTATGAAACTTGCAGCAGGAGAGGTGGCCGGAGAAAAAAGTCTTAAAACCCTTGCCGAAGTGATTGATATGCTGAACCAGGACACAGATATCACCAAACGGTTTGGGCAGAAAGGCATGGGGCAAAGAAATCTTGGCCGGGCAGTACAGCTTTTATTGGAGAGTTCTGAAACCAATGAAGGTCAGTGTATGTTTGCCTTAGATATTTTTAATGCCCTTGAAAGAACTGTTCTTGATTATGTCCAGGAACCTTCTGACCGGGCAAAATTCAAGGAAGATTTGAAAATTGCAAGGGGCCTTTATCGTGAAAGAATTATGACTGAAATGTTCAATGCCTATATGGATGAGCCTTTGGCAATTAAAAAAGATGTGTTGAATTATGTAAACATGATCATTGGTGTTGATGCAGAACACTTAGGTCCTGACATGATGTGGAAATATAAGGATCCCCAGACCGGCGAACTTAAAGCACTTAAAATAGATGAACGATATATTAAAAATGTTGAAGAACGGCTTGGTTTGAAGACTGAGGAGCAAAGGGCCTCTTTTAGAAATTCTATCAGAAAGATTTATGGACAAAAGCTTTCTGTGGATGCAAACTATGATTTCATGGATAATCTTGAACTGGTTAAGGCGATTACCGATGTCAGGCTTAAATCTGACATAGCCGGAGCTGGTTCATTAATCGGTGCCCTTGCCAACAGGACCAATGAAGAAAATCAAAAGCTCTATGACCGAATGACTTATACCATGAATGAAAAACTTGGGTATTGCAGAACCTGTGCCCAGAAAACCATTGAATACTTCTGCAGCCAGGAGGATGACAAATAAT